>JBBKXQ010000156.1:0-28535 GCA_037969565.1 Acidimicrobiales bacterium | reverse complement strand
GCCCCGATCCGGAACCCAGCCCCGATCCGGAACCCACTCCAGCGGATGCTGAAGGTCCTTGCCAGCTGACGCTCGATTACAGCCAAGCCCATGCCACCTTCTCGGCGCCGGCAGAATCCAGAGTGACGGCCTACTTCACTCACAGCGGTCCCTGCGACCCAGAAAAGATCGCCACGGTCGTTCGTTCCGAGGGGGATCTCACCATCGAAGCCGAGCCTTACGTCCCGAACGGAAGCGACGACGCGACCTGGTCCTACGACGACGCGGTGACCCACTCGAGCACCACTCTTCTCATGCCGGCCGACGTAGCAGGGGCTGACGGATTGCTCGGCGTCAGTGGACGAATCTCCCTTCTCGATTCGTCCGATCGAGAGATCGCTTTCTATGTCATCGATCAGTTCCTTCCGGTGAACGGCACCAACCCACCGGTTCCCGCTGTCCCCAGCGTCGGGCCCGACGTTTGCATCCTTGATCCCGCTGACATCGAGCTCAGCGGCGAGAAGGGACTCGGATTCCGATACTCGATCGGAGACGTATCCCTGCCCTCCGATGGCGATGTATCAATTTCGGTTCCAACCAGCTGTGATGGCGAGGACTACGCCGCCTCCTTGCAGGATCAGTTGGGCATTGTCATCGACGTGCAGTTGCAGGCCGGCGACGACCGCATCTTCTGGGGAAGCTTGATCACGCCCGACTCACAAGGCGGCGGCCCCGTGTTCATGAACGGGCGAGACACCATGTTGGCGTCGGCGGTCTCGGCCGATAAAACAGTGCCGATCCATGGCTACGTCGCCTATCGCACGGCCGAGGGCGACCTACTCGCCTTGGCCGTGATCGACCGCGTGATCGACTGGCCGCTTCAATACACCCTCGCCATCGATCCCCCAGTTCGGCCCTTCGCTAGCGATGAGTCCTTCACCCTTACCGTGACTGTTGGGACCGACAGGCCAGGGATCGCTCGTCTGGCCACCATCTCGTTGCATTCCACCGCCCAGTGCCGACTCATGAATCCGCCGGTCCCCGCCGAACCCCTGGTGCTGTATCGCGGACCCCTCGACGACGGATTCAGCATCACCGTCGATGTCGCCGTCGACAACGATGACTGTCGGCCGGTCGTGTTCCTCCATACACCCCTCGGTGGGACCGCCCAAGCACAACTCTCCTCGCCGGTTATTCGGCGAGCCAATCGTCCAACCGACGTGACGATTGATTCCTCGACCTGCGGCTCGAGTCGCTGCTCGATCACCTTCAGCGCCGTTGCCGGAAGCGAAGCCTCCGACGGCATACAGATCTACGGGTATTCCACCGAGGCCTTTTCGATCAACGGTTCCACGTCTATCTGGGTCTATCCGTTGCCGTCGCCGCCGCTTGGAGAACGCCTGATCTTCGGCTCGTACGAGACTCTGCCGGCCAACACCTTCTGCTTCGAGGCCCAGGGCAGGTCCCTCACGGATGCACCCAGCGTGAGCCGCTCGATCGGTCAGTGCGCCGACCTGGTCGACGGCTCATACGTCCAACGGGACCCGACATCGGAAGAGATCCTGCTCTGGAACCTCGTGTCCGGTCCCTGACCACGAAAATCCTCGGGCCTCAGTGCTCCCGAGCAAGCCGGCACCAAGAGCCGGAGGGTTGGCCGCTATTGGCCCACTCGCGAGAATCCCGGGACCGTGCCGTCGTCGGTCATGAAGGCGAATTCGAACTCGTCGAGGATGCCGACGGTTTCGTCATACTCGAACTCGGTGCCGACCACGAAGTGCGAGCCAGGCTCGAGCGGCAGGACAGTGTTCACTCCGTTGCCGGTGATATGCACCGATGTGGCCTTGTCGGCGTTACTCCCCCAAGCCACGACGAGCGGCTGTTCACCCGCCGACGGGTTGAACGATGTGATCGAGCTTTGATAGTTGGAGCCGGGGCCATCTGAGTTGGTGCCACCGGTGCCGATCCAGGTGTAGCGACCGGGAAAAACCTTCTTGAATTCCGACCGGCTCAGCTCGTTCCCCGCCGAACCATCCGTGGCGACGAGAATGAAGGTGTGGCCCTCGATGTCGCTGCGGGCGACAACCTGTGCATCAGACACGTCGCTGGATGTCAAGGCCGCGAGCGCGGTCGCTTCGATGCCGTCGGGACCATCTCCCAGGGTCTGCCCCACGATCGTGGACATCATCATGGGAATGGTGATGGCGGCAGTGATGAGGAATGGAACGGCAGCGGCGAGTAGCGGCTCACCGGGGACACCGGACGCGAGCCGTGCATGGAGTCGCCGATCCTCCGGTGCTCGTTTCACGAGCGAGGCACCGACGGCGTAGAAGCCCAGGCCGATCATGGCTCCAGTGGTGTTGAGAATGACATCGTCGATGTCAACCGCCCGGGCCCTGGTGATGAACTGGGTGCCCTCGATCAGCAGCGAGATGGCTCCAGCCCGCCACAACAACGCCGATGGTCGTTCGAGCCGGTTGAACAGGAGCGGCAGGAGAACACCGAGCGGAGCGAAGAGCAGAAGGTTTCCGACGATGTTCTCGAAGGCGAACACGGGCGGAGTCTCGCGGACCAACTGGGCGATGCTCGCGAATGGGATCAGGTTCGAGGATCCATGCCAGTCGTAGAAGATGATCGTCAGCGGGAAGAACGTCAGCTTCACGATGACGAGCGACCAGAGGAATGTTGCTGCGACGACAACCTCTCGGGCGACGTTCGTCGACGTGCGGCGACGCCAGAGCAGTGCCCGCCATAGAACCCAGACGATGGTCGCGACGAGCAGAACCGGCCGCGCTTGAAGGATGACCATGGGTGGAACACTCCAGGGTGAAGTCGCTCAGGTGGTGAGCGTTGAAAGGGGAAGGGTCACGGTGAGACGTGCGCCACCGAGGGGGCTGTCGGTAGCGATGACGGTGCCGCCGTGGAATTCGGCGACCTGTTTCACGATGGCGAGTCCGATGCCGGACCCGCCGGCGTCGCGGCCTCGGGCGTCGTCGAGACGAGCGAATCGCTCGAAGATCCGCTCCCTCTCCTCGACGGGGATGCCGGGTCCGTCGTCGTCGACGTGCAGAACGGCGCTACCTCGATGGGTCTCGAGCTGCACCTCGATCCGGCTGGCGGCATGCCGATCGGCGTTGGACAGCAGATTGCGGACGACCCGCTCGAGCGACCGGCGGTCGGCGTTGACGGCAACGGGTTCGATGTGGACGACTTCGATCGCGGCAGTGAATGGGCGTGATGTCTCGGTGACGACGATGTCGTCGACCATCACCGCCTCGTTTGTTTCGGTTGCTCTGCCTGCGTCATCGAGGCGGGCGAGGAGAACGAGATCGTCGACCAACGCCGCGAGCCGACGCTGCTCGTCGAGCACTGATGCTGCGGCAAGTCTCCAATCGAGATCACTTGTGCTTAGTGCCACCTCGAGCAGCGCAGTACTCGCTGCGATCGGAGACCGGAGTTCGTGGGCGGCATCGGCCACGAAGCGCCGCTCGGTCGCGACGCCTTGCCTGACCCGATCCAGCATTCCGTTGAGTGTGGCCGCGAGCTCATCGAGCTCGTCTCCCGTTCCCGGGTCGGCAAGTCGGCGGTCGAGGTCGCCGATCTCGATCGAGGCGGCTTCGACCGTCATCCTCCGCACGGGCCGCAGACCCGTTCCAGCGACGAGCGCAAACACGGCAGCAAGAACGATCGACCCGATGGGGATGGTCAAGAGGAGGGATTCCCGCACTGAAAGCGGCCCGATCACTGGGTCGTCGGTGACTGCGGACAGCACGGTGATCTTGTCGGGCCGGATGGGTAGGAAGTTGGCGTCGCGCTGTTCGAAAACCCTCCAACCCGACTGGGAAAGGAACGGATAGAAGACCCGGAAGGAGTCGAACAACGCCGGGTCGAGGCCAGCTGGAGATAGATCAGTGCTCGGAGGAAGGGTGTCGGTCTCGACCTCGACGGGGAATGAATCGATTCCGACGACACTGCCCGCCGGCACGACGATCGTTCGGACTTGACCCTCGTGGGGTTGCACGGTTCCCGTCGTCGCCAGCTCGTCTGCGATTCGCTCCTGCTCGTGATTGAGCAGCGTGTTCTCTTGCATTTCCTGGGCCCGGTCGATGATCCCTGTGAGGTCGAGCACCGTGAACAACGCCAAACCCACCAGCGAGAACGTCAACAGGGTCACCACAGCGATCCGGCCTCGGGTGGAGCGCAGCCGCCGCCCGATCATCGAGGCGCCCCGAGGTCGTCGATGAGCCGGTAGCCAATGCCGCGGACCGTCGTGATGGACTGCCGATCGAAGGGCTCATCCACCTTCTGACGCAAGTACCGCACATACACCTCGACAATGTTCGGGCTTCCGGGGAAGTCTGTGCCCCAGACCCGATCCAGTAGCTCCTGCTTACTCACCACAGCCCCGCCGGCCTGCAGCAGCGCTTCCAGAAGACGGAATTCCCGAGCCGTGAGATCGAGCAGTGTCTCGGCCCGCCAGGCCTCGGCGGTCTGCGTGTCGAGCCGGAGGTCTCCTTGGGCGAGCTGCTGGTCTCGCGTGGCCGGGCCGCGCCGGATCAGGGCCCGCAGCCGGGCCACCAGAATCGGGAACGAAAAGGGCTTGGTCACGTAGTCATCGGCGCCGGTTTCGAACCCTTCGACTTGATCGAAGTCGCCGTCCTTGGCGGTGAGCATCAGGATCGGAGTTCGGTCTCCCTCGCTGCGGAGCTGAGCACACACTTTGTAGCCGTTCATCTTCGGAAGCATCAGATCCAGGATGATCGCGTCGAACGATCCCTCTCGATCCCTCTCGAGCCCGCCACAGACCGGCATCGCCGGTGTGCTCGATCTCGACCTCGAAGCCCTCAGATCGCAACCCGATCTCGAGTGCCCGGGCGATGTTCACTTCGTCTTCGACCACCAGGACTCGCATCACCGGAGTATCTCAGATGGTTCCTTGGAGCCCGCTGAGACGGTCTCAGCGGGCTCCAAGGAAGACTCAGCAGGCTCCGAAGCCTGCGGCCTCTGTGCCCCGCTCTGGAAGTTCGCAACAACGGCACACCCCTCAACCCGTCCGAGTGGCTCACCGCTCATCCAAGGCCAGTCGCCGCCACGATCGACGCTCTCGCCAGCCGGCTCGGGTGGCCGAACAACCATCGGCGCGGCGGATCTGTGCGACGCCCAGCCGAGCATTGCTGGGTGGCGCCGCCAGTCCTGCGGGCTCTACGAGGAGATGTCAGAAGCTACGAAACCCTGAGAATCTCGGGGCTCACGTGAGGATCGATGTTGGCCAGCGACGGAGTGCCCCTCAGCACTTCGGGGCTCACGTGAGGATCGATGTCGGAAACCAACGGTGCAATGAGACTGGGCGCCGGTGTTTCTGCAACATCGTCGCCGGTCGTCATCAGGATCGCCATCACGACGGTCGTCGCGACAACGAATGCGACGCCTGCCATCCAAGGAAGCCAACGAATGAGCGTCGGCCTAGCCGCCGGCGGCTCGATTCGGTGCGGCTTCGGTTCCGTCTTCTGCCTCGTGAGTGGCCGAGGGCGGGCACGGAGTGCCTGCGTTGACTTGCGCTGCTTGGTGAGTGTCATCAGAGTCCCTCTCGTTGTTTTTTCTGCCCTCCCGACGGCACCGGAGAAAGGTTCGTCGGAAGTGCACCCTGTGATCTGCTCTGCACTTGTTGTAATCTGTTCTGATCCTCCAGCTTCCACCCTGTGAGTCTCATGCGAGCCACCTGCGAGCGATCTGCAGGTCGCCTGCGCCGGGCCGATCGGCCCTAGTCGGATCCGTGTTCCACCACCGCCATCGTTTGAGGAAGGAATGGGAGCAGGTGAGCAAGGCACTGGAACCGCTGCAGATCGGCCTGCTCGGACCCGTCGAAGCGCGCGTGGGAGGCATTCGAGTCTTTCTCGGAGGAAGACACGAACGCCTCGTGTTTACCGCTCTCGCCGTCGCTCTCAACCATGCCGTGTCGAGCGACTTCTTGGTCGACGCAATATGGGAAGATGAGGCGCCTGCCTCAGCGCTCGACACCCTCCAGTCGATCGTGTCCCGATTGCGAGGTCGCCTCGGCCGCGATGCCATCGAGTTGGTCGATCATTCGTACCGCCTCGCCGCCGATCCTGACCAGGTCGACGTAATCGTGTTCGAACGTTTGACGAACGAAGCTTCCGCGGCACTACTCGCCGACGATTCGACAACGGCGGCAATTCTCGCCACGAAAGCGCTGGCTCTCTGGCGAGGTGCTCCCTTCGGGGACCTACGCGACGCTCAGTTCCTGGAACCGGAGGTAAGGCGCCTCGAGGCCCTGCGGTTGGGCGCGTCGGAGATCCGCCTCGACGCCGATGTGGGCTGCGGTCGGCTCACCTCGGCAATCGCCAGTTTGGAAGCCGAGATCATCGAGAATCCGTATCGGGAGCGGCTTTGGTATCTGCTGATACTGGCGCTGGCACGCGATGGGCGACGTGTCGACGCACTGCGAGCCTGTCAACAGCTGCGAACGGATTTGGCCGAGATCGGGCTCGATCCGAGCCGCGACATCTGTGAGCTCGAGGAAATGATTCTCAATGAAGCACCCACGGTGCGGTCCCACTTGCACCGTTGAGATACCAAGCCGGACCCAGGTCTTCAACGTGGTGAGGGTCGGCGCCCGGTTGGCGGACTGTTCCAGAAGTGTCCACGACACTCGATGAGCGGCCATGTGTTCACACACTCGCAACAACGAAAACAGCGCCGTTGCCCAAAGCCGTACTACAAAGGGCTGATGTTCTCTGCCTGGGATGGATACGACGCGGCCCAGACCTACGACGAACTCTTACGGCCGGATGGCACGCCGCAGGCCGGATGCGCCGACGTGATCGATCGTTTGCGGTCGATCGGATCGAGCCTCTTCGAACGGCAGAGAGCCGCCGAGGCTGCAGTGCGGTCGATGGGAATCACCTTCACGCTTTACACCGATGACGGCAGTATCGACCGGCATTGGCCGGTCGATGTCATACCAAGAATCATCACGGCCAAGGAATGGTCAGTCGTTTCCGAGGGCCTGATCCAACGTTTGCGGGCGATCAACCTCTTCATCGAAGACCTCTACCACGATCAGAAGGTCATCACGGATGGCGTTTTCCCCGGCGAACTCCTCGCCGACTCGGTCAACTTTCGAGCGGAATGCAAAGGCGTCACGCCTGCCGGTGGCGTGTGGGCCCACATCAGCGGCAGCGACCTCGTGCGAGATGAGCACGGCGAATTCTTCGTGTTGGAGGACAATCTTCGCGTGCCCTCTGGCGTGTCCTACATGTTGGAGAATCGGCAGGTCAGCAAGCGAGTCTTTGCCGATCTCTTCCGAGATCTCGACATTCTTCCGGTGGATGACTACACCGACCGGCTCGCCTCGGAACTCAAGGCATTGTCGCCCCGACCGGGTGTCGAACCAGTTCTCACGGTGCTCACGCCGGGGATCTACAACTCGGCCTACTACGAACACGTCCTGCTCGCGAGCCGCATGGGAGCCCACCTGGTAGAAGGCTCCGACCTTGTCGTCGAGAACAACGTGGTCTACATGCGAACGGTCGGTGGATTGGTTCGCGTCGACGTGATCTATCGACGGGTCGACGATCTGTTCATCGACCCGGAGGTCTTCCGACCCGACTCGGTGCTGGGGACCGCCGGAATGATGAGCGCATGGGCGGCTGGAAACGTGGCAATCGCCAACGCACCGGGGGCCGGGGTGGCCGACGACAAGGTCGTGTATTCCTATGTTCCCGACCTCATTCGCTACTACCTCGACGAAGACCCCAAGATCGCAAACGTTCCCACCTGGCGTTGCCTGGATCCCGTACATCGAAGCCATGTGCTCGCCAACCTCGACTCACTCGTCTGCAAACCGGCGAATGAATCCGGAGGGAAAGGCGTCACGATCGGCTCGATGGCGACAACTGACGAGCTCGATGATCTACGGCGTCAGATCGAGGCCGATCCGAGAAACTGGATCGCTCAGCCGATTCTCAAGCTGTCGACAGCACCCACGATCTGCGGAGACCAGATCGCCCCTCGACACGTGGACCTTCGCCCCTTCGTCCTCTCGGGCGACAACCCTTATGTCACCGTGGGCGGCCTGACGCGAGTGGCGCTCCGTGAAGGTTCGCTCATCGTCAACAGCTCCCAAGGCGGAGGGAGCAAAGACACCTGGATCGTCGATGATTCCGTCCAACCAAGCCAGCGTCAGCACCAGACTCGAGTTGCCGAGCCACCTTCGGCCGCAGTCGACCAACTCCAGCAGCAATAGGACCCCCATGTACGAGACACCATCCCCTTTGCTCCTCTCCCGGACCGCCGAGGCTGCCTATTGGGCAGGTCGATACCTCGAACGCGCCGAGGGCACCGCCAGGCTGATCAAAACCCACTCTGAACTCGTCATCGACTTGCCGAGCTCGGCCACGATGGGTTGGACACCGCTTCTCGCCGTCGTCGGTGTCGACTCCGACTTCTCGCACCACCACCCGGAGGTCAACGAGGAGGTCGTTGTCGGCCACCTCGCCTCCAATGCGGCCAACACCAGTTCGGTTCGTGCTTCGATCAGTGCCGTACACCGGAACCTCCGGGTTGTTCGGGCCGTCATGCCCATCGAGGCAGCCGAAGTTCTGACCGAGCTCTACCACCACGTCGAGGCAACATCCGACCAGGCCATCGATCGACGAACCCGCGGCGCATGGCTCACTTCCGTGATCCGAGGCTGCCAGACGCTGTCGGGCATTCTGGGCGAAACAATGAGCCACGACGATGCGTACTGCTTCTTCACGGTTGGCCGCCATCTGGAACGGGCTGATCTCACGGCTCGAGTTCTCGACGTGCAGGCCGGCGTGCTGACCCTCCAGGACGATCCGGCGCTCGCTCCGTATTCTGCGATCTGTTGGTCTGCCGCCTTGCGGTCGGTGAGCGCTCTCCAGGCGTTCCGACGGCACGGCCGAGCGAGTTCGGCCGAATCGATCCTGGCCTTTCTGATTCACGATTCGAAGTGTCCACGAACCGTAGAGTGCTGTTTGATCGAGGCCTCCCGCTGGCTGCTCGAAATCCCGGGCCATGAACCTTCGATGGCCGCCTGCGCATCGATCACACAGACGCTCCGGTCCGTTGACATCGAAGCCTTGGTCGACGGGTCATTGCACCGCTTCGCTGATGAACTCCAAGCGGCCATCGCCGGCCTTCATGACTGCGTCGAGCAATCCTGGTTCGCTCCGGCCGACGCCTCCGTCGTGGCTTGAGCAGGTGACGATTCGAGTCGCACTCCAACACATCACCACCTATGAGTTCGATCGGCCGGTCGGTCTCGGCCCACACGTCGTTCGTCTTCGGCCCGCACCCCACGCTCGCACCCCCATCGAGGCCTATTCGCTGAGGGTCGAACCAGAGGCCCACTTCCTGAACTGGCAGCAAGACCCGTTCGGGAACTTTCAAGCGAGATTGGTCTTTCCCGAACCGGCCAAACGGTTGCAGATCACCGTTGATCTGATCGCAGACATGACGGTCGTCAACCCGTTCGACTTCTTTCTCGAAGCCAGCGCCGAGCAGGCCCCGTTCACTTACGAGGCGTCACTCGAAGCCGACCTCGCTCCATACCTACGAACCGAAGCCGCCGACCCCGCGCTGACGAAGTGGCTCGGCGATGTCGATCGCACGACCAAGATCCGGACGATCGACTTCCTCGTGGGGATCAACCAGCGACTTGCCAACGACATCGAATACTCGGTTCGGATGGAACCGGGCGTGCAGTCGCCGGAAACAACGCTCAATCGAGCGGTCGGGTCGTGTCGTGACTCGGCTTGGCTACTCGTCCACGCCTTCCGCCAGCTGGGGCTGGCGGCTCGCTTCGTTTCCGGGTATCTCGTTCAGCTCAAGCCCGACGTCGCCCCGCTCGAAGGGCCGACCGGCCCCACCGATGACTTCACCGACCTGCATGCCTGGACCGAGGTCTTCCTCCCTGGTGCCGGATGGGTCGGCCTCGACCCCACCTCCGGACTGTTCGTCGGTGAAGGGCACATCCCGCTTGCGGCCACACCGACACCGGCGACCGCAGCGCCGATCTCAGGCCTGGTCGAGGCGGCGGCCGTCCAATTTCACTTCTCGAACACCGTCACCCGCATTCACGAGGACGCCCGCGTCACGAAGCCCTACACCGAGGACCAGTGGAAAGCGATCGACGAGGTCGGCCGGGAGGTCGACCGGCGACTTGTTGCCGGCGACGTTCGCCTCACGATGGGCGGCGAGCCGACCTTCGTTTCGGTCGAAGACATGGAAAGCGACGAGTGGAACACCCTCGCCGATGGGCCGGGCAAACGGGCCCTGGCCAGCGAGTTGTCCGACCGTCTGCAAAAGCGCTTCGCCGATGGCGGAGTGGTCCATCACGGTCAGGGCAAGTGGTACCCGAGCGAGCCGCTCCCCCGTTGGCAACGGGCGCTGATCTGGAGAACCGACGGAATACCGGTGTGGCGAAACCTCGGCCTGCTGGCCGATCCCAGCAAGCCTGGGCTGATCGGCGGCCCGAGCGCTGAGTTGTTCGCCCGAACGTTGGCCCAAACGCTCGGGGTCGGAGACAGCACCCTGCTGGCAGGCTGGGAAGATCCGCTCCACGCGCTGTGGCAGGAGGCCATACTTCCCGACGGCCCCGCACCAAGCGACGACCTCGATCCATCCAATCCCGAGCTCTCCACCGAGGCGAAGCGCCGCCGCCTCACCGAAACAATCGATGCCCGTGCCGCCGACCCGGCCGGATGGATTCTGCCTCTGCACCAGACAACCGTCGACGGCCCAGAATGGTCCACCTCGACTTGGGCCACGCGGCGATCGCGAATCTTCCTCACTCCCGGCGATTCGCCCATGGGTTACCGCCTCCCACTCGCCTCGCTGCGTTGGGAATCTCCTGCTCCGCGGCCCGAGCCATCGTCATTCGCAAGCCTCGATCCGCTGCCTGACCCGGCCGAAACCCCCACCGACACCGCCCACACCAACCCCGGCAGCAGCGACAGCAACGACAACGACAGCGACGACAACCCGGTCACTGCGTTGTGCGTCGAGGTCCGCAACGGCAACCTCCACATCTTCCTTCCGCCCGTCGAATCGGCCGAGGCTGCGATCAGGCTTCTGGCTGCCATCGAGTCAACGGCCGAAGCGACCGACACGCCGGTCGTGATCGAGGGTTATCCGTTGCCCGGCGATCCCCGGCTGCGAACCCTCGTCATCGCCCCTGATCCGGGCGTCATCGAGGTCAACGTCCCTCCAGCGGCCAACTGGCAGGAGCTCACACAAATCATCCACGGCGTCAGCGAAGACGCTCATCAGTGCCGCCTCGGTACCGAGAAATTCGAACTCGACGGCACCCACACGGGTACCGGTGGCGGGAATCACGTCACGATCGGCGGTGCCACACCGGCCGACAGCCCACTGCTTCGCCGACCATCACTGCTCCGTTCCCTGTTGACCTTCTGGCAGCACCACCCATCTCTCTCGTATTTGTTCTCGGGCCGATTCATCGGACCATCGAGTCAGGCCCCGCGGGTGGACGAGGCTCGCGATGACAATCTCTACGAGCTCGAAACAGCCTTCAATGAGGTGGACAGACTGGGCGATGATGCACCGCCTTGGATCGTGGATCGCTTGTTCCGCCACCTCCTGGTCGATCTCACCGGAAACACGCACCGTTCTGAGTTCTGCATCGACAAGATGTTCAGCCCCGACGGCGAGCGGGGCCGACTCGGCCTCCTCGAGCTTCGCTCGTTCGAGATGCCACCCCATCCCCAGATGGCGTTGGTGCAGGCTCTCCTCGTTCGGGCCCTCGTCACCCGATGCTGGGACGACCCATACAAGGGCCCACCCGTCCGTTGGGGAACTGCCCTCCACGATCGGCATCTCTTGCCCTGGTACGTGGAGCGCGACATGGAAGACGTCGTTCAAGATCTGGTGAACCACGGCATCGAATTCGACGCCGCCTGGTTCGACCCATTCGTCGAGTTCCGTTTTCCTCGACACGGAACCATGACGGTCAGTGGTGTCACCCTCGAGCTCCGAGGGGCCATCGAGCCGTGGCACGTTCTCGGCGAGGAAGTCACCGCATCTGGCACGGCCCGCTACGTCGATTCGTCCGTTGAACGGCTCCAGCTCAAGGTCGACGGGCTCACCGACGGGCGGCATGTGGTCACCTGCAACGGCGCAGTCGTTCCGCTCACTGCAACCGACGTTCCCGGCACGTTCGTCGCCGGTATCCGCTTCAAGGCCTGGCAACCGGTTTCGGGGCTCCACCCAACGCTCGGAGTCGACGCGCCGCTCACGTTCGACTTGATCGACCTCTGGTCGGAACGCTCACTCGGTGGTTGCCGGTATCACGTCGTACACGAAGGCGGTCTGTCATACGACTCCTTCCCCATCAACGCCAACGAAGCCGAAAGCCGTCGACAATCGCGTTTCGAGCGCATGGGCCACACGCCCGGTCGAGTCATTCCCGAAGAACTCCGCATTCGAGACCACCGCGAATACCCTCTGACTTTGGACCTCCGACGAGTAGCCAGAGCGTGACGAAACTTGACCACTCAACTCAGCCCTGGAATGCTCGGCAGCTACAGCCTCCGCTCGGGCGGGGGCGACGAGGCAATCGACGAGAGCCGTAGCTTTCGTGAACATTGGGCCCACCTCGGCCCCGCGATCGAGGCCCTCGGAGTCGAGGAACTTCGCAGTCGCCAGAACGACATCGGTCGCCTCCTGGAGGCTGACGGCGCCAGCTATCGGGCCAACTCATCGAATCAAACACAGCCGTGGAAACTCGATGTCATCCCGATGCTCGTGTCATCGGCCGAATGGGCCGCGATCGAGACGGGCATCGTGCAGCGGGCCGTGCTGCTCGACCTCGTCCTTCGAGACGTCTACGGCGAACGCAAACTCCTGAAACGGGGAGTCATACCGCCCCAGCTCGTCTTCGAACATCCCGGCTTCATCCGCGCCTGCGACGGCATCGCCCTCGCCGACCAGAGCCAACTCTTCACGTACGCGGTGGATCTCGGCCGCGATGAGAGCGGAGCCTATCGAGTTCTCGCCGACCACGCCCAGGCTCCGTCCGGGTCCGGATATGCGCTCGAGAACCGTGTCGCACTTTCCCGCGTGTTTCCGAGCCTGTACCGCGACGCCCAGGTTCATCACGTTGCGCCCTATTTCCGGAGCCTCCGGGCCGGCCTGCAGGCGATCGCGGCCCATCGCAGCGACGACCCACGCATCGTGGTTCTCAGCCCCGGCATCCATTCCGAAACTGCTTTCGAACATGCATACCTGGCTTCGTACATGGGCTTCAGCCTCGTCGAGGGCTCGGATCTCCTCGTTCAGAACGGCTCGGTTTTCCTCCGAGCGCCCGGTCGTCTGGAACCGATCGACGTCATTCTCCGCCGAGTCGACGCCGACTACTGCGACCCGCTCGAACTGCGTCCGGAGTCCCGTCTCGGTGTCCCGGGACTCCTCGAGGCAATTCGACGGGGAAACGTGGCGGTGGTCAACACGATCGGCAGCGGCGCCATCGAGAATCCGGCGCTCAATGCGTTCCTTCCCGCCGTGGCACAGGCCCTTCTCGGCCAGGATCTACAGCTGCCGGGCGTCGCCACCTGGTGGTGCGGGTCGTCGACCGACCTCGCCTTCGTTCTCGATCATCTCGACGGCCTCGTCTGCAAGATGATCTCGGGCAATCGGCAGGTCAGATCACTGTTCGGTCCGATGCTGTCAACCAGCGAGCGAGACGACCTCCGGCAGCAGATTCTCGCCGAGCCCACGAACTGGGTAGCTCAAGAGCCGCTCGCCCTGTCCACCGCTCCGACCCTCACGGTCGAAGGCGTCCGCCCGAGGCGGGCCATCCTCCGAACGTTCGCAGTGGCTCGCGACGGTTCGTTCGCCGTCATGCCAGGTGGACTGACTCGCGTCGCTCCCGACGAGTCCTCGCAGCGGATCTCCAACCAGGCGGGAGCCGTCGCCAAAGACACGTGGGTGTTGGCCAGCGAACCAGAATTGCAATCGGATTTCTGGCTCCGAAGTGGCCCTCCACGATCCGATCCGGACTCAGTCGACACCTTGTCCGAGCGGGCCGCCGAAAATCTCTTCTGGGTCGGCCGTTATGCCGAGCGGGCGGAGTCAGTTGCCCGACTCCTCCGGGTGGTGCACGACCGGCGAAACAGTGAAACCGCATCGAACCCGTCTGGCCAGCTTGCAGTTCAGGTGCTGCTCGACACGCTGTCGATCACCACCTTCACGACCCCTCGAACGACCAACAGCACGAATCCCCAACGCTCGGACGACGAGTTGTTCGCACTCTCGGTGGATGCCAGCCGACCTGGATCGCTTGCCTATTCGGCCACCCGTTTCTTGAGCGCGGCAGAAGCGGTTCGCGACCAGCTCTCGATCGACACGTGGCAACTCACCGGCACGATCGAGAAGCAACTCCACACCATGTCGCTGACGCCCGTGGGGCGCCAAGACGTCGTGCAAGGCACCCTCAGCGTGATTCTGCAATCCTTTCTGGCATTGCAGGGCCTCGCCCATGAGTCGATGGTGCGAGATGCGGGTTGGCATTTCATGGAAGCCGGCCGTCGAATCGAGCGATTCCAACACGTGGCACTGCTGTTGAAGGCCGCCTTCCAGATCGAGCGAGACTCCCAGACCGACAGTCTCGTACTCGAGTCGGTCCTCATGGCGGCCGAGAGCATCATCACGTACCGGCGCCGTTACCGCTCGAAGGCCCAGGTGGAGACCGTGCTCGACTTGCTCGTCGCCGACCCCGGAAACCCCCGCTCGATGCGGTATCAAGCGGAACGACTCGACGAAGCCGTGGCCGGCCTCCCCGGCAATCGACACCTCAGTGGCCCATCACCCGAAGAGCGTGAGCTGCTCGAACTTTTCACCGTCATCCGCTCCACCGACACCGGAGCACTCTCGAGATCAGGAGAAGACCTCGCCCGCCTGGAGCTGATCACCTACCTCGATGACCTGCGAGAACGGGCCGGAACCGTGGCGAGCGAGATTGCGAAACGAAGCTTCACGCAGCTCCCGCCGCAGCGCTCCCTCACCGAATCCGAGCAGGTCTGACGATGCCTCGGTTCGCAGTCGTTCACGAAACCACCTACCGGTACGCGTCACGCGTCTCGTCCTCGTACGGACAACTGTGCATGCTGCCGAGGGAGTTCGCAGACCAACGGTGCCTGAGCGCAACGGTCGCTGTCGACCCTGTTCCCAGCGATATGAGGGAGCGAGTCGATTTCTTCGGTAATCGCGTTTCCTACTTCACCGTCGAGCAGCCCCATGACGTCCTCCGGATCACAGCCCGGAGCGAAGTCGACGTGAGCGACGAGGCGAATCTTCTGGCGCAGGCCGATCAAACACCATTGGCCGCCGCCGTCACGGCATTGGACGAACTCGAGGGAGAGGCTCGTATCACCGCCGCCCAATACGTCACCTCCTCGCCCCGAATCAGTCTCGAGCAACAGGTCCGCGACTACGCCAAACCATCATTCTCCGCCGGGCGGCCCGTCGTCGAATGCCTGCACGACCTCGTCGGCCGCATCCATCGAGACTTCCGCTTCAACCCCGGGGTCACGACGGTCACGAGCACCGTCGCTGATCTCTTCGCCCACGGCGCCGGCGTTTGCCAGGATTTCGCCCATCTCGCCGTCGCCTGTATCCGGGCCCAAGGACTTCCGGCCTGCTACGTGAGCGGCTATCTCGAGACCAACCCACCAGTCGGAAGGCCGAAGGTCGTCGGCGCCGACGTGTCTCATGCGTGGGCGTCTGCCTTGATCCCGACGGTCGGATGGATCGGGATCGATCCGACCAATGATCAGTTCGTCAACGACCGCTACATCACCACCGGATGGGGTCGGGATTATGGCGACGTGGCACCGCTGAGAGGCGTGATATTCAGCAACGGCGGAAAGGCCGAACTCGACGTCTCTGTCGACGTCAGCAGGCTCGGCTGAGCAGGGCGAAACCGGATCGCCGCTTCACCAGAGTGGCGTCACCACACGTAGGTCAGTGCCCCGTCGTCCGCCAGCATCTGGGGTGACGCAACAGCCCCAACCCGAAGCCACGACAGCGAGAGGTTGCCGCCAACCGTCGTCAAGAAAGCCGCCTCGGACGCATCAACTCCGGTCGCAATTCGGACCATGGAGGCGCGAGGGGCCATACCGGTCGAATCGATGACGTACCAAAGGCCGTCAACGCATACCTCGACAACGGAATGAAAATCCATCGGTGAAAGGCCGGGGGCATAGACGGACACGACCCGAGCCGGGAGGTGGTTGGCTCGCAAGAGCGCAACCGTCAGGTGAGCGAAGTCGCGGCACACTCCTTGCCGCTCGAGGAAGGTGGTGACGGCGCCATCTGTTGGGCGGGACGACCCCAAGACATAGGCGATGTGCTGGTTGACCCAAGTCCTGACCGCATCGACCAATCCGAACCCATCAAGTCCCTGGAATTCTGATTGCGCCGACGGTCCGATTCGATCCGACTCGCAATAGCGGCTGGGGCGCAAGTACCGGAATCGCTCCAGATCATCGGCGTACGCTTGCTCGGTAGTGCCGGTGACCCTGACGCTGTAGTCGATGACAAGCCTTCCAGCGGCCAGCCCCTGAAGTAGATGGAACCGGCCACCATGCGGTGCGGAGAGCTCACTGACGTCACACTCGTAGCCGTTGAGCTGCACGCTGAGGACTTCGTCGGCGCGCTGGTACGCAGCGGCAACGGCAACGGCCATCAGGATCTCGGATCCACAAGTCAGATCGGCCTCGATGTGGGCCGAGACCGATCGCTCGACCATCGAGGTTTCAAGCACCAGTTGCTCCATGAGGGTGTTGCCCGATCACGCTGTCAGCCATGCCTGCACACCATGATCGCTATTGCTCAAGGGGTCTTCTCCTGTTGTTCACCAGCCGTGTTGGCCAACGGGTCGCAGCGTATTCGTCCATCACCTGGAGAACGACATCGCTCGAGGATTGCCGATCCGACCCGTAGACTTTCTGAGCCAGCCGGGGCTACGGCGTTGCGGTGCGGCTTTCAGAGTCGCAGATGGGGTTCGACTCCCCCCGATGGCACTACAGATTGAAGCCCGCCCTTGTCGGCCGAGGTCAGCGCACGCCACGAACAGACGGTCGCAAGCAAGCTGAAGGGCTGCGAGTGTTTTCGGCGGGTGCGAGAGTAACGTCTGCAGTGCTCACGAAGCGGGGCTGGAACCGCGTGAGCCATGGATGAATCCATGGGGTCGATAATCGGCATCCGCCGAGCCCGAAAGCAGGAGCTGCAATGTTGCGACACGTGATTCGGGCGTTGTCACCCGTCGATGCCTTCCCGTTGGTGCCCGTGGCCCGATGATTGCTCTCATAGGAATGATTGGCTTTCTGGGGCCCGAGTCGCTCATCGGAAAGGGCGGACTGGTCCTGGTTGCGGCCATTGTTTTCGCCGAGTCCGGGCTCCTCATCGGGTTCTTCCTGCCAGGCGACTCGCTACTGTTCATCACTGGAGTCATGACCGCGACCAACGCGGAGGGGCTGCCATCAATTTGGCTCGTTGTGCCAGTTGTGGTCCTCTCGGCGATCGCGGGCGACCAGGTCGGCTACGCCTTCGGCTGCAGAGTCGGGCCCACGTTGAGCGCTCGTCCACGATCACGATGGTTCAACCCACACCATGTCGTGCGGGCAGAAACGTTCTTCGAACAGCACGGCGCCAAGGCGATCGTGCTCGCCCGCTTCGTACCCGTTGTTCGGACGTTCGCTCCGATCGTCGCCGGTATCGGGACCATGCGCTACTCGACGTTTCTGACCTACAACATCTTCGGCGGCGTGTTGTGGGGGGCCGGCGTGACGTTGATCGGCTACTTCTTCGGAGACACACGAGTCGTTCGGGACAACTTCGAGCTGGCGATTGTGGCCGTCATCGGGATCTCGTTGCTACCCGTGGTCCTCGAACTCGCCCGAAATCGGAATCAAACGATCGTCGGAGACGTCATCGACCGGAGCCCGGTTGTCGAGTTGGGCGTTGGTAGCGAGGATCACGAATGAGCGAGAAGCCTCATCAGCTCAGCGGGCAACGCGCCTTGGCCTTTGCGACGCTGGGAATCGTCTTTGGCGATATCGGCACCAGCCCGATCTACGCGTTCCGGGAATCGTTCGAACACGCCGGGCTCGAGGTCACGCGCACCAACGCCTACGGCGTCGCATCGGTGGTGTTCTGGGCCTTACTTGTCGTGATCTCGTTGAAATACCTGTTTCTCGTCATGCGAGCAGACAACAGCGGCGAGGGCGGCATCCTGGCCCTGACCGCCTTGGTCATGCCCAAGCCCGGAGAGTCGCCGACACGGATCGGCGGTGCCGTGATCACGCTCGGCGTCTTCGGAACAGCCCTGCTCTACGGCGACGGTCTGATCACCCCCGCCATCTCGGTCCTTTCCGCCGTTGAAGGCTTCGAGATCGCATCGTCAGCGTTCACCAAACTCGTCATCCCCGTATCGGTCGGGATCCTCATCGCGCTGTTCGCCGTACAGCCACGGGGCACTGCAAAGATCGCCCGGGTCTTCAGCCCGATCATGGTGGTGTGGTTCAGCGTGCTTGGCCTTCTGGGGCTGCGCCAAATCATCGCTCAGCCCGAAGTCCTTCGGGCTGTTTCACCGACATACGCTCTGGCCTTCTTCGCTGAGGAACCGTGGCGGGCGTTCATCGCTCTCGGCTCGATCTTCCTGGTTGTGACCGGTGGCGAGGCGCTCTACGCCGACATGGGCCACTTCGGCCGACGGGCGATCCAGACCTCGTGGTACCTCCTGGTGCTACCCGGTCTTCTCCTCAACTACTTCGGCCAGGCAGCGTTGTTGTCAGACGGCCGCTCGGAAGTCGGAAGTCCGTTCTATGACATGGCACCGCAGTGGGGCATCACCCCGCTGGCAGTCCTCTCGACCCTGGCGACCGTCATTGCGTCACAAGCACTCATCTCGGGTGCGTTCTCACTCACCGTCCAGGCAGTGCAACTCGACTACCTCCCACGACTGACGATTCGCCACACCTCCCCTGACCACATCGGACAAGTCTTCGTCCCTCTGGTCAACTGGCTGCTCATGGTCGGCTGTGTCGGGCTTGTGATCACATTCCGAACATCGAGCGCGCTGGCCTCGGCCTACGGCATTGCCGTCACGACAACGATGTTGATCACGACCCTCATCTTCTATCGAGTCGTCAAAGACCGGTGGGGGTGGTCGACCTTCAGGGCGCTGGCCACACTCGTCCCCTTCCTCGTGGTCGACGCAGCGTTTCTCGGAGCCAACATCCCGAAGATCCCATCAGGCGGCTGGTTCCCGCTAGTCGTCGGAGTCGTCCTCGTGGCGCAGATGACGACGTGGCGAAAGGGCCGCCAACTTGTTGCTGCCCGGATCCGGCGGGGCGAGCAACCCATGAAGGCGGTCGTGCGCGAGGTAATGAGATCGCACACGCATCGCGTGCCGGGCACTGCGGTGTACCTGTTCAAAGACGCAGGCGCGGCACCGCCCGCACTCCTGTCGAATCTGAAACACAACAAGGTCCTTCATCAGACGACCGCACTCGTGTCGGTCGAGGTCACCGACCAACCTCGCGTTTCCGAACAGAAACGCGCTCGATGCACCAGCCTGGGAAACGGCATCGTGCAAATTCGCCTCCGCTACGGGTTCATGGACGAGCCCGACATCCCAGCGGCACTCAGCTTGATCAAATTGGACGGCGTCCCACTCGTTGCGGACGACATCACGTACTTCCTCGGACGCGAAACGGTCACTGCCGGCCAGACCCCCGGAATGCATCCGGCGCGAGAAGAGCTTTTCGTCTTGCTCAACCGGGGAGCGGCGAGCGCCGCCCGATTCTTTCATCTACCACCGAACCAAGTGTTCGAGGTCGGCACGCAGGTAGAAATCTGAATGCTCCGTCCCACTGCCTCGGGCGCCTGGCGGTGGAACCGGTCAGCGCATCTCGCTGATGCGTTCTCGGTACTCCTCGGTTGAAAGCTCGCCCTTGGCGTATCGCTCGGCCAGGATCTCCCGACCTCGCTCGGCCGCATCGCGAGGCCGGGCTGCCTCTGGCCCGCTCGCTCCGGTGCTGGCCCGAATCAGCCACACCACGAGGACAACGAAGAGCGTCATCATCGCAACCCCCCACAGCCACATCCAGCCGCCACCCCAGCCATTCATGTGGTCCCAGTTCTCGGATTGAGCAAACAAAACGGCGGCGGTCATCACGTGGTCTCCTCGAGGTTTCGACATCCGACCCATCGCTGAACGGGTCACGACGTCAATCATCCTGCACGCCCACGAGCAGCTGTAGAGGCCAAGGTCACGACCCCGTCCTCTGTTTCATCCCATGATGGAGGTGTGACTCGATCCGAACAGCAGCACACAACATGCCCGAGCGTCCCCGTTTGCTGCGACCGTCCGAGACGATGAGAGCGATCGCGGCCGGGATCCTTGCTGCCGCCGGCCCTGCACTCTGGGCGACTCGCCACCACAAATCGGCCGCCGTGAGCCACTGGGCTCCCCCGACGCTGCCCGGTGACGGGGCGGGGCCGCTCTACGCCAGGTACGGCGGCGACGGCGGCGCCGCCATCGTCCTGCTCCACGGACTCGTCTCGAGCGGCGACTTGTTCGGAGCGAGGTACGACCGGTTGGCCACAGCCCACCGGGTTGTCGTACCCGACCTGCTCGGTTTCGGCCGATCACTCGACGAAACAAGTCCCTCGTTCTCGGTCGATGACCATCTCGACGCCCTCGACCAACTGGCCGACCGAACTGGGCTCTTCGACAGGCGGTGGACCATCGGCGCCCACTCCATGGGGTCGGCCTTGGCCCTGCACTGGGCGCTTCGTCATCCGGATCGCGTCGAGCGAATCGTGTGTTGGGGTGCACCCATCTATCCGTCACATGACGCGGCTCGAAGTCGAATTTCGGGCAGCGCCATGACCCGACTCTTCGCGCTCGACACCGCGTGGGCTCAACGGGCTTGCGCCATCAACTGCAGTCACCGAGCAGCGGCCGGTTGGCTCACCGCCATCGCCGAACCGGGGCTTCCTGTCCCCGTCGCCCGGGCCGTTTCGTCGCACACGTGGCCCGCCTACCGAGACGCGATGCATCACCTCGTCATCGAAGTCGACTGGCCACGGCTTCTCGCCGACGTCGACGACTTCGGGATTCCCGTCGACCTTGCATACGGCACCGATGATGAGATCGGCGACCACGACTACGCCCGAGCGATCAGCGTTGCCCGATCAGGCTCCACGGTCACGATGATCCCGAACGCCGGACATCACCTGCCCATGTCTCACCCCGACGTCTGCTTGGATCAACTCACCGATCACACCGGCGATCGAGCCGTCTCCTGAGAAGCGCACTGACCCGGCGACCGAACGCGCCGCTAGACACTCGTTGCCACATCGCGAGACGACAGTCAGCCCGAAGGGCCGGCTCGCAGAGCATCCATCGCCATCGTTGCTGCCTCGTCGGTCGAGAGGGAGGCCCCAGCCGACCTGGCACGATCGGCATCCGCACCCAATGCCTTGTCGACCGCCCTGACTGCGTTGGCCCTCGGTTTGTGCCCGTGCGCTTCCATCGCTCCGAGAAGTCGGCCACCGGTTTCGGGTCGGTCGAGTCGACAAAGCACGATCGCGGTGACGCCGAACAAATGACTCGTGCCGGCGACGTAGTGCTGAGCATGTGCCTGTTCCAACGTGTCGAGGCACTGATCGACCACCGCATCGAGATCGCCGTGTGACGCGGTGAAGTGAAGAACGAGCCCGACCATCAAGTGGTAGCCGAGGTGCGAGGGGCTGAGCGATTGAACTGTGTCGATCCCCTTTCGCCATTCGTCGAGCGCCTTGTCGACTCCGTGAAAAGTCGCAGTGAGGCCGCCGGCCCAGCGGGCCAGACCCATCGCCGTAGCACTGCCGGATTCGACGGCGATGGCCATCAGTTTGTCGGCGTGCACGAGGGCCTCGGACGATGGTCTGTTGGAGCAGATGTGAAACGTGCGCATGCCCTCAGCCCACACTCGGGACATCATCGGAGACGAGTCGTCGAGGCTTTCCAACCATGCTGCGGTGAAGATCTCGCTGTCCTCGGCCGACAACTCGTTGTTGAGCGACACGGCTGACAATGCGATTCGGCAATATCCATGTCGATCGGCTGGATCCAGAGCGAGCCCTCGATGGGCAAACTCAACGGTTCGACTGTCGACGGTGAAGTAGGCCAGAAGGGCCCGAAGCCCGTGAAGCGAACCGGCATCGGGGTGGGCGTCGACATCGGCCTTGGCAAACAGGTCTTCCGCCCACGTGAAGGCCTCGAAACGCATGGACAGTGCGGCGAACCAACCGAGTTCGAGAAGTAGCTCGACGGCTCCGTCGACATCACCCGACCCGAGCATCGAATCGAACGCCGTCCGAAGGTTCGACCAATCCCGGTCGAGGAGATCCCACACGTCGGCTTCTCGGGCCGAGATGAGCAGCGCCGACTGACTCAGCGCCAGCTGACGGAAGTATGCGGCGTGCCGAACTCGGAAATCCTCGCTTTCGCCACGTGAATCAAGACGCTCCTGGCCGTATTGCCGCAGGGTGCCGAGCATCGCAAACCGAATGTGTCCGCTGCCCCGAGTACTCATCACCATCGACTTGTCGACCAGCGCCATGAGTGTGTCGAGAATCTGAGAACGGTCGATGAGGTCGTCGTCGGCACACACCGCTTCGACGGCGTCGAGTGAGAAGCCACCGGCGAACACCGAGAGCCGGTCGAACAAGTTGGCCTGGGTTTCATCGAGCTGCTCATAAGACCATTGCACGGTGTCGCGCAGGGTCTGATGCCGACCACCGGCGCGACCACCGCGCAGAACCTGGAACCGGTCGTCCAAGCGTTCGAGCAGATCGGAGGGTGCCAGGACTCGGGTCCAGGCGGCGGCGAGTTCGATGCCGAGCGGAATGCCGTCGAGCCGTTCACAGATCTCGACGATGACCCTCCGGTCCTGAGCCGCAGGATTGAAGGAATGATCTCGTTCCGAGGCTCGAGCGAGGAAGAGTTCGACACCGGAGGTGGCGGCTTCGAGCGGCAGCAGGCCGAACAGCTGCTCTCCTTCGAGACCCACCGGTTCCCGGGACGTGGCGAGCAACTGCGAGTTGCTGAATTTCAGGATCGACGAGCCAAGATCGCGGACGGCGTCCGCCACGTGCTCACAGTTGTCGAGGATGAGCAACATCTGACGCGACTCGAGAAAGTTGAGAATACTTTCCACCAAGCTCATCCCTGGTTGGGCTCGGGCACCCAGTGATTCCGCAACGGCATCGGCGACGGCATCGCCGTCGCTCAGCGGGACCAACTCACACAAGATGACTCCGTCAGGGAAGGACCCGGCAACCGCATGGCCGATCTCGATCGAAAGGTGCGTCTTGCCGACACCACCCGGGCCGACGATCGTGACCGATTGATGCTCGCCGAGCAGTGCGGCAATGTCCTCGAGCTCCTTTCCACGTCCGATCAGTTCGTTGGGCGGGACCGGTAACCGCTTGGTCGAGGAACTGGCCTGGGCCCGCAATGGACGGTCGTCATTCAGCAGGTCAGGAGCGAGCAGTAGGTCGATGGACTCCGTTCCAATTCCCCGCAGCTGATGATCGCCCATGGAGAGGAAACTCGCTTTGGGCAGCAAGCTCGAAACCAGAGCGGACATGGCAATCTGATCGCCGTTCCCGGCGGCCATGATCCGGGCCGCCCGATTGACGGCCGGACCGAAGTAGTCGCGGCCCGTTGGTTCGAGCTCACCCATGTGAATCCCGATCCGGACCCGCAATCGCTCGGCGCCTTCCCAGTCGTCGGTCTGGACTCGGCGCTGGATCTCGATTGCTGCATCGGCGGCCGCTTCCGGCGACGTGAACACGCACCCCATGCCGTCACCCATTCGCTTGAAGATCACTCCTCCGTTCGACTCGATCGAGTCCGTGACGATGGCGTCGTGCCGGGACAGACACCTCCGCATTTGGTCGGGGTCGGCCTCCCAGCGCGGCGTGCTGTCCTCGATGTCGGTGAACACCATTGTCAGCATCCCGGAAGGCAAACGGCCGCCCGGCTCAGCGGTGGGCGGCGGGGCGGAGCCGGAATCTTGTGGGGTGTTTCTCACGATGCTGATCGGGCCTCAACCGGAGCGACGGGACGTACGAGCTTGTGCGGACCATAGGCCACGTGACGTCGGGGTGCTCTCGATCATTGCGGCGACACGGAGGCAAAGGAGGCGTACGTTATTCGATGAGACCACGAGGCCTCGAGGAACTGAGAGGGAGGTTGTGACATGACCGATTGGAACGCGCCAGGACCGGGACCGTGGCAGCAGGACTCTGCCCACACGCCGGTGTCGCAGACGGCGATCATGCAAGAGGTGTATCCAGCGGGATTCAACCGTGGATTCACCGAGACGTTCGACCGCTATGGCGTCTTACTCGACCGTCTTGCCATGGGCGTGGTCAACGGCTTCACCTATCACCAACCTCAGCCCTTCGACATGCCCGGGCCCGACGGGCCGATGTCGTCTGACGAGATCGGCGCCGAATTCGGTCGTCGGCTCGGAGTTGCTGCCGGAGCGCTCGAATCGAAGCTGTGGCGACAGGACCTTGCCGACTGGGATTCGGACTGGAAACCGCGGGCAATCGCCCGACACATCGAGTTGTCCGGGGTCGACCTCACCACGCTCGACACCGCGGCGCTCGTCGAGCACCTGGAAACGGTGGCGGCCCACGTGACACAGATGGTGTACCAACACCACCGGTTCAACATGGCGGCCATTCTGCCGGTCGGCGACTTCGTCCTCCACGCCAGCACATGGACCGGTCGTCCTCCTCACAGCCTCCTCGGTGTACTCAACGGATATTCGTCGATCTCGGCGACCTTTTCCGACGAGATGCGTCCGGCGATCGCCGCGATCGAATCGAACGGTGAGGCGCAACAGCTCGTGCGAGGTGAGGGTGATGCGGCGCGCCGGCTGGCCGACTTGCGGGCCATGGTCCCGGCTGTGGACGACTTTCTACAAGTGGCCGAGTTCCGCGTGATCGATGGATTCGATCTCGTGAATCCGACACTCCGGGAACAACCGGAAATCGTGCTCGGCAAGCTGTCGGCCGCACTCGATGCGCGTCCTGACGAAGTCCGGCACGGGGCGGACCTCTTCGCCAAAGACGTCCGTTCGGAAGTTCCGACCGAACACCTCGACCTCTTCGACGAGCTTCTCGATGACGCACGCGCCAACTACCGGTTGCGTGACGAGCGAGGCGTCTACAGCGAGATCACGGCGATAGGGATCCTCCGTCTGACCATGCTCGAGGTCGGTCGCCGAGCTCACGACCTCGGAGCGGTCATCGAACCCAAGCACATCCTCGACGCAACCATTGCCGAAGCAGCGGCGCTCCTGAGCGACGCTGGGCCCTCGGGCGAGGAACTGAACGAGCGCGGTGAACGGCGGCGTTCGTTGACTGCCGAAGGACCGCCCCGCTTCCTCGGGTCTCCCCCGCCCCCTCCGCCGTCGATGGACGAGTTGCCTCCGCCGCTCGCTCGCGTGATGTCGGCGACAGGTTTCATGATCGACGCGATCCTTGGCCAACTCGATGCACCCGAGGGTGACGGGCCACTCATCGGTGGCGTTGGGGTGAACCCAGGGGTCTACGAGGGAACCGCACGCATCATCGACAACACCTACGACCTGCTCGACCTGCAGGACGGTGAGGTCGTGGTGTCGGCGGCGACGGGCGAAGCCTTCAATTCTGTGCTCCACCTCGTCGGTGCCATCGTGACCGATCACGGCAGCCATGCCTGTCATGCGGCAATCGTCGCTCGCGAGATGGGATTCCCGGCGGTGGTGGGCACGGTCAATGCCACGTCGCGCATCAAGTCGGGCGACCGGATCAGAGTGGATGGCACGAAGGGCGAAGTGACCATTATTTCATGATGCGACTTCGATGAGCAGCGGTGCGCCCGTGACTGGCGACGGTGGATTCTCCGCAGCCACCGTCGTGGGTATCTCGGCGGCCGTTGGTTTGGTACCACTCAACTCCACGATGATCGCCGTTGCTCTGCCGAAGATCGCCGAGGACTTCGGCATCTCCACCGGTCGATCAGGCATCTTGATCACCCTGTACCTGCTGGCCATGCTGTTGGTGCAGCCTCTGGCCGGCCGGATCGGGGATGTGATCGGCAGCGACCGGCTGGTCAAGATCGCCCTCGTCGGGGTCGCCGTCACGTCGCTCGCTGCCGCGGCGTCGAGCACCTTTCTTTTCTTGGTCGTCGCCCGCCTCGGCCAAGCCCTGTTCGCGGCCGCACTCGGACCCAGTGTGCAATCACTTCTCCGCGCCATCACCCCGCCAGACCAGCAGGGTCGAACGTTCGGGTTGATGGGTTCGGTGGTCGGCGTTGGCG
This sequence comes from Acidimicrobiales bacterium, assembly GCA_037969565.1. Taxonomy (GTDB): domain Bacteria; phylum Actinomycetota; class Acidimicrobiia; order Acidimicrobiales; family SZUA-35; genus SZUA-35. The sequence continues at coordinate 2,122 of JBBKXQ010000156.1, read as the reverse complement.
CCGCGAGCGGACCCGTGATCGGAGGCATCCTCACGCAGTCGTTCGGTTGGCGTTCCATTTTCGTCTTCAACGTCCCGATCGCAGCGGCGGCGCTCGTGGTTGCGTTGCGAGTCAGCCAATTCGCTTCGCCCGAAACCGTGGCCACGGTTCGTCCCGGACCCGCCGAGCGGGGACGTATTGCGAACAAGGTCTTCGTCGCCGCCTATTCGGTCCAGGCGCTCTCGACTGTCGCCCAATACGCCCTGCTCCTCCTCACGCCGATCATCCTGCATTCCCGAGGGTGGGGTTCGGGTGCGACGGGAGCGGTGCTGTCGGCGTTGACGGTCGGCATGATCGTGATGAGTCCCTCAGGTGGACGCCTCGGAGATCAGTACGGCCGCCGGACACCGACGATGGTCGGGCTGGCGGTTGCGGCCGGGGCGATCGTGGTGTTCTTGATCGGTGGACCGTCCATCGCAACCTTCGCTCTGGTGCTCGGTCTCGCCGCTTTCGGTATGGGTCTCGGGATCGCCACCCCGAGTCTGACCACGGCGGCAATCGAGTCGGTCCCTGCCCATCGCACGGGTGCTGCTGCGGGTGTCGTATCGACAAGCCGCTACGTCGGCAGTGTCACGATCAGCATCGCCATCTCGGCCCTCGTGACCGCCGACGCCAATGGAACACGAAATGTGCTCTGGATCGTCGCCGCCAGCATGGCAGCCGCCCTCGCCGCAACCATCGCGCTCCCGGGCCGAGTACCCGACAATCTGAATCACTGAACCCAGAACGACGGCGACCGAATATTCCGTCGCCGGTGCGAGCGACCAAGTCGACTCGCTGAGACGAGAGCATCACCAATCATTGCGCCCATGTGACCTGAAGTGCGTCATTGGAGGTGTGCGACGCGGCGTCGAGGAGTACGCGTAACCGGGCGGTTTCGGTTCGGGTGAAGCGTGAGGACGTTCGGTTCACGACTACTGCGGCCCGTCTTCCTTGCCGATCGAAGGGGACGGCCAGCGTCCACGCTGGGTCACCGGACGGCAAGCGCTTCACCCACTCGCGTCCGTGAACCGGAACGTTCTGTGTGAGCGCCTGACCGGCGATGCTGTCGACCGTTGAGATCTGTGCTTCGACCACGCAAGCGAGATCACTCCGCACGAGTTCTCCGGCGCACCAGGCGATCTCGTCATCACTCGCAGTGTTGGTCGCCGCAATGTACGCAATCAGACGCATACCGCGAATCACGGGATCCTCGAGCTCGCGAGCCGAGAGCGGTCGGACTTCGATGAGCGGGCAGCCCGCATTCTCGACGGCGTAAGCGATCGCCGGAATATCGAGCGGGCGCGTCAAGTGCACCAAAAGGTCATCGACACGAACGGCACCGTCGACGTTGTGGCAGTCGATCTCGACCACGTTGATGCCCACTTGGCCAAGAACAACCAGGACATGGCCCATTCGGCCGGGATCGTCGGCCACTTCGATACGGATTCGGTAGAGGTCCATACAACGGGACTCCATTTCATTCGGTCGGACCCATCTGACGATGACCTGGTGATGTCAACGGGGGGTTACGAGTCCGTGACCGTACGATGCACATCTGTAACCCTTTCGTCGAAATGACGACGTTCGTCAACCGCGTGTTAACAGCGTGAGAACAGATCGCAATCGAGCGGGCCGCGACTCCGTGGCTGGTTACGTTCACCGAGTCGACGAGCCGACGAGTCGAATGCTGGAGTTGGGGCCTCTCGAACCGCTCCCAGCACGACGCAATCAAGGAGCGAACATGAGTGGAAACGAAGTCCGCCAACGAGTGATCAACGAAGTGACAGGCAGGTCCGCGACCCCGACCACGACCGGTGGTCCATTGAGCGAGATCTGGGCGTCCGACGTTTTCAGCTTGGCCACGATGGAAGAATGCCTCTCGAAGAACGCCTTCAAGGCGATGAAGAACACGGTGAAGACTGGAGCGCCGCTCGATCCTGCAACAGCAGACGTCGTCGCGGCGGCAATGAAGGACTGGGCGTTACGCAAGGGCGTCAAGTTCTTCTCACACGTCTTCTACCCGATGACCAACATCACCGCGGAGAAGCACGACGGTTTCATCGTCACGAACTCGGACGGAAACGCAATGACCGAGTTCACC
>JBBKXQ010000155.1:0-32911 GCA_037969565.1 Acidimicrobiales bacterium | reverse complement strand
GGGCGGGTCGGACGATTTGGGGCGGGTCGGACGTTCGGGTTCGGCTTCGTCAGGCGAGGGCGAAGAGGACGACCGTGACGGCCCCGAGCGCGCCGCCAACCAGCTGAATCGGCCAGATGCGTTCGCCCAACAATCGCCACGCGAGCACGATCGAAATACCGGGTGACAACCCGATCAAGGCCGAGCCGACGGCGGCACTGCCCCGTTGGTAAGTCATCGACGTGAGGATGAACGCACCGGCGCTGGTCACGCCGACCATCGAACCGAAGACCGCTGTGGTGCGGCTCGGCCGTCGAACTGCTTGTCCGATCGCTGCTGCTGACAACGGAACGATCAGGATTCCCACCGTCGTGATCACGAAGGCCGGAGCGGCCCCGGCACCGTCGGAGACGAAGGACAAGCAGAGTCCGGCAATGCCGACCAGCAGACCAACGACGCATCCGAGTCCGAGAACCGGACTGTGCCGCAGCTCAGCCAACCGCGGCAGTCGCCGCTCACTGGACACCAGGGCCACTGCCGGCAGAGCCAGGACCAGCCCCACGACTTCGAGTGGTGCGAGTCCCTGACCCACCAACGGCCCGATCAAGGCGGGAACAACCAGGGCCATGAGGGCGTAGACCGGAGCGAAGACCACGATCGGACCGAGTTTCATGCCTCGGTAGAGCATCGGTCGAGCCGCTGACATGCTGACGCCGGCCGCCAGGGCCCACCAGAAATCGTTGCCGGTGAAGTGATCATCAGAAACGACGAAGAGGTAAAACGCGCTGACCACGGCACCAACGAGAGTTGCCACGAAGGCAACTCCCGAGGGTCCGTGGTCGGAGCCGTCTCGACGGCCCCCGACACCGGCCACGAGGTCGCCGATGCCGAACAGCGCAGCGGCAAGTGAACCGAGCAGAACGGTCATGGAATGATCGAACGTGAAGTTCTAGGGCTGTAGGTGAGCCCGGCGCGACTTACGATTGTCGCGCTTCGAATTGGCGTTGTTGGCCTGGGCGTTGGCCGAGCGGCCACTACTCGAGCGGCCACTACTCGAACGGCCATCGCTGGTGGAACGACCATCGCTACTCGAGCGACCGTTGCTGTTCGAACGGCTGTCGCTGTTCGAGCGACCGTTGCTGTTGGAACGGCTGTCGCTGTTCGAACGCGAACCGTCGCTCGAGCCGCCGGCACTCGACCCGCGGCTCGAGGAGTTCTTCGAACCGGGTCGGCTGCTGCGTGACTTGGGTTTGCCTTCCGAACGGCTCCCGCTCGGACGACTGGGTCGCGCGTGGCGTGACGGTCGTGCGGTGGATGATCGATCGTCGGCAACGGCGTCGTTGTACGACGACGTGCGAGCCGGCTTCTGCCGTGTCGGGCCGGGAGACAACTCTCGCATGGCTGCCACGTCAGGGGCGGTGAACGGCTCGTTGAGGCCGATCTTGCGCTGCATCTTGGTGAGGTCCTTCACCTGATCGCGCTGCACCATCGAAACCACGACACCACCCTCGCCGGCGCGGGCCGTGCGCCCGGAACGGTGCACGTAATCCTTGTGGTCGGCGGGCGGATCGTAGTGAACGACCAAGGCAACACCGTCGACGTGGATGCCCCGAGCCGCAACATCGGTGGCGACGAGCGCCTCGACCTTGCCCTTGGAGAAGGCGGCGAGCGCACGGGTGCGCTGCCCCTGGTTGCGACCGCCGTGAATGGCGGCGGCGGAAACGCCGTTGCGTTCGAGCTGTTTCGCGATCCGGTCGGCTCCGTGGCGAGTGCGGCTGAAGATGATGGCGGGCCAGACGGCATTCACCGCTTCGGTCGTGACCTGGATCCGGTCGGTACCGGCGACATTCCAGAACACGTGGCTGGCCGACGTGATGTCCGGTGTCGAGTCGCCGACCTCGTGACGCACTGGGTTGGTTTGGTAGTCGCGGCTCAGCTTGGCGATGTCGCCATCGAGGGTGGCCGAGAACAAGACGGTCTGCCGTTTGGACGAGGTCTTGTCGAGCAAACGCTTGACGGCAGGCATGAATCCCATATCAGCCATGCGATCGGCCTCGTCGAGGACGACCTTGTTGACGGCGTGGAGGGAAACGGCACCCCGCTCGATGAGATCCTCGAGTCGGCCGGGGCAGGCGACGAGTACGTCGACGCCATCTCGGAGCGCTTTCAATTGCGGACCGTAGCCAACGCCGCCATAGACGGCGGCGACACGGACCGAGCCCGCGAACGAGCGCAACTCGGTGGTGATCTGGTCGGCCAACTCTCGAGTGGGGGCGAGAATGAGCGCTTTCGGGTTCCGCTTGTCGGCCCGCTCGACCGTTTCGATCAGCGGAACGCCAAAGGCGAGTGTTTTGCCGGAACCGGTTGGGGCTCGGCCGCAGACATCTTTGCCGGCGAGTGCGTCGGCGATCGTGGCTGCTTGGATCTCGAATGCGTCGGTGATGCCGCGTTGCTCGAGCGCGCGGCAAATGTTTTCGGACACGCCCAATTGGGCGAAGGTGGTTGTCATGTTTCTCCGTGGCGCGCGCCAGCAACGGGAATCGTCACGACGTGCAAATGTGGGGTTCGTGACGTCAAGCGGCGATTTCGCCGAGACGTTCTGAGGGGGACGGCTCGCACTGACTGAACAAACCGTCAACGAACCCACCGACAGGACGTCCCTGCCGGAGCAAGCCGCACGCTAACCGCAGACGGTCACCAATCCACCACCTGTGTCGGGCGCCACGTCACCGCAGCCTCTGGTCGGCATCGATCGAGGAACCAACGATCGAGGAACGAATGGTTGACATCCTGCTGGATAACGACTTAGTTATGAAGTTATGACGATGATGGATGTCGAGATCGAACTCGAGCCGATTCTGAAAGCTCTCGCGAGTTCTCGCCGCCTCCAGATCCTCGAATGGCTTCGTGATCCCGTCGCCAACTTTCCCCCGCAACAACACGGGGATCCGATCAAGCACGGTGCCTGCAACCAGTACATCGTCGACAAGCTCGGGGTCAGCCAACCAGCGGGGTCGCGGCACTTGAAAGTGCTGGTCGATGCGGGACTCGTCATCGCTTCGCCTCGGAAAGGTTGGACCTACTACCGGCGAGACGAAGCCAGGATCAGCGAAATCAAACGACACCTCAACGAGCTCTGAAAGAACCGCCATGCATGAATCTCTGAAGAACAAAGTTGTCGTCGTCACCGGATCGGGCAAGGGAATCGGGCGGGCCATAGCCGAACGATTCGCCGACGTCGGAGCGAACGTCGTCGTCAACGATGTGAATGCTGAAAGCGTCGCCGAGGCCGTCGCCGCGATCACGAATGCCGGTGGTTCAGCGATGGGATCGGTTGCCGATGTTTCAAACAGCGTGCAGGTGAATGCGATGATCGAGGCGGTGATGGCCGAGCACGGCACGATCGACGTTCTCGTCAACAACGCCGGAATCGTCAGCCCGATGCTCCACTTCTTCGAAGCCACCGAAGAATGGTGGCGGCGAATCGTCGACGTGAACCTCACCGGTCATTTCCTCGTCTCCCACCCCACGGCCCGCATCATGGCGAAAGCGGGCGGTGGTTCGATCATCAACATGAGCTCGGGTGGCGCAACGAACGCTCACCGTGCCTTCACGGCCTACGACGCCACCAAGGGCGGGATCGAAGCCCTCACACGAGCAATGGCGCTCGATCTCGGACCCTACGGAATTCGCGTGAACGCCCTCATGCCGGGCTCCATTGACACCAGCGGCCTTTCGATGGACGATCGCGTGCTCCGGGGAGAGAACGTGCCACTCGGCCGCATCGGCGAGGCATACGACATGACCGGAGCTGCTCTTTTCCTCGCATCCGACGATGCCAGCTACATCACGGGCGACGTACTCAAGATCGACGGCGGAATGACTGCTCAGCAGCGCTCGGCCACGGTCGACATCATGCCCCCATCCAACTTTCCGAAAGTCGAGGATCTGTAACCATGGGACTCCGTATCGGCGCCGACGTCGGCGGCACATTCACCGACATCGTTCTCGAACAAGCCGATGGCTCGTTCGTCTCCACCAAGGTGCTCACCACGCACAATGCCCCCGAAGAAGGGATTCTCGACGGCATCGCCGCGCTCGCCGACGAATACGGCATCGATCTCGCCGATGTCGAACAGATCATCCACGGCACCACCCTGGCCACGAACGCGCTCATCGAACGGCGCGGGGCGCGCACAGCGCTCGTCACCACGGCCGGCTTCCGGGACGTCATCGAAACCCGCACCGAGAGTCGCTTCGAGCAATACGACCTCAACATCGTGCTCCCCACGCCGCTCATCGAACGCAAAGATCGGTTCGTCGTCACCGAGCGGATCAATGCTCGGGGCGAGGTGCTCATTCCGTTCGACGAGGACGGGGCGAGGACGCTGATCGAACAACTGGCCGAAGGTGGGTATCAAGCCGTTGCGGTCGGATTCCTCCACAGCTATCGGAACGGATCGAACGAACGCCGATTCCGGGAACTCCTCCTCGAGCGATTGCCAGACATGGCGGTGTCGATCAGCGCTGAAGTGTCACCTCAGATGCGAGAGTTCGAGCGGTTCAACACCGTGTGCGCCAACGCCTACGTGCAGCCACTCATGGCGTCCTACCTTGTTCGACTGCAGGACGAGCTCCGGGCCCGAGGGGCCACCTGCCCGCTCTACATGATCCATTCCGGTGGTGGCCTCATCAGCGTGGAAACGGCGGCGGCCTTCCCCGTTCGCCTGATCGAGTCCGGGCCGGCCGGGGGCGCGATCTTCGCCGCCGATCTCGCCGCCCGCTTCGCTCGCGATCGAGTGCTTTCCTACGACATGGGCGGGACGACGGCGAAGATCGCCCTGATCGAAGATTTCACGCCCCAAACCGCCAAGACGTTCGAGGTGGCCCGCACCACCCGGTTCAAGAAGGGCAGCGGCATGCCCATCTCGATCCCGGTGATCGAGATGATCGAGATCGGAGCAGGCGGTGGCTCCATCGCCAGCGTCGACACCCTTGGGCAGATCCGGATCGGGCCGCACAGTGCGGGCTCGGAGCCCGGTCCCGCCGCCTACGACCTCGGTGGCACGGCCCCCACCGTCACCGACGCCAACCTCCAACTGGGTCGGCTCCACCCCGACACCTTCGGGGCCAAGGACATCACACTCGCCCCCGATCTGGCGGCCGCCGCGATTTTTTCGGCGGTCGGTGAACCCCTCGGGATGGATGCCGACACCGCAGCCATCGGCATCGCAGAAATGGTCGACGAGAACATGACCAACGCGGCTCGAGTCCACGCCGTCGAACAGGGTAAAGACCTTGCTGGATTCACCATGATCGCCTTCGGTGGCGGCGCTCCGATCCACGCCACGCGTCTGATGGACAAACTCGGTCTCGATGAACTCCTCGTTCCCCCCGGGGCCGGCGTCGGATCGGCGATCGGTTTCCTTCGGGCCCCGTTCGCCTACGAGGCCGTCAGGAGTTTCTACACAACGACCGACAGCTTCGACTTCGTCAGCGCCAACGCCGTGCTCGCCGACCTCACGACCGAAGCACAGTCGTTCGTCCGCCAGGGAAGCAACGCCGACGTCGTGATCGAGCGCCAGGTCTCGATGCGATACAAGGGTCAGGGTTGGGAGATCCCGGTCCGGCTCGGAGGCGGGGACTTCGACCAGTTCGCAGCCGAACTCCTCACCAACGTGTTCACCAAGGCGTACGAGGAGTTCTTCGGTCGGGCCATCGATGACCTCACGATCGAAGCGGTGAGCTGGTCGGTGCGAGTGGCGTCGGTGCAGAAACGACCAAAGGCCCTTCAGCTCGTTGCGGCCTCCAACGAGATTCGCTCCGAGCACTTCAGACCCATGTTCGACCCAGCGGTTGGTGATCGGGTCGACACCGCCATCGTCGAACGGGATTCGCTGTCGCCCGGTGATGCGGTGTCGGGTCCTGCCGTGATCGTCGAGGCCCAGACCACCACCGTGCTGGGCTCACATCATGTTGCCGTGCTGCAAACCGACGGAACGCTGCTGATATCGAGAACGAACAACAACGGAGGTGCGGCATGAGCAAACGCCCAGTGAATCGAGGCGAAGTTCATTTCCAGATCATGTGGAATCGCTTGATCTCCGTGGTCGAGGAACAAGCGCTCACTCTGGTCCGAACGGCGTTCAGCACCTCGGTGCGCGAGGCCGGCGACCTCTCGGCCGGCGTCTTCGATCGACAGGGTCGAATGGTGGCACAGGCAGTCACGGGCACCCCCGGCCACGTCAACACGATGGCGGCCGCCCTCCTCCACTTCATCAACGACATCGGTCCCGAACGGATCTATCCGGGCGACGTCTACATCACCAACGATCCATGGAAAGGCACCGGCCACCTCCACGACATCACGGTGGCAACCCCGGTGTTCCAGGGCGACGAGCTCATGGGTTTCTTCGCCTCCACGGCCCACGTGGTCGACATCGGTGGACGGGGTTATGGGCCCGACGCAAGAGAGGTCTACGAGGAGGGGATCCGCATTCCCATCATGAAGTGGGTCGAACGGGGCGAACTCAATCGAGACCTCGTCAACATCGTTCGCAACAACGTTCGCGAAGCTGATCAGGTCGTCGGTGACATTCATGGCCTCGCCGCTTCGAATGAGACCGGAAGGCGTCGGCTGCTCGCCATGCTCGACGAGTTCGAGATGGATGGTCTCGACGAGTTGGCTGCGTTCATCTATGACCGGACTCGCAAGGCAACCATGACCGCCCTCGGTCCCGTCAGGAAGGGCACCTATCACAACGAAATGCAGGTCGACGGCTACAACGAAACCATCACGCTGGCCGTCGAGCTCACGGTGGCCGACGATGGGATGCACGCCGACTTCACGGGAACGTCGCCGTTGAGTCAGTTCGGCGTGAACGTCCCACTCACATACGCCCAGGCCTACTTCACCTACGGCATGCTCGTGGCACTCGCTCCCGAGTTGCCCAACAATCACGCCTCGCTTCTGCCCTTCACCGTGAGTGCTCCACCCGGAGTGATTCTCAACGCCCAAGACCCCGACCCGGTCGCCGTCCGGCACGTGATCGGCCATTTCGTCACCGATCTGTGTTTGGGGGCGATCGCCGAGGCGTTGCCCGAGATCGTGCCCGCCGAAGGGGCCGGCGCACTTTGGAACTTCCAGGCCAGTGCCCGCTCGGCCAGCCCCGAAGTTCTCCTGCCGCCGATCGAACTCCTGATGTTCAACAGCGGCGGCACGGGAGCCCGGCCAACGCTCGATGGTCTGACCGCGACGGCCTTCCCGTCGGGCGTCCGGACGATGAGCACCGAGGCCACCGAACAAATCGGGCCGATCATCATCTGGCGGAAGGAGATTCGAGAGAACAGCGGGGGAGCCGGAAAGCAGCGGGGCGGTTTGGGCCAGATCATCGAGATCGGACCAGCCGACGGCTATCTCTTCGAGTTCTCCGCGATGTTCGATCGGGTCGAGAACCCGGCTCGAGGCAGGGCCGGCGGCGGCCCTGGTGCGCCGGGCAAGGTGTACCTCGACGACGGCTCACCCTTCGCCAGCAAGGGCAAGCAGACGGTGCCGGCTGATCGACATCTGATCCTGGAGCTTCCGGGAGGCGGGGGCTTCGGCGATCCGGCTGAACGATCCGATGACGCCATCGCCAACGACAAGATCCAGGGGTACGTCAGTTGAGCGCACAACCAACGGTGCATCGCATCATCGCCGAGCCACGGCGCAGCTCATATGACGTCGTCATCGTCGGCGGAGCAATCATCGGTTCTTCGGTGGCTTGGTTTCTCTCGGCCAATCCTGATTTCGGCGGATCGATTCTCGTCGTCGAACGTGACCTGTCGTACGAGAATTCGTCCACCGGCCGCACCAACAGCTGCATGCGACAACAGTTCTCCAACGAACTCAACATTCGGATCTCGCAATACGCGGCCGACTTCGTGCGCAACTTCCGGAGTCACCTTGGCGACGACCCCGAGGTTCCCGAGCTGGCCTTTCACCAGTTCGGCTACCTGTATCTCGCCGGCGACGAATCGTTCGCGAACACCTTGCGGGCGAACCAGAAGCTTCAGGCGTCATTCGGCGCTGGCACGAAAATGATGTCGGCGGCCGAGATCAAGCGTGACTACCCGTTCTACAACGTCGACGACATCATCTGCGGCAGCCACAATCTCGTCGATGAGGGCTACTTCGACAGCGGCACCATGTTCGACTGGTTACGCAAGAAGGCTCGGGCCAACGGAGCCGAGTATGTCTCCAACGAAGTCGTGGCGATCGGTGTGCAAGATCAGCGGGTCAGCAACGTCACGCTGAAGTCGGGTGAGACCATCGCCTGTGGCACGCTCGTGAACGCCTCAGGGCCCCGGGCCGTGGAGACGGCACGAATGGCCGGACTCGACCTACCCGTCGAGCCCCGTCGCCGCTACACCTTCATGTTCGACGCCCAGGAGCCACTCGACCGAGACCTGCCGCTCACCATCGATCCGAGCGGTGTGCACGTGCGCACAGACGGGCCGTACTACATGGCCGGTTGCACTCCCGACCACGACCCAGTGGTGGCCTACGACGACTTCCGGATGGTGGATCAAACGATCTGGGAAGACAAAGTGTGGCCTGCGCTGGCCAATCGAATTCCGGCGTTCGAGAGAATCAAGGTCACCTCGAAGTGGGCCGGCCACTACGCCCACAACACCTTCGATCAGAACGTCATCGTCGGGCCCCACCCCGAAATGACGAACTTCATCTTCGTCAACGGGTTCTCAGGTCACGGGATGCAGCAGTCACCGGCGATGGGTCGCGGTGTTTCCGAGTGGATCACCTTCGGCCACTATCGGTCGCTCGACCTGACTCCGCTCGGCTACGGCAGAATCGCTGCCAGCCTTCAGTTCCTCGAGACAGCCATCATTTGACGCTGACGCCGACGCTGGCGTCGGCTCAGAGCCGTTTGGCCACTTCCTCGAGCATCACCTCGGTTGCGCCGCCACCGATGGGAAGGATGCGGGCGTCACGGGTCATCCGTTCGATCGTCGACTCGGTCATGTAGCCGATGCCGCCGTGGAACTGGAGGCAGTCGTACATGACCTGGTTGACCACTTCGCAGCCCCAGGCCTTGATCCCCGACATCGCCCGAACGTTGTCCTGACCCGAATCTCCGAGCCACGCGGCGTGATACATCGATGCCCGGACGGCATCGACTTTGGCCTGATTCATGGCCATCCGCTGGCGAATGGCGCCGAGATCGAAGAGCCGGCCGTCAAATGCCTTGCGGTCCTTGCAGTATTCGTTGGTGAGGTCGATCGCTGCTTGGGCCGCACCCACTCCCATGCCGACGAGCACCATGCGCTCGTTCTGGAAATTCTTCATCGTCTCGTAGAAGCCGCGATGCAGCGTTCCGAGAATGTCCGATTCCGGAATCCAGACATCGTCGAGCACCAGCTCTGCCGTGTCGGAGCAGCGCCAGCCATGCTTGTCGAGCTTCGTCGCAACCTCGAATCCCTCGGTGCCCTTCGGGACGAGGAACATCGTGATGCCGTACTTGTTGTCGGGATCGGTCTTGGCCGCAACGATCGTGAGGTCGCCGTAGACGGCGTTGGTGATGTAGGTCTTGCGTCCGTTGATCCGCCAGCCGTCGCCGTCTTTCACTGCACTCGTGCGAATCCCCGCAACATCGGATCCTGCGTCCGGTTCGGTGACCCCGATCGAGAGAATGGTCTCGCCGGTGAGCATCGTCGGAAGCCATTGTTCGAGTTGCTCGGGTGACCCGGAGTTGACCAGATGGGGCCCGGCCATGTCGGTGTGCACCAGCACGGTGACGTCGAAGCCGGCATACGTAGACGAGCCAAGGGCTTCAGAGAATGTGGCCGACGCCAACATGCCCATTCCGAGGCCACCTTGCTCTTCGGGCACTCGAAGACCGAGCATGCCGAGATCGCCCATCTTGTGCAGGATCTCTCTCGGGACTTTGCCTGCCTTCTCCCAGTCGCTGCCGGACGGCGTCACTTCCTTGGAGACGAAGTCGGTGGTTTGGTCATAGATCGCCTGCAACTCGTCGGTCATGTAGATGTTGCGGTGGTTCGAGGAGCTGATGGTGGAGGTGAGCGTGGTCATTGGTTGTTCTCCGGTGCGTCGGGGTCGGCATCGCTGGGTTCGGGTTCTTCGAAGGTCACGAGCGTTTGGTTGGTCTGCGTCTGGTCGCCGGGAGCAACTCGCACTTCGGCGACAATGCCGGGGCCGGCTGCTTTGAGGGAGTGGAGCATCTTCATGGCTTCGATCACCACGACGACATCGCCGCCGTTGACATGGTCGCCGGGTTGCACCGGCGTTTCGGTGACCACGGCCGGGAACGGCGAAACGATTGCCCCGGCGTGCCCGTGTCCGCTGGTGGCTTCCGGAGCCCAGTGTTCGGTGCGGTCGACGACTTCGAAGGTCTGGCTGTGACCGGCCACATTGACCGCAACCGATCCAGCGTCCAAGTCAACGGAAACGGAAAAGCGGCGTAGGACACCGGACTCGGAGATCTCGATCTCTCGGCCCAGCCACCGTGCATCCGGAGAGGCGTTGAGGTCGACGTCGTGAACTGTTCCCTCTCGATCCCGCAGGAACACGGTGCGAGCCCGCTCATGGGGAACCAGACGAATGTTTCCGGGTCGGGCCCAAGCGTGGCCGGCCCGCTGCTCGTTGAGACAGGCCGACCAGGCCGCGCCGGCCAACGCGGTTGCCGGTTCCGGCGTTGCCGGGAGATCAGCCTCATCGAGGAAGCGGGTGGTGACGGTGCCGTCGACGATCTGAGGTTGGTCGATGAGCCATCGGTGAAAACCGAGATTGGTCATGACGCCACCCAAGATGACGCGATCGAGCGCAACCGCGAGTTTGCGAACCGTCGCAGCCCGATCGGGTCCGGCCACGATCAGCTTGGCGATCATGGCGTCGTAGAAGGGGCTGATGTCGTTGCCGAGTTCAACGGCTGATTCCCAACGAACATCGTTCGGAACTCGGAGGTGGGTGACCGTGCCGATTTGGGGAGCGAAACCGGCGGCGGGATCCTCGGCGTTGATCCGGGCCTCCATGGCGTGGCCCTCGAAGGTCACGTCGGACTGTGCGAGCGAGAGTGGTTCTCCAGCCGCCGACCTGATCATGAGCTCGACGAGATCGAGTCCGGTGACGGCTTCGGTCACGGGATGTTCGACCTGCAGGCGAGTGTTCATCTCGAGGAAGAAGTAGTCGCCTGATTCGTCGTCGACCACGAACTCGACGGTGCCGGCCGAGTCGTAGCCGATCGATCGAGCGAGTTCGGATGCGCTCGTGCGGAGGCCCTGCCGGGTCTGGTCGGGAAGGTTGGGCGCCGGAGCCTCTTCCAGCACCTTCTGGTAGCGACGCTGGACCGAACACTCCCGGGTGCCCAACTCGATGAGGTTGCCGTGCCGATCGCCGATCACTTGCACCTCGACGTGTCGAGGGCGTTGGATGTAGCGCTCGACGATCATTCGACCATCGCCGAATGATCGTTCGGCTTCGCTGATCGCCTCGGTCAGCGCATGGTCGAACTCGCTGGCTTCGTGCACGATTCGAATGCCTTTGCCGCCGCCACCCGCTGCTGCTTTGACAAGCACGGGGAAACCGATTCGTTCCGCCGCGGCCGCCATGTCGGCTCGGTCTTGGGACTCGTCGAATCCTGGGATGATCGGAACGCCGGCGCCGGAAGCAATCCGACGGGCTTCGATCTTGGAACCCATGGATTCGACCACGTCGGGCTTGGGTCCGATCCAGGTGAGCCCGGCGGCGACGACGGCTCGAGCGAAGTCGGTGTTCTCCGACAGGAATCCATAACCGGGGTGGACGGCGGTGGACTCGGTTTGGGATGCCGCGGCGAGGATCCGGTCGATTGCGAGATACGACTGTGCGAGGTCGGCCGGGCCGATGAGTACCGCCATCGTGGCTTCACTGACGAACGGTGATGCCGCATCGGGCTCGGCGAACACGGCAACGGTTTCGTGGCCGAGGCGATGGGCAGTGCGAATGATCCGGCGGGCAATTTCGCCCCGGTTGGCGATGAGAATTCTCATGAGTTCTGCTCCTACATCCGATAGACGAGGCCACGGCCGGGTGCCGGTTCGTCTTGCCGAGCGGCGAGTGCAAGGCAGAGGCCAAGAGCATCGCGGGTGTGTACGGGATCGATGAGCCCATCGTCCCAGAGACGTGAGGTGGCGTAATAGGGGTTGGACTGTGTGTCGTACTGGGCCCGAATCTCGGCTCTGATCTGAGCCAATTGCTCCTCGGTGGTGTCGGCCCCCTTGAGTCCACCGACGCGGATGTCGGTGAGGACCGTTTCGGCCGTGTCGGCGGCCATCGTGGCAATCCGACTGTTCGGCCAGGCAAACAGGAAGCGGGGATTGAAGCCACGTCCACACATGCCGTAGTTCCCGGCCCCGTAAGAGCCGCCGATCAGCACGGTGTACTTCGGGACGGTGGCGTTGGCGACGGCACTCACCATCTTGGCACCGTTCTTGGCGATCCCGCCCGCCTCGGAATCCTTGCCGACCATGTATCCCGAGGTGTTCTGGAGAAACAGCAATGGGATCCGTCGTTGTTCGCACAACTCGATGAAGTGCGTGGCCTTGAGTGCCGACTCGCTGAAGATGATGCCGTTGTTGGCGATGATGCCGACCTGATGACCCCAGATCCGAGCGAAGCCCGTGACGATCGACTGGCCCCATTCGGGCTTGAAGTCGGCAAAGCGGGATCCGTCGACGATGCGAGCAATGATCTCCCGGGCGTCGAACGGGATCCGGTCATCGGCGCTGATGATTCCGTAGATCTCCTCGGCGGGATGGAGTGGCGCCTCGGGTTCGGTGTAGTCGAGCCAGGCCTGGCGGTCGTCGATCGACCGCTGGCCGGTGGTCTCGCAGATCTCCCGCAGCTTGCCGTAGGCCTCCCGTTCGGTGTCGGCCATGTAGTCGCTGACACCGGACGTACGCGTGTGCAGTTCCGCACCGCCGAGTTCGTCGGGATCGATGATCTCGCCGAGCGCCGCTTTCACGATCGGCGGGCCGCCGAGAAAGATGCGGCCTATGCCTTGGACCATGATGACCTCGTCGGAGAGGGCGGGAACATACGCACCCCCGGCAGTGCAACCACCGAGAACGACCGAGAGCTGGGGGAGGCCCTGGGCCGAAAGCCGGGCCTGACGGAAGAACGATCCGCCGAAATGGTCCTTGTCGGGGAAGATCTCGTCTTGAAGCGGGAGGAACGCACCACCGGAATCAACGAGATAGATCACGCCGAGCCCGTTCTCCTCGGCAATTTCCTGGGCCCGGACGTGCTTCTTGATCGCCACCGGCACCAGCGATCCACCTTTCACGGTTGCATCGTTGGCAATGAACACGTACGGCACGCCGTGTACGAGACCGATGCCGGTGATGATCCCGCCGCCGGGCACCTCGTTGTCGTATTGGCCGTAGCCGCTGAGTGTCGAGAACTCGATGAACGGAGTGTTGTCGTCGATCACGAGATCGATGCGATCGCGCACGAGAACCTTGCCTCGTTCGAGGTGTCGTTCGATGCTGCGTTCCCGTCCCTCGCCGCCGTTGATCGCCCACTGCATCCGTTCTCGCAAGGTGTCGACGAGGTCGTGGTAGGCCGCCTCGTTGGTTGCGAATTCGGGTGATCCCGGATCAACCCGGGATGTGATCGGTTGCATCAGTTGGTTCCTCTTTTGGGGCGACTGGTGGTGCTGGGGACGGTGCGGGACTTGGCGGTCGTGCTGGATCTGGCGGTGGTGCTGGCCTTGGGCGCTGCGCCGTGCCAGAACTGCTCGGACACGAGGCGGGCGAACGGATCGAGATTGCCTCGAGCGGCGTCGAACCACTCGATCGAGGCGTTCATCGCTCCGAACAAGGTCAGGCGCAGGATGCCGATCTCGGTTTTGGTCCGGTCGGGAAGGAGTTCGGCGAGCAGCGCAGTCCATTTGGCTTCGTAGGAATCCCGCTGCGGCACCACCGTGTCGCGAACTGACGCCGGCGCATTTCGGAACGTCGTGACGTGGAGGGTGGTGAGTGGATGATTGGAGTGAAGCACCTGGAGGTGTGTCGCGACGTGGGCCAGCAGTCGATCCTCGGGTCCCAGATCGTCGTCGGACTCGACGGAATCAAAACCTTCGATCATCAATTCGATGCCCCGTTCGAAGAGGTCGACCAGGAGGTCGTCCTTCGAAGCGAAGTGGTAGTAGAGCGAGCCTGCTTTCATGTCGACCACGGCCGCAATGTCGCGCAACGAGGTTTCGGCGTACCCCCGATCCACGAACAACGTGGCCGCGGCATCGACGATTCTGGTTCGCCCGCTGGGTTCCTTGGTCGGTGTGGCGATTGCAGGCATTCCGACAACCTACCTAACGGCCGTTAGGTTGTCCAGTGCTTCGTTGAGTTGTGCGCCACCTCCGTGTCAGATGCAGATGCCGTCGTCGACGCCCCTCCAGCAGAACACCATCCGCTCGATGGTTCGGAGCAAGAAGCCGTCGTCTCCTTCGTTCGGAACTGCGAAGACGTGGAGGCGGTAGGCCGCCAAAGAATCGTCGCCGAGACCCACGACATCGTAGGTGACCTCGCCGAGGTCGCCAACGGTAGAGGCGACCGACTGAACCAGCCTCGAATTCGGATCCACACTCGCAAACCCAGCAGCGACCAGCTCTCCCAGCTCCGCCATGGTTGCGGCGCCGGTGGCGGGATGGGTTGTGAGGAACAACGCGGTTGCGTCGTCGGTGCCTCCTGGAAATGCGAGCAAGGAGGAATTGGCCCAGCCGGTCATCTCGTCTACGTCGACTTCATACCAAATTGATCCCGGCAGTGACCGCACTCGGCCTGTCGCCACGAGGTTGTCAGCCGTTGGTGCCACCTTTGCCACGATCTGCTGATCAGCGCCCGGTGCGGCCCGAATGTTCAGGACGTCGTCGTGGCGAACGCCCATCACCGCGAGAATGTCGTTACGCCTCGGGAAGCCCTCGATAGCCACACCTGGAAGAGTGCTGGCGGAAGTTGCAGCCATCATCGTTGTCGTTGGCAGGATCGTTGTCAGTGGAGACTCGGTCGGCAGCGTCGACGACGAAATCGGAGCCGACGACGATCTCGGAGCCGACGACTCTGTCGAATCCGGCGGCAACGTACTCGCCTCACCAGATGGGATGGTGGTTTCGCTGGTTCCGAACTCGTCGGACGTGCTGCATGAGCCGATCGCAAGGATGGCGAGTGCCGAAGCAATGACCATAGATCGCATCCCGGGCATGTCCTGACCGTGCACCGCTCGGCTCCTCGCGTCTAGGGGCGAATGACCCTTTCCCACGGTGCCACGGGCGGCTGAACTCGCGCTGCGATCAAGATCAAGTGGTACGGCGGAGCTGGCTGAGCGCCCGGAGAGCAACCGATGCATGAGCCAGATCTTGGTTGCCTGCCTTCTTGAGCTCTTTGAAGGTCCGTCGACAGCGCTGGGCGGGCACGGCGTTGGTTTTGAGCCAGGCGTCGGCGATCACGTCGGGGGGGAGGGTCACCTCGCCCCGCTGCTTGGCTGCCTCGAGCACGACGGAAGTGAGTTCGGCATGCTCCCGAAAATATTCGTCGCGCAAAGCACTCCGGGCCATGGTCTCCCAGTGATCGGCCCGGGGGAGGCCGATGATCTGGTCTCGCAACCACGTGAGATCGAGTCGGTCTTCGAGAACGGCGTGGAGCGCCGCCACTTGGTCATGCTCGATCTCGGTGCGGGCCGCCACTCGTGAGAGATCGAGGAAGCCGAACGCCGGACCGAGTGAGGCCACCTGCCGGGCGAGCATCGCGGGCACTCCCTCTGCCACGTATCGGTCGACCGACGCAGCGAGATTCGGGGCCAGACTCCCGGCGGCGGCCTGACGGTGAAGCGACCGAACTGCGTCGCCGTACCGTTCGGTGACGGTGGCGTTGACGATTGGTTGGGGCTCATTTCGAAGCAACCAACGGCTGGCCCGCTCGCCGAGTCGTTTGATCTCCAGATCAAGAACGGTTTGGATCGCTGCCGGCACGGTGCCATCGAGTTCGCGTACCGCTCGCCACAACGGATCCAAGTCGTAGATCTTCCATGCTGCGAGATGAGCCCGGGCGATGTCGGGCAACGTCGCTGACGTCTCTTGCTTGAGCCGGTGAGCCATCGAGATTCCGCCCCTGTTCACCACATCGTTGGAGATGAGGGTGGCCAGGAGTTCGGCTCGGAGCGGGTGCTGCTGGATCAGGTCTGGGTATCGCTCACGGATCGGCTCCGGAAAGTAGTCGCTGAGAATCTCATCGAACGACGAGTCGTGGGGCAGGTCGGAAACGACGAGATGATGTGTGATCAGATTCTTGGTATAGGCGAGTAACACGGCCAGTTCGGGACGAGTCAGGCCCAGCCCCTCGGTGCGGCGTTCGGCGATTTCGGCGTCGGACGGCAGCGCCTCGGCCTCCCGGTCGAGGTCGGCCTCTTCTTCGAGCCACACCATCAGGCGCTGATGAACCTGCAGCATTCCAGGGGCCTGTCCGAGCGCAGTCGAGAGCGTCTCGTTCTGGGCGTAGTTGTTGGTGAGGACATGAGCACAAACCTCATCCGCCATCGAATGAAGCAAGTCATTCCTCTGCTTGCGTGTGATGTCGCCGTTCGCTTCGATCCGGGACAGGAGGATTTTGAGATTGACCTCGTGGTCAGAACAGTCGACGCCGGCCGAATTGTCGATGGCGTCACTGCCGATTCGCCCCCCCGACTGAGCGAACTCCACCCGACCGGCTTCGGTGACCCCGAGGTTGCCGCCCTCGGCAACGACCTTGCAGCGCATCTCCGACGCGTCGACCCGGACGTAGTCGTTGGCTCGATCGCCGACCTCGGCGTGGGTCTGGGTCGAAGCCTTCACATACGTGCCGATGCCCCCATTCCAGAGGAGATCCACCGGCGCTTTGAGAATGGCGTTGATGAACTCGTCGGGGGCCAAGCTCTTCACTTTGGGGAGGAGTCCCAATGCGGTGCGCATCTGGGGGGTGATAGCGATCGATTTTTCGCTGCGACTGAAAACGCCGCCACCCTCCGAGATCAGGCTGAGGTCGTAGTCGGCCCAAGATGATCGAGGAAGCTCGTAGAGCCTTGCCCGCTCGACGTAGGAGCGGGCGGCGTCGGGAGTCGGATCAATGAAGATGTGGCGATGGTCAAAGGCGGCGACGAGCTGGATCCGTTTGCTGCGGAGCATTCCGTTGCCGAACACATCGCCGGACATGTCACCGATGCCGACCGTCGTGACATCGGTGGACGAGAGGTCGATCCCCAGTTCGCGGAAGTGACGCTCGACCGAGATCCAGGCGCCGCGGGCCGTGATCGCCAGCGCCTTGTGATCGAAGCCGGTCGAGCCTCCTGAGGCGAAGGCGTCGTCGAGCCAGAATCCACGATCCGTGGCGATCTGGTTGGCGATGTCGGAGAACGAGGCGGTTCCCTTGTCGGCGGCAACGACGAGATAGGGATCGTCATCATCGCGCCGGAAGACGAGCGGCGGCGGCACGACCTCGCCGTCTTCGTTGTTGTCGGTGACGTCGAGCAGAGCGTTGATGAATGTTTTGTAACAGGCGATCACCTCGGCCATGACCGCTTCTCGGTCGTCGCTCGATGGCAGCTGTCGGACAACGAATCCGCCCTTTGCGCCGACCGGAACGATCACCGAGTTCTTGACGGTCTGCGCCTTCATGAGGCCGAGAATCTCGGTGCGAAAGTCTTCCATTCGATCCGACCAACGGAGGCCCCCTCGAGCAACCCGTCCCGACCGCAGATGGACCCCCTCGGTCCGAGGGCTGTAGACGAATATCTCGGCCGTCGGCACCGGCTTGGGGATGTCGGGAATGAGTCGCGGATCGAGTTTCAGGGCGAGCGCCGAACGAGTGTTGTCGGCCTCGACCTGCCAGTGATTCGTTCGAACGGTTGCATCGATCACGGCAAGGAACGATCGAAGAATGCGGTCGGCATCGAGGCTGGCCACCTCGTCGATGGCTCCGAGCACGTCGGCCCGCTGCACGAGTTCGGCCTCGAGATCGTGGAGTTCTGGATGGAGGCAGAGGCGAAACAGCTCAACGAGCTGGGCTGCGATCGACGGGTTCTGGATGAGCGTGTCCATCACATACGCCGAGCTGAAACGGATTCCGAGTTGCACGAGATACCGGGCGTAGGCCCGCAGGATCGTGACATCGCGCCAGCTCAGACCGGCGCTGATGACGAGTCGAGCCAATTGATCACTCTCGGCCTCGCCGTGCCACACCGCCAGGATGGCTTCACGGAAGCGAGCCCGAACGTCGCCGTCGGCCTCGTTGGTGAGATGCAGGCCAATGTCGTAGATGAATCGACGCTCGCCGTTTTCGACTCGCACCTGATAGGGCCGTTCGTCAGTGACGATGGCACCGAGGTCGTGCAGCACCGGGATGAACTGCGAGAGCGTGATCGGATCACCAGAGCGATAGAGCTTGCATCGCAGGTCGGTTCGGTCGGCTTCGAGAGGACGAAGAATCGCAACATCGAGACTGTCGGGATCGAGACCCTCGAGCCGGTCGATGTCGCTCACCGCCGCTTCGGCCAGCACACTTGATCGGTACCCAGCGTCGAAGGCCTGGCCATAGCGGGCGAGGAGATCGAGGCCTCGGTCCTCGCCGTTGGTTGCCACAAGCGTGGTGCGGAGATAGTCGTCCCACGTGCGCGTGACCTGAGCGAGACGTGCCTCGACGGCCACCGGGTCGGGCAACTCGCTGATCGGTCGCGGGTTCGTATAGATGACGAGGTGAAGGCGGGCCAGTGGGGCGGCCGAAATCTGAGTCGAGTAACGACACGACGTGCCTTGGTAGACGTCCATCAGCGTGTCTTGGATCTTGATCCGGAGATCGGTGTTGTGGCGATCTCGCGGAACATAAACGAGGCAGGAAAGGAAACGTCCGAAGAGGTCGCGGCGGAGCAGAAATCCAACCTGTCGTCGATCACGGAGATCGAGGATGGTCAATGCCATTTCCTGGAGTTCGTCGACGGTGGCCTGGAAGAGCTCGTCTCGTGGGTGTACCTGCAACGCGTTCGACAGGCGGCCATGATCGTGACTGTCTTCATGGAACGCCGCACGTTCGATCACTGCCGCAACTTTGGCTCGGACGACCGGGATCTCTTCGACTCGGTCGGAATACACCGAGGACGTGAAGAGACCCAGGATTCGTCGTTCGCTGACGACGCGACCCTCGTGATCGATCTTCTTGATGCCCACGTAGTCGAGCGGGATCGCCCGGTGCACCGTGGAGAGCGAGTTGGCCTTGGTGAGATTGAGGATGTTGTTCCGCCGGGCGGCGATGGCAGTTTCGGGAGGGAGTGCGCCGAGATCGCTGCTCGTGGCGGTGACCTGGCGCAAGGCACCAAGGCCGGTCTCCGGCTTCGAAACCGTTGTCGGATGCTCTGAATCGTCGAGGAAGTCGTACTCCCGATAGCCAACGAAGAGGAACGAGCCGGCCTCCATCCATCGGAGGAGGGCAGCGACCTCGGCTGGGTCGGTGCCGATGTCGGCGCTGAATCGGGGTGAACCTTCGGTGGCCTCTGCCGCCCAACCATCGAGTTCATCAGCCAGTTCCAACGCCTTCCCACGCATCGCTGACCAGTCGGCCACGGCATAGCGGACGTCCACGAGCACGGACCGAAGGACGGCTTGCAGACTTTCGATCTCGGCCCCTTCGGACAGTCGGTCGATCTCGAGGTGCAGAAATGATTCGAGGATCTTGTCGTCCTTGTGGGGTTTGCAGATGCTGGTCACCTCACCGACGTCAGACCGAGAGACTTCGAACATGGGGTGGATCAGCACGTGAACTTGATGGCCGCGGGTTTCCAGAAGCGACAGCACCGAATCGACGATGAACGGCATGTCATCGGTGACCACGTCGACGGCGGTGTGACTGCTCGACCAGCCGTCTTCTTCCGTTTTCGGGTTGTAGACGTGGACGAGGGTCTCGAGCGGAGCCCGCCGCTCGGTGAGATGGAGATGGTGCACCGTGGAGGCGTAGAGATCGATGGGATCCTTCTCGGCCAGATCTTGGGGCGGAACACGGTCGAAGTAGTGGCGAATGGTCGATTCGCTCAACAGGGTGGACGAGCCTCTGCTCCTGCGCTCGGCTAATTCGATCACTGCGTCGAGGAGGGCATCTTTGACCTGCTCTGCTGCATCAGTCATTGTTGAGCTGACTCTCGTGTTGGGAATGAATCAATCCATCGCCATCAAAGGTGGCTGCAGGGGCACACTAGTCCCGCGACCGTCGGTCACAGGTTGCGCGTGACCTCCCGGAACGGGATCTCGCGATCGAGCGATGGTTCGCGAGGAAGGCCCAACACTTTCTCTCCGATGATGTTTTTCTGGATCTCGTCGGTGCCGCCGGCGATCGATTGGCCAGGGACGGAGACGAGAATCTCCGCAATCGTTCCTTCGTAGGTGCCATGGACGCCGCTCAACATGCCGGCTGCTCCACCGATCATCGAGTGGACCATTGCCGCCTTTCTCGCCACATTGCTGAGCGCCAGCTTGCCGAGCGAACCTTCGGCTCCCGGGGGGCGGCCGAGCGAGCGGGCTGCCTTCGCCCTGTCCGCAGTCCACCCGTTGGACCGATGCAAGCTGACCAGCCCAGCGACCTCTTGACGAACGACCGGATCGGATTCGCGAGCCATGTCCTTGGCGTGTTCGGCGATGAGGTCGACCCGGCCGGCCCGCTGCGGGTACCACTTGTATGTTTCGAAATGGCGGTCGGACTCGAGCTCGGCCTCCTCGACCGCGAGACCCGCCAGCGTCTTGTGAAAAGGACGTCGCATCGACCCGAAGTGTCGTTCGAACGCCAGCGTGGTCAGTGCCACACTCCACCCGAGACCCACCTCGCCAACGACGAACTCCTTGGGGATGATTGCATCCGAGAGGAAAACCTCGTTGAAGGAGGCGTGGTGGTTCATCTGCCTCAGTGGGCGCGCCTCGACACCCGGCTGCTTCATCGGTAGGACGAAATAGGTGAGGCCGCGATGTTTGGGGACGTCCCAGTTCGTTCGAGCGACGAGCATGCCGAAATCGGCGTGGTGGGCACTGGTGTTCCAGACCTTCTGACCATTCACGATCCACTGGTCGCCATCATCGACGGCGTGGCTGGTGACTCCAGCCAGATCCGACCCGGCCCCCGGCTCGCTGAACAACTGACACCAGGTTTCTTCGCCGGTGAGGATCGGTCGAAGAAAGCGTTCTCGCACCGTGTCAGGTCCATGCTCGAGAATCGTCGGAGCGGCGAGCCCCATTCCTCCGCCAACGGGTGTGCCCACGGCCCCGTGGGCCGCGATCGCGTCGGCCACGATCTGGTCGGACCATGCCGGTAATCCCCGGCCGTGCCAGCGCTGATCCCACGACGGTGCGGCCCAACCCGAATCGACGAGTTTGGTTCGCCAGGTAAGAAGTGACAGATCCGGATCCCATTGTTCCGACAACCAAGTGCGGATCCCGGACCGGACATCGTCTTGGGATTGGTCAGCAGGCGTTCGGGACGACGAAGGCACTCGACCAACGTAGTGTCGCTCGGCCTTCAACGCGAAGTGGACCACTGCCACACGGTGCGCTGAGTTGGCGGGGCGTCGACGACCGACACCCCGTGGGAGCGGGCCGGCTCGGACTGTTATGGTTCGTTGACCGGGGGGAGGGTGATCGATGGCCAGTTCTGGGGTGACGCGAGTCGGCGTAGTCCTGCTTGTGTTCGTGTTGATATCCGTGGCATGCGGAGGTGGAACCAACGACGGCGCTGCCAGTCCGAGTAGTTCGACGGGCGCGAGCGACGTGGACACAACGCCCGCCGGCAACGGCGGCTCGGGTGATGATGATGGTGACGTGGTCGGCAGCAGCAGTGAGGTCGGAGCGCCGACGCTCCAGGCCGAACCCGGGATGGCGTGGGTCGAGGTCGATGGTGAGCGACTCGAGTACGGGGCCGCGGGGTCCCTGTTCTACGAGTGTTCCATTGCTGAGGATCGGGTCATCGTCAACTTCCAGACCGCAGACGGTCATGACTTGGCCGTCGTCGGTTCGCAGGTCAACGGCCAATGGAACGTCAGCGCCAATTTCGGCGCTGGCAGCGGCGCCGAGTTCGGGTACGGCGGTCCAATAACGGTTCCGAACGGGCGGCTGGGCATGAACGACTCGGCGCTCAGTTACGAGGGGCCGGTGTCGCGCGTGCTGTTGTCGGATCGCACGAAGACCGACTCGTCCCCAGTGCGAATAGCCGTGAATTGCGCAACGGCGGGCGAGGATCCCACCGTCACGGTCGGCGGGCAATCCTTCTCCGTGCCGTTCGCCGGTGCCCAGAGCATCAGTTGCGAAGCTTCCCCTGGCGACATCGACGTACTGATCAACCGGCTGTCCACTGACGGTCTCCAGATCCAGATCTCTGTGCGGACCGAGGGATCCGGCCTGGTCGGCGCGGTCTCGCTGTTCACCCCGGCGGGCTCCTACACCGGCGTCGTGCCGCCCGACGGAGCGGGACTCGAAGTCGATGGCGACACGGTCAGTTTCGAAGGCACCTTCACCACCCCTGACGGGGGAGAGGTCGACGGCGTAGCGTCGGTGTCCTGTCCGTAGTCATCGGAGCCAGCACGATGTCGTCGCCGCAAATCCGGCGGCTGAGGCCTGCACCACAACCGAAGCTCGGGCTCGGGGTCCGATCGGCGAGCGCTGAGGATTCAGCGATGGTCTCGACGCGTCATGGGGCTGAACGGGACACGGATGTTTCGAGTCGTTCGGCGAGTTCCCGAAAGTTCGCAGCAGAAAGTTCGGGCGGCGGAAAGCAGTCCGCATAGGACATGCCCGGTCTGCTGACGAAGGCGGTGCGGAGGCCGGCTTTCCGGGCCCCTGCAAGGTCCCAATCGTGGCAGGCAACCATCCACATCTCACTCGCTTTCACGCCGGCGACGGACGCCGCGTGTTCGTAGGGCGCAACCGCCGGCTTGTACGCACGGACTGCGTCGACCGAGAGCACCTCGTCGAACAGTGGCCTGAGGCTCGCATTGTCCAGCTGTGCATCCACCCCGGCCTGCGAGCTGTTCGTGAGGGCGATCAGTTTCCAGTTGTCTTTCCGGAGCGAGGTCAGTCCGTCGACCACGTCGGGGTGGGGCGCAAGCTGACCCATCGCCGCGGCCACCTCGGACCAACGCTCATCGTTCTTACCTGCGAGGGATTCCGACCGGCTTCCCGTTGCGGTCACGGCTTCCAAGGCGTGGCGAGCCAACGCCGAGAAATCGATGTAGTCACCGACGGCTGTGAGGGTCATCGAGAGCTGCAGCAAACGTTGGAACCAGACGATGAAGCCACCTTCGGGTTCCACCAAGCGATCCACGACCGCCCGCACCGGGCCGAGATCGAGGGTTGTTTCGTTGATGTCGAATACGGCAACTCTGGTCATCGCTGTTTCTCCTGCCCTAGGACACCCTGATATCGCACACTCTGCCCCCGCCGTCGGCCAATGTCGCGGGCACGCTGGGTCACATCTCGAATGATCGATTCGAACTCGGGGTGGCGCCCGCAAACAGAGCGACGGTCCCGAGGACCCGAGCAGCTAGCCTCGGGCCGGAATCCGCCGTCCGCCGTCCGCCCTCCGCCATCCGCCATCCCGATCGGAAGCATTTTGAGCAACGACAGCGCGCCCGATGCATCGAGCCGCTCCGACACATCCGGCGGCGTCGGCCGGCAATCCGATCAACATCGCTGGGCTCCCGAGTGGGCGACGGTCGTGGTGCTCGTCGCGATCGTGTCCCTCCCCGTCTGGCCCGGCGTCCACACCGTCGACTCGCAGGCGCTGCTGAGGTCGGCGCTCGAAGGGCAGATCTCGAACTGGTACTCGCCGCTGCACGGCTGGGGGTGGGGCCTCACGGACCGTGTCGGTATGCCGCCAGGCACGGTGCTCGTGCTCTCGACGACAGTATTCGTCGCTGCGACGCTCGCAACATTTCGGCTCTGGTTCGGCCGTGGAGCAGCGTTGGTCGCGACTGGTGCAATCGTCATGTTCCCACCGGTGTACGGGATGCTCGGATGGGCCGGGCGCGACAACTGGTACATGGCCGAGACCATGGTGGTGATCGCCGCTGTCGGTTGGTCACGACGGCGACCCGACCGGAGAACCATTCTGCTCGGCACGGCAGTTGCCTCTTCGCTCGTTGCGTTCGATGCTCGTCAAAACGGGGTCGTCCTGATCGTCGTGGTCGCCGGCTTCGCCGCATGGTCGATACGCCACCTCGGATCCCGCCGGAAGTGGCCGGCCATGGCCGTCGGTGTCGTGCTTGCATCGATGATGGGCCTCATCGGTGTCGTAGCCGTGCAGGCAGCGCAGAGCGTGGTGATGAGCGTGCAGCAGTATCCCGAACAACCGCTCTACTACTACGACGTGATCGGAACGTCGGTCCAAACGGGCGCGGTGCTCGTGCCGGCCACGCTCTATCCGTCTCAGAACCTGGCCGGCCTGACCGACCGATTCCTGATCGACTACGCCGTCCTCGACACCAACGACAGTCATCCGGACGCACTCGTGTATCGCCCCTACGCCGACGGAGCGGCCGTGACCGCAGAAATCCGAACGGCGTGGCGTCGAGTTGTCCGCACCGAAACGGGATCGTACCTCGCCGTTCGGGCCCGCCTGTACGGCCGCCAGATCGGTCTCACGGCCCCGACCTCGAGCGTCTTCTATTCCTGGACCGACGATGTCGGTTGGAGCGGTGCGGAGCGGCTCGAGCAATCCTTCCCCACGTTGAACCGGGCGAGGGTCGACTTGCTTCATCGGGTGGGCGATGACCGTGGCAACGGGTCAGGTCTGCACGACCCGTGGATTTACCTGGTGGCTGGTCTGATCGCCGTGGCGGTCATCTGGGCCAAGGACGCGGCCCAGCGTCCGCTGGCCGCCGTCATCGGCGCGATTCTCCTGCTCTCTCAATTCATCATCGTTTTCGCGAGCCCGGCGACGAACTTCCGGTACCAGCTGCCGTCCATCGTTTTGAGCCTGGTCGTGAGCGTGGCTGCGATCGTGACACACACCCGCGAGCGAAAGCATCGATCCGGCCGGGGCGAAATCGAAGCGGCTCGTGACGAACCCTTCGCCGAAGCCGTCAGGAGCTGAGCTGATGCCGAAGAAGCGATCGTTGAGGCCCGTTGATGCCGACTATGCGAAGTCGGGTCCCAATCAGAAGACGCTCAGCCAATCCATCGCTGCGCCGGCCGAGGCATTGTTTCGTTGTCTCGAGGATGGTCCGGCGTGGAAGGAATGGCTGGGTATCGATGTCGAATGGACCTCGCCCCCGCCGTACGGCGTCGGCGCCACTCGCTCGGTGACGACCAACGGCCAAACGATCGACGAGTACTTTCTCGTCTGGGAACGCGGTCGCCGGATGAACTTTCGTTTCGATCAAACCACGTTGCCAATGGCGGCTTTCGCCGAGGACTATCGGATCGTGAGCAGCGGCGCCACGACCTGTGTGCTCGAGTGGTCATACGCCTACGAATGGGACGGCCCACTGCCATCGATCGGTGCGTCCCTGTTCGGTGCGGTGTTCACCGCGAAGGCGAAACGTTCGCTGAAGAAGTTGGCCAAGCTGATGGAGCACAGCGGTTCTCGGTTCTCTGCGTAGCCAGGTCGGTGCGACGAGGCACCGATCATTCTTCGAGTCGGTCGGGTTTGCTCTCGGCCCAGTGTTGGTTGTCGGGTCTTCGGATCCGAAGGGTCCGATCGCTCAACAACTGGATCGTCCATTTGCTTTCGTGGACTGCGTGATGGTGTTGGTTGCACAACGGCACCAGATTGTCGAAGTTGGTCAACCCGCCGGGATCCCATTCCCGTATGTGGTGCGCTTGGCACCAACTGACCGGCCGGTCACAGCCCTCCCACCCACAACACGAGTAAATCGCTTTCAAAGCCGACCATTGCGCATCGGTCGCCGTTCGGGCGCTACGGCCCACGTTGATCGGCACGCCCCGCCGGTCAAGCACAACCTTTCGGATCACGGCGTCGCAGCAGAATCGGTCGATGGTTTCGGGTGGTAGCTCGGCCCCGTCGACGGTTTCGCGGATCGAGCGCTCATGGGGCCCCTGCAACGCCGTTTCGGCGTCCACCACCAACGTGATGTGAGCACGACCCTGACGACCGTTGCCATGCGAGATCAGATCCATCAACGCACCAGCAGCCAGGTGCGGGTCCTTTGTGACCGGCCCGTCCGCAGCATTCGCTAGCGCGGCCATCTGCCGTTCGATGGCATCGACCACCACGGCGTAACGTTCGGGATCGAGGTCGGCCCGAAGGTGCCCCATCCCGTCGTCGTCGGCCCAGTACCGGAGCTCGGAACGGGCCCGTTGAGCCAGCGCCCGTTCGAGGCCGTGATCGTTGCGGAGCCGGTCGACTTGGCGGCGGAGATGCCGCTTGAACGTGTCGACCGGCATCCGGGCCGCCGCCTCCACCAACTCCTCCTGCAGCCCGTTGAGCGCTTCCCGGGTCGGCTCGTCCACGTTCTTGGTCGTGCGAGCGATCGCATCAAGATGCTCGGCACCGACCAAGCCATCGGCCAGCGCCTCACCCAACGAGGGCATCGCCTCGGCCATACCTGCTCAGGCTGCTTCCTTGCGGGCCGTGCCGGCCGAAACGTCACCAACACCGAGCAGCACGGCCCCGGCGTCAGCCCCAGTGCCGGCAGCGGCGAGTTGGTTGGCCCGCTGCCCGATCCGCAGCTTCACCACAGCCAACGCCTGCTCCGCCCCACGAGCCTCAGCCGTTGCTCTGCGGAGCTCTGCGTCGTCGAGGCAGGACACATCAACAGAACCAAGGTGGCGGATGATCTTCTGCAACGTGATAGCGGCGTTCGACATTCGACGTCCTTCCCCAGGCCAACATGTGGCCCGTCAGACCTCGGCGAAACAAGTTCGGCGAGATCGATTTCAGTTGAGGGGAAGTGAGAACTTCGAGCAATCGAGCGATTGATCCGAGCGATTGCAACGGCGACCAAGCAGTACCGATCACCTACTCCGAACCTTACTCAGGGGGTGTGACAGCCAGGTCTCACATTTTCACGGACAAAGAGGGTCATCGACGTCGTCCGCCTCCGTTACGAGGTGCGATCGGGAGGTTGCAGCCGTCGAACGGCGGGCCATCATCCGAGCCTTCCGACCGCACGGCGGCCCTCCTCCTCCTCGACGACACCGACCTCGACGACACCGAAGACGACGCCGCCTTCACCCACCATCGAATCGATCTCGACCCTGACGTCGGACTGCGGTTCGATCACGATTCAAGCATCGAATCCGAGTGTCGAGCTCATCGAGATCGAGGGACTGCCCGGATTCGACGTCGACGTGAAGAGCAACGGGCCCGACGACGTGGAAGTCGCCTTCGAGAACGAAGAGCGCCGCTGTCCTCGCCCATCGAAAGAAGTCGACGGCCACCATTCAGGCCGGAGTGCCAGCCACTGCATCGAGTCTGTGACCTGATCCGCTTCCCGCGGACCTCCCGCCGGCTAGCGCTGGACCTATCCTCTCCCCATGGTTTTCGCCACCGCCTGGGTGACTTGGGATCAAGCGGCGATCGCCGCAATGCTCAGTGTGATCGTGGTCCTGGTGTTGGGCCGACTCGAACCGAGCCGGCTCACGCTCATGACTATTCCGGTTGCTCGGGAATTCGCCTTCACCGCATCGATCTACTCCGTCTGGCGACTGGCCCGGTATCTGCCGCTCACGCAACCCGATGGGGCTCTGGATCGGGCCCGAGAAATCGCCCGCTTCCAGGAGTGGCTGCACATCCCGTCCGAACTCGGACTCCAGCAGTGGCTCATGGCTCATGATCTCTTGTCTCGGGTGACGATCTGGTATTACGCCGTCGTCCATGTCCCCGCTCTGATCGTGTTTCTCATCTGGATGTTCGTACGTCACCGAGATCACTATCCGAGGTGGCGCACTGCCCTCATGGTCTCCACGGCCTTCTGCGTCGTCATCCGATTCTGGCGGGTGGCCCCACCACGGTTCCTACCCGAGCTTGGATTCGTCGACCTTTCCACCCGTCTCGGACTCTCGGTCTATGGCCCCGTCGGCACGGGTGTTTCTGATCAGTACGCCGCTATGCCCTCGATCCATGTGGCGTGGGCTGCGGTCGTTTCCTTCGGCGCCGTCGCCGCGAGTAGGAGTCCGTGGCGGTGGCTGGTGTTCTCCCACGTGTTCATCACGATCGTCGTCGTGGCCGCCACGGGTCACCATTGGTGGGCCGACAGTTTCGCTGCGGTAGGGCTGCTGGGTCTGGCACTCCTCATGGACCGCGTCGGACGGCGCGCCGCGGCCAGGAACCGGTTTCCTCTGGTCGATCTCGATGCCCTTTCGAGCGAAGTCGAGGCCGCACCGTCGACTTCGCTGGTCGAGGCCGAGCCCCACTACCTTTGACGGGTACGTCACATCGAGGAGAACCCGTGGATTTTGAACTCAGCGCTGATCTTGTCGCACTTCAGGCCCGAGCCCGCGAAGTCGCAACCAAGGGCGTTCGGGACTTCGGTCGCCACAACGACAGCTGGATCAACGGCTACTCGAAGGACTTCGCGAAGATCATGTCCGATGAAGGATTCATCGGCATGGGTTGGCCCGTTGAACACGGGGGCCAGAATCGACCACCCATCGAGCGGGTCATCGTCGCCGAAGAGATGATCGGGGCCGGAGCGCCGATCGCCGCAATGTGGTTCGCCGACCGGCAGATGGGCCCGACGCTCATCGCCTACGGCACACCCGATCAGCAGGCCGAGTACCTGCCGAAAATGCTCAGCGGAGAAACCACCTGGTGCATCGGGATGTCCGAGCCCGACGCCGGTTCAGATCTTGCGGCGCTGAAAACTTCAGCGGTTCGTGATGGGGACCATTTTGTCGTCAACGGACAGAAGATCTGGACGAGCTTCGGCGCAGTGGCCGACTACTGCTACTTGATCTGCCGCACCAGCTCCGATGGACCCCCTCACAAGGGAATCAGCGAACTGGTGGTGCCGATGAATCTGCCCGGGATCGAGGTTCGACCGATCACCGACATGACGACCAACCGGCACTTCTGCGAGGTCTATTTCACTGATGTCCGTGTTCCTGTGGAGAACATGGTTGGTGTTGAAGGCGACGCCTTCAAACAAACCATGGTGCAGTTGCAGCACGAGCGCGGTGGCATCGACCGCTTGGTTTCGAACCGGGCCCTCTACGAACTCGCGCTGGACAAGGCTGACACCACGGATGTGCTCATCCGTCAAGAGATCGCCCGACTCGAAATCGACTATCGGATCGGCCGCTTGCTCGTCTACCGAGAGGTCCTCCGCCAGGCCCCAGCAGGATTCAGTGCAGCAACAAAAGCGTTCTGCACCGAACACGAGGTCCGAGTTTCCGATTTCGTGGCCCGAGTTCTCGGAGCCGACGCGATGCTCTGGAACGAGGTGACCGCCGGCCTGGTCTACGCCCCTGGCTACACGATCATGGGTGGTACGTCAGACGTGATGCGCAACATCCTCGGCGAGCGAGTGCTGGGTCTGCCCCGCGAACCGCGTTCGAGCTGATTGCCTCGATCCCGACGACGGGTCTGAGTCAGATGCGTTCGATGATGATGGCTGGTGCCATACCGCCGCCGGCACACATGGTGATGAGTCCGTAGCGACCATCGCTGCGCTCGAGTTCGTCCAGCACCGTTCCGATGAGGATGGCACCGGTCGCTCCGATCGGGTGGCCCAGGGCCATCGCTCCGCCGTTGACGTTCACCTTGCTGCGGTCGAGATCGAGGTCTCGTTGGAACTTTTCCGACACGACGGCGAATGCTTCGTTGATCTCGAAGATGTCGATGTCCTCGATGCTCAGCCCGGCACGGGCAAGAACCTTGAGTGCGGCTGGCACCGGAGCATTCAACATGAGCGTCGGATCGTCACCCATGTTCGCGGTTGCCACGATGCGAGCTCGGGCCTTGAGGCCATGTGATTTCGCATAGCTCTCGCTGGCGATCAACACGGCGGCCGCACCATCGACGACGCCCGAGCTGTTGCCGGCATGGTGCACGTGTTCGATCACCAGATCGGGGAACTTCTGGTTCATGAGTTCACGGAACGTCGGGCTGTCCTCACTGTGTCGATGATCGGCGACACCGGCGAAACTCGGGCTGAGGGCGGCCAGGCTCTCGATGGTTGTGCCGGGTCGCGGAAACTCCTCACGATCAAGGGCCATGGAGCCGTCGAGGTTGAGGACCGGAATCAAACTCTTGTCGAACCGCCCTTCTCGAATGGCGCGGTCGGCTCGAGCCTGAGACTCAGCGGCCAGCGCATCGAGGGCCGTGCGGGGAATACCCTCGAGGGTTGCAATGGCATCGGCGCAAACGCCCTGATGCGGTTGAGGGTGCAAGTCCTGGAGGTGCAGGTTGTTGGCCCCCATGGGCAGCAAGCCCTTCTTGGGAAGCGACATCATCTCGGTGCCGCCGGCGATCACGAGATCTTCCATCCCGGCCATGACGGCATTGGCGGCAAAGTTGTTGGCCGTGATGCCTGAACCACAGAATCGATCGAGCGTCACGCCGCTGGCTTTCACGTCGTAGCCGGCGTCGAGCGCTGCCATTCGTCCCAGATCACCACTCTGCTCACTCACCTGCGAGCTCGTGCCCCAGATGATGTCGTCGACCTCCGACGTGTTGAGATCGTTGCGCTCGGCCAGAGCGCGAAGCACGGTGGACGCCACGTGCTGGGGGTGAAGGTGCGACAGAGCGCCCTTGCCGAGTTTGCCGATGCCACGGGGCGTGCGGCAGGCGTCGATGATCAGTGCTTCAGGCATGGCTTGCTCCTCGATGATGCAGTGGGTCGGGCCGTAGAAACGGTGGAATCCGAACCGTTGGAACGTACTTCAGTCCCGGCTGGTGTTCCCATTGCTGAACGTCCGATTTCTTGCAACACGAACAAGATCTCAAGCCCGCTGGCAATGGTGTCGTAATGTGCCTCATGACGAGGATCACTGGCAACGTTGCGCTGGTACGCCGACTCGAGAAACCACCGAAGACTACGATTGGATCGAGTGTCGTTCTGATGGATCGCTCTCCGAGTTGGGCGGCGCGTTATGGGCTCGCGCTCACATCGGTCGTCATCGCCGTCACGTCGATGTCCTACGTCGTGGCGACGGATCGACCGATTGGACTCATCACTCGAGACCCGAATCAGATCTCGCAGGCGCCAGCGTGGGCTGGTCTCCTGAGCACGCTCGGCAACGGGATGTGGGCTGCTGCCATCGGCATCGTGGTGTTCTCACACGGCCGGCTACGAGGTCGAGATCGCAACGCCTTGGCCCTACTCGGTGCTCTCACCATGGTGCTCTACCTCGATGACTCGCTGCTGTTGCATGACATCGTTCTTCCGAATGCCGGGATTCCGGAACTCGTGATCTATTTGGGTTATGGGATCGTGGGCCTGAGCCTGTTCGCCACTGGGTTCCATCTCATGAACCGATCTGGGGTGGTGCCCATGATCGTCGCCGCCGGTGTTCTTTTCGGCATTTCGATCGTTTGGGATGCATTCGACATCGACCTCTACGGCTGGGGAATCAACACGGCTCTCGTCATCGAGGACGGAACCAAATTCGTCGGGATCGCTCTCTGGGTCTCCGCGATCGCCGTCATGGCCAGATTCGCGTCGAGCAATCCTCCTTCCGCACCGGGGGAGGGCCTGAGCGGATCTCGATCCCGAACGCCTCAGCGCAGCTCGACCCCAGGCTGACGACCCGATGCATCTCGTTCCTCGACGAGGCTGAGCAACGTCGCCGGGAGATCGATCCCGCCACCTTTGGCCAGAACCGCAGCGGCTCCGGCCTCGACGAGCCTGGCCCGAGTTCGGCGATCCGCTTGTGCGGTGTAGCCCACGATGATCCCCATCACGGGGCCAGGTGTATGTGCCCGCAGTCAACTGGTTTCTCCTGGCTTCGTGTTTGCTGTTGGTCTTCGCGTTCCAACCTTCAAGTCGTCTCGCCGCCGCTTACGGAGTCGCCGTCACCTTCACCATGGTCATCACCACCGTGCTGGTGGCCGCCGTTGCCCGACGGAGATGGAACTGGTCGATTCTCGCAACCACGGTGGTCATCGCTCCTCTGCTGGTCGTCGACACAGCCTTCGCCGCCGCCAACATCTTCAAGATTCCAGCCGGCGGCTGGTTTCCCCTGGCCGTTGGCATCGCTGGTTTCGTCATATTCACGACGTGGAACCGGGGCCGGTCGCTGGTGGCGGCGCGGATCGAACGTCGAGGCTTGTCGATTCCGGACTTCGTGACCAGTCTGGCCAATCAGCGGCTGCTTCGGCATCCGGGCACCGGCGTCTACCTTCACCGGACTCCTGGACTCGTCCCGCCTGCCCTGCTGGCCAACCTTCGCCACAACGAGAGCCTGCATGACACCGTGGTGGTTCTGTCGGTCACAAACGATGAGAGGGCACACGTTCATCCGGCTCAACGCGTTCGAATCGTCGACCACGATCTCGGCTTCCACGAGATCGAACTCTGCTACGGCTTCACCGATCGCCCCCGCGTGGCCGACGATCTACGTTCGATCATTCACAACGGCGTCAGCTTTGATCCTGACCACACCACGTTCTTTCTCGGAAGAGAGCGAATCCAGGTGACGGATCGAGAGGGTATGGCTGAATGGCGAGAACGACTGTTCTCGATCCTGCATCGCAACGCCGGCGATCCGGCCACACACTTCGGTCTTCCCCAAGACCGAAGTGTTGACATCGGAACCCACATCGACATCTGACGAGGTCGTCGAAACTAGAGAGTGCGAGATCTCACGAAGAGCGAGAGTGCTGTTCCGGCGGCGGCGAGCCACATGCCGATCAAGAGGATCGGGAGTGTTTCGGCGCCCGTGACGGGCAGCGTGGGCTGAGCGCCAGGTCCGGCGGGCGG
>JBBKXQ010000154.1:0-18138 GCA_037969565.1 Acidimicrobiales bacterium | reverse complement strand
CCCTGGGACCACGAACCCTCACGTCGTGCCGGCACGGTGCACGTCAGTGGCGACTACGACGAGACCGCCGCCGCCGAGTCGATGGTGCATCGTGGGCAGATGCCCGACCGACCGTTCGTGCTGGTGGGTCAGCAGTACCTTGCCGATCCTGACCGATCGAGCGGCAATGTGCACCCGGTGTACAGCTACGCCCACGTGCCGGCAGGTTTCACCGGGGACGCGACCGAGGCCATCGAGCAGCAAATCGAGCGGTTCGCTCCCGGGTTCAGGGATCGAATCATGGCCCGTCACGTACAACGCACGACCGACTTGTCGAAGCGCAATGCCAACATCGTGGCCGGCGACATCCTGACCGGGGCGAACTCGCCCCGCCAGCTCGTGTTCCGGCCCCGGATCGGTCTCGATCCGTACTCGCTCGGGGTGCCGGGCCACTATCTGTGCTCGGCTGCCACCCCGCCAGGGGCGGGCGCTCACGGGATGTGCGGGTACAACGCAGCGATGTCGGCGCTGAGGCAACAGTGACGAAGGCCAGATCAACCTCTGGTGATGCCTGACGACAAGAAGGCAGTCCGGGCCCGCTATTGGTCGGGGGCCGACCGCTCGGTGGGGTAGGGCTACAGAGGTCCGGCCTGACGGCTGGGCGCACTCACGAGGCCGAGGCGACCTTGGCCGCAACGGTCGTCAACCAGGCCTCGAAACCGTCGAACTGGCGTGCCAACTGCACCCGGTCGACCGGTCGCTTCATGTGCTGGGCACCGATCAGGATGGCGACCGCCGTATGGGCAAGGTCGCTCGCTTGCTCGGTGCCGATTCCCAAATTGGTCAGGGTGTCCTCGACTACTCGCAGTCGTTCGTCGTCGACGCGGCTTTGCACCTCGGCCGCGAAGTCATCGGTGCGAGCCAGCGCCCGAATCGCGCTCTCGGCTTCATGATGCAGCCCGACGACCAGCGGCTTGAGCAGGTTGAGGCGCTCGACCGGGTCAGCGACCAGGCGGGCGTCGTCGACCGCCACGCGGGCGTACTCGGCCTCCCAGTGCAGCAAGAACTTCTGCATGAAGTCCGAGCCACTTTCGAAGTGGTGGTAGAAGGACCCCTTCGTGAGGTCGAGCGCGGAACACAGGTTGGCGATCGTCACCGAGGTTGCACCGCCTTCAGCCAGCAGTTCCAAGGCGACGCTGAAGTACTCCTCGTCCCGTCTCGGTTCCAACAAGCAAGTTCCCTCCGTCCGGGTTCGGTCACAGTACCGCCCCACCTATTCGAGCGCGGCTGGTCGCTTCGCCGACCTCCCGGACGTGACCGCTCAGAACGTGACCGCTCAAATCCTGACCTACCAGAAGGTATGGTACGTCGCAGTGGGAAGCCGAGTGAGCACAGACCAACGAAGTGCGGTTGCTGGCTGGACCGGGCCGACCGAGCCTGTCTGGGCCCCCGACTCCATCGCTCAAATGGTTCACGACGTACGTGAGAACGCAGTGATCGTGGCCGACTCGACCACGGGCGCCTTTGGCTTGGCCTCGGGCGGAACGCTGGTGGCGGCCGGCGATCCCGAGTCTTGGCCAGTGATCGCGGTGCTCCCACCGCTGTATCCCGAGTGGCTCGGGGATCGCAGTTTCTCCGAGGTTCACGGTACGCGGTTCCCGTATGTCGCCGGAGCGATGGCCAACGGCATCGCAACCACCGAACTCGTCATCGAAATGGCTCGGGCCGGTTGCCTCGGCTTCTTCGGCGCCGCCGGGCTGAGTCTCGATCGGGTGAGCGCAGCAATCGACGACTTGTCGGCAACACTCGGAGATCATGCGCCGTGGGGCTGCAACCTCATCCACTCACCGAACGAACCAGCGCTCGAAGCAGCCGTCGCCGATCTGTACATCGCACGCGGCGTCCGCAAAGTGTCCGCCGCTGCCTACATGGCGCTCACACCGGCGATCGTTCGTTATGCGTACAGCGGCGTCTCGGTTGATGGTGCGGGAATGGTCCACCGCCCGAACATGGTGTTCGCCAAGATCTCACGGCCCGAGGTTGCCCGCCACTTCATGAATCCCGCGCCGTCGTCGATCCTCGACGGTCTCGTGGCCGAGGGACGACTCACCGCCGACGAGGCTCGCATCGGTGCCACGCTGGCCGTCGCCGAAGACTTGACCATCGAAAGCGACAGTGGCGGGCACACCGACAACCGCCCGTTGGGGCCACTGTTCTCGGCTATCCAGTGCGTGCGCGACGAAGTCATCAGGGCCCGCGACTACACGCGCCCCATTCGGCTGGGTGCAGCCGGTGGCATCGGCACGCCGCAGGCCGTCGCGTCCGCGTTCGCCCTCGGCGCGGCCTATGTCCTGACGGGCACCGTCAACGAGGGGTGTGTCGAGTCGGGTCTATCGGCCGTGGCCAAAGAGATGCTCGCCGAAGCCGACATCGCCGACATCGCGATGGCACCCGCCGCTGACATGTTCGAACTCGGTGTCGATCTTCAAGTGCTCAAACGCGGAACCATGTTCGCGCCGCGGGCCAAGCAGCTGTATCAGATCTACCGCACGTACCCATCGCTCGAATCCATTCCGCCAGAGGTCGCCCACGAGATCGAGTCGAAGGTTCTCGCAATGACCATCGACGAGTGTTGGGACACCACGCGTACGTTCTGGCTCGAACGCGACGCCGCACAGGTCACGCGCGCCGAGGCCGACCCGCGTCACAAGATGGCGTTGACATTCCGGAGCTACCTCGGCTTGTCCAGTCGCTGGGCGATCGACGGCGCCCCCGACCGTCGTCTCGACTATCAGATCTGGTGCGGCCCGGCGATGGGCGCATTCAACGCCTGGGCGGCCGGCTCATTCTTGGCCGCGCCCGCCAACCGGACCGTTGCGCAGGTCGCCAAGAACTTGCTGGAGGGAGCGGCGGTGCTCACCCGAGCCCACCAACTGCGTACCTACGGCGTCCCGATTCCCTCGCCCGCCTTCAACTACCGGCCCCGCCCTCTTGACTGACCTCAGTCGAGCAGGGCGGCTCGCCGGTTCCCCCCTCGATCGCACAGGACCACCGCATGTCAATTGACCGTCACACCACGCGTCCGCCCGTTGCTGTCGTTGGTGTGTCAGCGTTGTTCCCCGGGTCGGTCGACTCGACCGGGTTCTGGTCGGACATCCTCGACGGGACGGACCGAATGGCGGACGTGCCGTCGAGCCACTGGCTCATCGACGATCACTACGACGGCGACATCTTTGCTCGGGACAAGACCTACGGGCGTCGTGGAGGCTTCCTGGAAACGATCGACCTCGACGTCATGGGATTCGGGATCCCGCCGGTTGCCGTGCCCAGCACCGATACGGCTCAGTTGCTCGCTCTGATCGTCGCCCAACGGGTGCTCGACGATGCGGTGACGGGGCAGTTCAGCGAACTCGATCGATCCCGGGCCTCGGTCATCCTCGGTGTCACCTCGGGCCAGGAACTCCTCGGCGCGATGGCCAGCCGGATGAACCGGCCCCTGTGGTTGCAAGGTATGCGCCGGGCCGGTGTGCCCGAAGACGTTGCCCTCGCCGCATGCGACGAGATCAGCGACCTCCACCCGCAATGGCAGGAAAGCACCTTCCCCGGCTTGCTCGGCAACGTCGTGGCCGGCCGAATCGCCAATCGTCTGGATCTCGGCGGCACCAACTGTGTCACCGACGCCGCATGTGCATCGTCGTTCTCGGCGTTGTCGATGGGTGTGAACGAGCTCTACCTCGGCGATAGCGATCTCGTGATCGCAGGCGGCGTCGACACCATGAACGACATCTTCATGTACATGTGCTTCTCGAAGACCCCGGCACTGTCTCAGTCAGAAGACATACGTGCGTTCTCGGACAAAGCTGACGGCACGATGCTGGGTGAGGGCATCGGCATGGTGGCGCTCAAGCGTCTCGCAGACGCCGAGCGCGACGGCAACCACATCTATTGCGTGGTGAACGCCGTCGGCTCGAGCTCGGATGGCCGCTCGAAGAGCGTCTACGCACCGGTATCCGCAGGGCAGGCACGGGCGATCTCGAACACCTACGACAAGAGCGGCTATGGACCCGACACTGTTGAGCTGATCGAGGCCCACGGCACCGGCACGGTCGCCGGCGATGCAGCTGAATTCGGCGGCCTCGAGATCGCCTTCAACGCATCGGGTCGAACCGATCGGCAATGGTGCGCGCTCGGCTCGGTCAAAAGCCAGATCGGCCACACCAAAGCGGCTGCTGGGGCCGCTGGCCTCATCAAAGTGATCATGGGTCTGCACCACAAGGTGCTACCGCAAACCGCCAAAATCGATCAGCCGAACCCCAAGCTCAACCTCGAGGCCTCACCTTTTCATCTCAACACCAAGACCCGTCCGTGGGTTCGTGGGACCGGCCACGAGCGTCGCGGCTCGGTCAGTTCGTTTGGCTTCGGTGGGTCGAATTTCCATGTGTCGATGTCGGAGTACACCGGGTCGGGTGTACACGCCTCGCGTCTCCGGACGGCCGACTGCGAACTGATCATCGTTTCAGGCACCGATGGAGCTGACATCGTCACCCAGGCCCAGGAAATCCGCAACGCAGCCGATCACCGGGGCTCCCTGACTTGGTTGGCCCAGTCGAGCCAGCGCTCCTACGACGCGGGGGCCGGTGCCCGGCTGGCAATCGTGGCCAGCGACGAAGCGGATCTGCAGGCGAAGTTGCTGGCGGCGATCGGTTACATCACCAGTGACCCAGCGAGGCCTTTCTCGACTCCGAGTCGAGTGCACTACGGCGTCGGCGCCAGCTCGGGCGACGTCGCCTTCGTGTTCCCGGGACAGGGGAGTCAGTACCTCTTCATGGCCTCGGAGCTGGCGACCCAATTCGGCGCCGCCATCGGCGCGTGGGATATCGCAGCCGGCCTCGACTGGGATGCCATCTCGCTTCAGGACGTCGTCTTTCCCATCACCCGATTCGAGGAAGGAGCGCCAGAAGCGCAGGAGTCGTTGCTCACCGAAACCGATTGGGCGCAGCCGGCGATCGGCACGGCCAGCCTCAGCATGTTGCGCATGCTTCGTGCCATCGGGGTGAAACCGCTGCACGTTGGTGGCCACAGCTTCGGCGAGATCACTGCCTTGCATGCTGCAGGCGTGCTGACCGAGGTCGACATGTTGCGCGTCGCCCGGCGTCGTGGCGAACTCATGGCCGAGGCCGCCCAAGTCGACGGATCGATGACGGCCGTCGGACGGTCGATCGAAGAGGTCCAGGTCCTGGTGGACCAATCGGGGATCGACGTCGTCGTCGCCAACCACAACCATCCAACGCAGGTCGTGTTGTCGGGTGCGACGGTCGCGATCGAACGGATCGAGTCGGTGCTCGCGGAAGCCGGCATCACCGCCAAGCGACTTCCGGTGGCCACGGCGTTTCACTCCCCGGTGGTCAGCGACGCCAGCGGGGCCTTCACCGAGTTCCTCGACACGATTCCCTTCGCTGAGGCGACGACGCCGGTGCACTCCAATGAGACCGCGTCGCCGTATCCGACCGATGTCGCCGGCATACGAGCCAAGCTCGGTCGCCAACTCGCACAGCCGGTGCGTTTCGTCGAAATGATCGAGGACATGTACGCCAGTGGCGCACGCACGTTCGTCGAGGTCGGCCCGGCGTCGACCCTGACCGGGCTGGTCGCCAAGATTCTCGGCGACCAAGAGCATCACGCGATTGCGCTCGACAACAAGGCCCAAAGCGGCCTCGCAGCATTTTTCTCCGGACTCGGCCAGCTGGTTGCGGCCGGTGTTCCCATGGATCTGGACGCGCTGTGGTCTGAGTACGCCGACGCCACCGACCCTCGGCTCGTCAAGCAACCAGCGCTGACGATTGGTATCAACGGCGCCAACTACGGTTCGCCCTATCCACCAGCGGACCTGACCGAACTCGTCGGCCCCAATCCTGTCGCCCCGCCCCGAGAATCAGCGCTCGCGGCCGCATCGACCTCCGCTCCGATCGATTCATCGTCCACGTCCACCTCCACGTCACCCATCGCCACGTCACCCATCGCCACGTCACCTCGATCTGAAGGCCCCACCACCATGGTCCCGAACCCCCAGTCCGTCTCCTCCTCTCCGGCTTCTCATGGCGTCTACGACCAAACGTCGCCCCCGAGTGAAGCGTCCAACGGATTCGCGAACGGTGTCGCAGCGCGGCCGGTCGTCTTGCAGAACAGCACGAACGGATTTGTCGCAAGCGCGCCAGCAGCCGGCGTGCTGGCTGCCTATCAAGCGGTTCAGCAACAGACGGCTGAGGCACACGCCGAGTACCTGCGCACGATGGCCCAGGTCCACGGCACGTTCTTGAACGCCGCTCACCAGAGCATCGCTCTGCTGGCCCAGATGGCCGGTGGCGCAACGGTCGGACCTGCCCAATCGCACCACGTCGCAATGATCCCGGCATCGGTCCCGGTCTTGGCGCCCGTCCCGGCGGCTCCCGCTGTGCCCGCGGCCGCACCGGTTGTGCCCCAGCCGGTCGCTCCGGTGCAGGCCACCATGGCGCCACCGCAGATCTCGCCATCTCCCGCCCCCGCTCCGGCGGCCCCTGCTCCAGCGACCACCGCCCCGGTCGTTCCTGATCCAGTCGCCCCTACTTCAGCGACCACCAGCCCGGTCGTTCCTGATTCTTCGCCTGGGTCGGTGTTGTCATCGGACGGGTTGATGGCGTTGTTGTTGTCCGTGGTGTCAGACAAGACCGGGTATCCGCCTGAGATGTTGACGATGGGAATGGAACTCGAGGGTGATCTCGGAATCGACTCGATCAAGCGTGTCGAGATCTTGAGTGCGATGCAGGACGAGGTTCCGGAATTGCCGGAGGTGGACACGGCCGTGATGGCCGAGTTGGTCACGTTGGGTCAGATCGTCGACTACATGTTCGGCGAGATCAGCGGAGGTGGCACGCCCCCTTTTGACCGTGCGGCGCCCGTTGACCCATCGGACGCCTCACAGCCCCTGGGCCGCTTCACTATTCATGCCGTGCCCGTGCCGCCCAGCGGTGAGCGCCTGCCTGGACTCGCATCAGGCGAAATCGCGGTCACCGACGACGGCACCGGGATCGCTCCGCACGTGGTCCGGAAGCTCGGCGCCGCTGGCATCGACGCCGTGATCGTCGAACGGGTCGCACCCGACTCGTCGTTCTCCGGCGTAATCTTTCTTGGCGGGCTCCGGGCCCTTCCTGATGTCGACGCCGCGATCGCAGTCAACCGCGAAGCATTCGTCACCGCGAACGCTCTGGCCCGTGCCATCGGGAAGTCGTCGGTGTTCGTGACCGTTGGTGATCTCGGCGGCAGCTTCGGCGTCGATGGCGCTGATGCCGTGGGCGTTTGGGCCGCCGGTCTCACCGGATTGGCCCGCACCGCCGCAATCGAGTGGTCGAGCACCACCGTGAAGGCGATCGACATCGAGCGGGGCGATCGTGCCGCCGACGTCGTT
The DNA here is from genome assembly GCA_037969565.1 of Acidimicrobiales bacterium. GTDB lineage: Bacteria > Actinomycetota > Acidimicrobiia > Acidimicrobiales > SZUA-35 > SZUA-35. The sequence goes on along the minus strand of JBBKXQ010000154.1, from coordinate 10,718 downwards.
GCCGAAGCAATTGTCGACGAACTGCTCGCCGGCGGGTCCCAACTTGAAGTTGGCCTCCGGGCCGATGGAACGCGAATCGTGCTGGCCAGCGCCGTATCCCCGGTCGAGACGGGATCGATGCCCCTCGGGTCCGACGACGTGATCATCGTCTCTGGCGGCGGTCGCGGTGTGACTGCGGCGACGGTGGTTGAACTCGCCGCTGCGACTGGTGCGAGGTTCGCTCTGCTCGGTCGTTCGACACTCGACGATGAGCCCGCCGGCTGTACAGGAGCACGGGACGACGCCGCACTCAAGCGAGTGCTGCTGGACGCAGCAGTAGCCGCCGGTGAGCAGATCACCCCGAGCGCATTGACGGCGCAGGTTTCAGCCGTCCTCGCCTGCCGCGAGGTGAACGAGACATTGGAGGCCATCGAGCGCGTCGGGGGACAGGCGACCTATGTATCGGTCGACATCACCGACGCATCGGCGCTCGCGTCAGCCTGTGCCGGTGTGCGGTCCGATTTCGGTCCGATCACCGGCGTGGTTCACGGTGCTGGGGTGCTGGCAGACAAGCTCATCGCCGAGAAGTCGATGTCGGCCTTCGACAAGGTGTTCGACACGAAGGTGGTCGGCCTCCGCACCCTCCTCGACGAGACTTCAGCGGACAACCTCAAATTGCTCTGTTTGTTCTCTTCAGTGGCGGCCCGCACCGGCAACCAGGGCCAAGCCGACTACGCCATGGCCAATGAGGTCCTCAACAAGGTGGCGGTTGCCGAACGAGGCCGCCGCGGTCCTGGGTGTGTCGTGAAGTCGATGGGGTGGGGTCCGTGGGCCGGCGGCATGGTCAGCCCATCACTCGAGGCCCACTTCGAGTCGATGGGTATCACCCTCATCCCGCTCGACGCTGGTGCCAAGATGCTGGTCGACGAGATCGCCAGCCCCCAGATCGACGATGTCGAACTGGTACTCGGAGGCGACATCACGGCTGGTGGGGCGCCCCTCGTTCTGGTTCTCGACGCATGAGCGAGTTCGCTCCGATCGCCATCGTCGGTCGGGCTTGCCTGCTACCGGGCGCGGCTTCTCCCGAGAAACTGTGGGATGCCGTCGCCGAGGGACGAGACCTCATCTCGTCGGTGCCCGTGGGCCGTTGGGGGATGGCCCCAGCCGACGTCATGTGTGACGGTCAGGCCGACAGCGATGACCGCACGTGGTCCGACCGTGGCGGTTATGTCGAGGGATTCGACGCCCTCTTCGATCCCGAAGGATTCAACCTCTCCGCCGACGAGATCCAGTCGCTCGATCCGGTCTTCACGTGGACACTCCACACCGCTCGGGAGGCGCTTCGCGATGCCGGCTACGCCGATCGGGACGCCACTCGTTTCGGCGCGGTGTTCGGAAACCTCTCGTTTCCGTCGGCTGGAATGGCGGCGTACACCGAGGCCTGCACGATCGCCGGCATCGCCGGTTACGAAGCCGACGCGCTCAGTGCGGCCGACATCGAACGCCCCGACGCCCGCAACCGCTTCACATCCGGTCTTCCGGCTCTGGTCCTCGAACGTGCGTTGGGTTTGGGCCTCGGTGCGTCGGCCCTTGACGCCGCGTGCGCCAGCAGCCTCTATGCCATCAAGCTCGCTTGTGATCGTCTCCACGACGGCAACGCTGATCTCATGCTCGCCGGCGCAGTCAACTGCGCCGACGACCTCTGTATCCATCTCGGATTCGCTGCCCTGAAGGCGCTGAGCAGCACAGGACAGTCGCGTCCGTTCCACACCGAGGCCGACGGCCTCGTGCCCGCTGAGGGCGCGGGGTTCGTTGCACTGCGACGGCTCGACGACGCCGTCCGCGACGGCGACATGATTCACGGCATCATCCGCGGCGTCGGACTGTCCAACGACGGGCGCGGTCGGGGAATGCTGGTCCCGTCCAGCGACGGCCAGGAGCGGGCCATGCGCAGCGCCCTGGCGGTGTCAGGCTTGGGCGCAACTGATGTCTCGATGCTCGAGTGTCACGCGACCGGCACCGTGGTCGGTGACGTGACAGAGCTCCGTTCCTCGGAGGCGGTTTACGGAGAGTGTGATGGGCTGCCAATCGGTTCGCTCAAGTCGAATATGGGTCATCTGATCACCGCCGCCGGCGTGGCCGGTCTGATCAAGGTGACCGAAGCGATGCGTCATGCGGTTCGTCCTCCGACGTTGCATACCGAGATGCCGATCCCGGCGCTCGAAGCATCGCCATTTCGCTTGCTCACGACGTCCGAGCCGTGGGATCGAGCCTCGACGTCCGACGGCATCCTGCGAGCGGGCGTGTCTGCCTTCGGCTTCGGGGGCAACAACGCCCACCTCATCGTTGAAGAGCCGGCCTCTGCGGCCACACTCGTAGCGTCGGCGGCCAACGTTTCACCAGCGGCATCATCGGCAAGCCCAATCGCAATCGTTGGGATCGGAATATGCGCCGCCGCCGCAGTCGGCCGCGAGGCGTTCACCGAATCTCTGCTCACCGACTCGCCGTGCCTCGACGAATCAGGCGTCGGCCGGATGTCGGCGATCTCGCTCGATATCGCCGGACTGAAGTTCCCACCGAACGATCTCGCCCGGACCCTCCCGCAACAGTTGGCGATGCTCCAGGTCACCGATGAGGCGATTGCTGACTCGGGCCCGCTGCCCACGGCGAGCACCGGTGTGTATGTCGGAATGGGAACGGATCCGGAAGCCGCCCGGTTCGGGGTGCGGTGGCGCATGGCGACACGTGCTCGTTCGTGGGGCGCCTCGCCCGAATGGATCGCAACCGCGCGTGACGCGATCGGTCCGGTCCTCGATGCCCCATCAGTGCTGGGCACCATGCCCAACATCGTCGCCAACCGGCTCAACAGCCAGTTCGATCTTGCCGGTCCCAGCTTCACGGTGAGTGGCGAAGAACGCAGCGGTCTGGACGCAATCGACTTGGCCGCCCGCGCTCTGCGGGTCGGGGAGATCGACGCTGCGCTGGTCGGCGCGGTCGATCTGTCGTGTGAGCCGGTTCATCGACTCGCCGGTCTGGATCTGCTGGCGTCTGATCGTCAGGTTCCGGGCGATGCAGCCGTCATGTTGGTGCTGAAGCGTCTCGATGATGCCGAGCGCGACGGCAATCGCGTCTACGCCGTCTTGCCGGGCGGTCGCTTCGGCGCGGAGTGTGTTCGAGTCGACGATCGGCCGGACCTTCGGGTGGGGCTCGCCGATGGAGCGCAGAGCGTGTCGCATCTGTTCGGACACGCCCACGCTGCGTCGGGACTGGTTCACGTGGCGGCCGCAACACTTGTTCTTCATCACCGCAGCAATGCGGGCGTGCCACTGTTGGCCTCGAATCCGGGGCGCGGTAGTGATCTTGCCGCCGGATGTGGACCTCGCACGGTCTCGGTCGACGTCGAGGCGATGGACGGAATTGTCGGCCGGTCGGTGCTGCTCGCCGAGGCCTCCAACCATCGAGCGCCGAGCCGCATCGCCGCTCCGCGTCTACACGTGTTCTCGGGAGCGGACCCGGCCGCGGCGCTCGTCGATCTCGCCTCGGGTCGGGAGTCGGAGGATGGGCCGGCGCGGATCGTGATCGTCGCCGATCACGAAGCCCAATTCGCGCAGCGTAAGGAACGCGCCCTGCGGCACCTCGAGGCCGGTCACCCACCGGGTGAGGGGGTGCGCTTCTGTGCTGCCCCGATCGACGGCGAAATGGCCTTCGTCTTCACTGCCGCCGGAGCGGCATATCCGGGGATGGGTGCACAACTGCTACGAGCCCTACCCGAGGTCGCTGATGGTTTTTCCGAGACCTTTCCCGTTGGCGAGACGTCGAGTTGGGTGTTCGGCGACGAGTCGCACGAGCCGAGTCCCGACGATTTTCTCTGGGGAACGGCGCTGTTGAGTTCGTCGCACGCACACGTCTCCCGACGCCTGCTCGGGCTGCGGCCGACGGCGGCCATCGGCTACTCGTCGGGGGAGAGCAACAGTCTCTATGCCTTTGGTGTCTGGACCGATTGCGCCGCAATGCGGGACGAGATCGAGGCCAGCGGAATGATGCGTTCCGAACTCGGAGTCGAGTTCACAGCGGTCGCTCGCGCCTGGGGCGTCGAGTCTGCGCATTGGGCAATGTGGAACACGCTTGCGCCGCTCGACGAAGTGCGGGCCGCGATCGCCGATGAGCCCCGGGTTCATCTGGCAATCATCAATACGGCAACGGACGCCGTGATCGGCGGAGACGCCGCCGGTTGCCGGCGGGTGGTCGACTCGCTCGGCCCACGTCGCTGCCGGCGTGTTGCATACAACCTCGCTTGTCACGTTCCCGAGGTCGCCCAGGAGTTCCATCAACCGTGGATCGACGTGCACACCCGAGCGGTCACCCCCGCTCCCGGCGTCCGCCACTATTCGAATGGCACGAACAGTGCCTATGAGGTGAGCACCGAAGCCTGCGCTTCGGCGATCACCCGCCAGGCTGAGAGTACGGTCGACTTCCCGGCCACGATCGAGGCCGCCTACGCCGATGGCGTCCGCATCTTCGTCGAGCACGGCCCGGCCGGAGCGTGCACCAATTTCATCTCCGAGATCCTCGGCGACCGTCCGTTCCTGGCGATCCAAATGGATCGCCGGGGCAAGAACATCGAGCAGATATTCGACGTCGCGGCGGCGCTCGTGGCGGCGGGGGTGGCGGTGGACCACAAGGCACTGACCTGTCGACTCAGCTCACCGACCAGCACCGAAGTCGGGGCGCGAGGTCCGACGCTCGAATTTGCTTCCCACCCGGCCCCGGCCGCGCTTCCCCCTCGACCGACAACGACTCGAGGCCACACCCAGATGACTCGCCAACGTATGGACCCCGCACCGACGCTCCCGTCGTCGGTCCGATGGGCGGCCCCGCCGAATCGGGTCCCGGTCGAAATTCCGCAGCCGGCGATGGGCGCTGCCGCGACGATCCAGCATCACATGGCAACCGTGGTGGCGATGCACGAGGCGTTCGTGCAGCAACAAGCTGCGATTCACGAGCAGTTCCTGTCGGGCCGGGCCGAGGCGCTTCTGCAATTGGGTGAGGAGTCCTTGATAGCGAATGAACCGTTGGCCGTCGCCCGGCCCGTCGCCGAGGTCGTTCCTGTCGTGCACAAAGCGCCGCCGATCGTGCCCGGCACCGCCTCGCTCCTGCCGAGTGATGTGATCCGGTTCGAGCCGTCCGGTCCGGCGTGGGACAAGGAACAACTCGAGATTCACTCGTCGGGCACGATCTCGACATTGTTCGGGCCGTCGTTCGAGGCCCAGGACGGTCGGGCCGTGCAGTGCCGTATGCCGGAACCTCCACTCCTGCTCGCCGATCGGGTCGTCGGCCTCCTTGCTGAAGCGGGGGTGCTCGGCACCGGGACGATCTGGACCGAAACCGACGTCCCTGTGGATGCCTGGTACCTCAACGCCGGGTACATGCCGGCCGGGTTCATGATCGAATCCGGTCAAGCCGACCTGATGCTGATCAGTTACATGGGCATCGACCTGATCAACGATGCGAATCGGGCCTACCGACTGCTGGGATGCACGCTCACCTACCACGGCGACCTTCCCTCGGTCGGTGATGTGCTTCAATACGAGATCCGAGTGACCGGCCACGCAAAACACGGTGAGATTCGGCTCTTCTTCTTCGAATACGACTGCATCGTCGATGGTGAGCGTCGGCTCAGCGTTCGCGACGGGCAGGCCGGCTTCTTCAGCCCGACCGAACTCGCCGAGGCACTCGGAATCTTGTGGACTCCCGAGGAAGGTCGAGCCGGTCTCGATCCGAACGCTCGGGTCGACCCACCCGCGGTCGAGTGCACAAAGCGGTCATTCTCCAACGACGAGGTCGTGGCCTTCAGCGAAGGCCGCCCGAGCGAGTGCTTCGGGCCCGGCTACGAATGGACACAGACCCATACCCGCACACCCAAGATCCAGGCCGCCGATCTGCTCTTCTTCGACGAGGTGACCGAGTTCGATCCGAATGGCGGTCCGTGGGGGCGCGGCTTCCTGCGCTGCGAGTCGGCGATCGCAAGCGACGCCTGGTTCTTCGACGGGCATTTCAAGAACGACCCATGTATGCCGGGGAATTTCATGGTCGAAGCGTGCGTCGAGGCGATGTCGTTCTACCTGGCGGCACTGGGCTTCACCACACGGGTCGACGGGTGGCGGTTCCAACCGCTGCCCGGGCAACCCTTCGAACTCAAATGTCGGGGCGAGATCAATCCGCAGACCGAGCGGGTCGCCTACGAGATCCATGTCGAGGAGATCTGGTCCGGGCCCCATCCAACGATCATCTGCGACGTGTTGGGATTCGTCGACGGTCGAGCGGCATTTCACGCTCATCGACTCGGCGTCGAGCTGACACCCGACTGGCCACTGACGTCAATGCCTGAGCTGTACCGCGGTGTGATCGAACCGGTCGCGGTCGCCACCGATGGCGAGGGTTTCCCCTTCGGCTGGAAGGCGATGATCTCGTGCGCGTGGGGTCGTCCCTCGGACGCATTCGGGGCGATGTATGCGATGTTCGACGGCACGCGCCGATCGCCCCGTCTGCCTGGTGAGCCGTACCACTTCGTCAGTCGAATCGTCGAAATCGACGGAGTACTCGACGAGTGTGTCGCCGGTTTGGAGGTCGTGTGTGAGTACGACATTCCCGACGACGCCTGGTACTTCGACGAGAACGGCGTCGAGACGATGCCATTCGCGGTGTTGCTCGAAGCGGCGCTCCAACCTTGCGGCTGGGTCGCATCAGCGGTCGGTTCGGTCACCGGGGTCGAGGACGATCTTCTTTTCCGCAATCTCGACGGCACCGGAACGCTCACCGACGAACTGACTCGTACCAGTGGAACCCTCACGACCCGGGTGAAGCTGATCGACGTCTCTCGCGCAGGAGGAATGGTCATCGAAGGCTTCGAGGTCGAGTGTTTGCTCGGCGACCGTCGCGTCTACACGATGAAAACGGTCTTCGGGTTCTTCCCGTCCGAGGCGTTCGACGAACAGGTCGGCCTCCCGATCACCCAGGAGCATCGTGCCCTCCTCGAGTCGAGCACACGGCCGATGCTCGATCTCACCGCTCGCCCGGAACGGTACTGCGCGGGACCGGCTCGCCTGGCCGAGCCAATGCTTCTCATGCTCGATCGGGTCGCCCACCTAGCCGGAGCGGGCCGTGACGGTCTCGGCCTCTTGCGGGGCGAGAAGGACGTCGATGTCAATGAATGGTTCTTCAAGGCCCATTTCTTCCAGGACCCGGTACAACCGGGGTCGCTCGGCATCGAAGCGCTGATTCAACTACTGCAGTTCTTCATGCTCGACACCGACATGGACGCCGGCATCGACACTCCGCATTTCGAACCGCTGATGCTCGATGAGCCGCTGACGTGGAAGTACCGAGGACAAGTCACTCCGAAGAACTCGTTGATCACGAGCCTGATGGAGATCACCGAAGTCGGCCGCGACGACCGTGGTCCCTACGTCATCGGTGCCGGCTCCCTCTGGTGCGACGGCCTCCGGATCTACCAGGTCGAGAACATGGGCATGCGAATCGTGTCGGGCCCACCGATGGGAACGGAGTCCCGACTTCCGCTCGGCGAGGTCGCAACTGCGATGCGGAACCACTGGCAGGAGCGCCGCAGTACCCCGGCCAGCTGGCTCGGCGATGACCTCGTCGGCGGGCTGTTCGATCGGTATGTGAGTGCGGTCATGACCGAACGCCCTGACACGATCGACAGGCTCCGCGGCCGCTCAGTGATCTATCTGGCCAACCACCAGGTGCAGATCGAATCACTGCTCATCTCGAACCTGTTGCCGGCGATCAGCGGAGTTGGCATGACGACGGTGTCGAACGCAAAGCATCAGGAGCGGTGGATCGGCGAGCTGGTCCGCTCCCTCGAGGCCTACCCCGGGTGCACGTCGGTTGCCCAGATCGCCTACTTCGACCAGTCCCGTCCCGAGTCGATGTTCGAAATCATCGATGCCGTTCGCACCGAGATGACCGTCGGGCCACATTCGTTCTTCGTGCACACCGACGGCACCCGGTCGCAGAGTTGTCGGGACGAGACGCAGCGCTGCAGCTCAGTGTTCCTCGACCTCGCGCTCGACCTCGGAATTCCCATCGTCCCGGTCCGGTTCACCGGCGGGCTTCCGATCGACCCGATCGAGGGCAAGGCCGAGTTCCCGGTCGGCCACGGCAAGCAGCGGTACTGGATCGGCGAACCCATCGAGGCCGACCGGCTGGCGGCGATGACCCTGCGCGAGCGGGTCGATCATGTGGTCGGCGCCATCAACGCCTTGGGCGGGCCGAATCGAGAGGAACGGCCCTCTCCGGGTGACCCGGTTTTCGCCGCTGCGGTCGACGCACAGCAGCGTCGGGCCGGAACGGGCGAGGTCTACGCCGGGGCCTGGCAGGTGCTGGCTCAGTGCCTCACTGCGGGAACCGAGACCGCAGCGCTGCGGGAGGCCGCGGCCATTGGCCGATACGAGTCGGATGGTAGTGCAGTCGGCAACTGGCTGGCCGACGTGGCAGGGTTGTTGTTCGGTACCCGGCAGCCGACTGCAATCACGGTGAACCGTGCGATCCAACCTCAACTGAGCGACCATGTCGTCAACGGTGTGCCGGTCATTCCGGTCGCCGTCGTGCTCGAATGGTTCGCACGCGCCGCGGCCGAGCGATCGGCTCGTCCGGGGCCCGTCGTGCTCAGTGATGTATGCGTGCTCAGCGGCTTGGTCGCACCCGACTTTCTCGCCGGTGGTGACCTCGAACTCCTCCTCACCGCTGAACCCGCCGCCGATGATGCGTCGTCGTTCCGACTCGACATTGCCGACGGCAGCGGACGGCCTCGTTACCGCTGCATCGCCGAGCTCGACGTCAATTCGCCGGAGCGACAGGTCAAGGTGGAGGCGGTGGCGGCGGATGCCATCCGACTCGAATCGGTCTACGACGGGGGAGTGTTGTTCCATGGTCCGGCCTTTCGAGTACTCGATGACCTCGTGCTGAGCCCGGGTTCGGGGCTGACAGCGAGAGTACGCGGTGCAATCGACCGGCAATGGCCGACAGACGTCTGGATCTCTGATCCGGCGGCGATCGATGGCGCCCTGCAGATGGCGCTGGTCTGGACCGAGCACGTCCTCGGGTGCCCGTCGCTTCCGACCGGCATCGGCCGGGTCCATCTCTCCGCTCCACCGATCAGCGGTTCGCTCCACGCGACGCTCATGGCTCGAGGCGCAACCGCGAACAAGGTGACGTGCGATGTCGTCCTGCGCAACGAAGCGGGTCATGTCGTGGCTGAACTTCTCGAGATCGAAACCCATCGTCTGCCAGGCTCGTCGCCGGCGTGAGTCCAGCGGGTGTCGGGGCTTCGGCTGAGCGCTTCGATCAACTGAGCGACCGGCTGCATCTATGGGTCGCCGAGACCCGTCATCTAGCAGACGACGAGAGCGCTCGGTCTGAGCGCATGCTCTCAATCGATGAGCGCGACCGCCGTCAGCGCTACCTGAGGCCTGCTGACCGGGCTCTGTTCCTTCTCGCTCACGTTGCCGTTCGATCGATCCTGTCGACCTATTCGTCGATCCGGCCCGACGTTTGGACGTTCGAAACGAGGGACCACGGGCGTCCCGAGATCACGAACGCCGAGGCGCCGAAGGGCCTTCGTTTCAACCTTTCTCACACCGAAGGCATGATCGCGGTGCTGGTCCACCGCGACGTTGATGCTGGTGTCGATGTCGAACGGATGGGTCGAGTCAGCGACCACGAGTCGGTGGCTCGCAGGAGTTTCTCGGCCGCTGAATTCGCCGCCTTCATGGAGCTTCCCACGGCGCAGCGCGAGCTGGCGTTCACTCGTCTTTGGACGCTGAAGGAAGCCTTCATCAAGGCCACCGGCATGGGTCTCGCCACCGGACTGAAGCGGTTCTCCTTCGTACCAACCGACCTTGGCAGTATCGGGTTCACCTGCGACCCCGCGGTCGATGTCCACCCAGATGCATGGTCGTTCACGACGCGACGCCCCTCAGCGTCACATGTCGTGGCGACGGCGTGTCGACCCGGCATCGGAACACCGGCTCGCGCCGTCGACGTCTTCAACTACTCATTCGATGAGCCTGGCTGACCCGTGAGCGACGAGGGAGATGCCTGCTCGATGTTCTCGGCACCAGCCACGAACAGCGGCCGACGACGTGTCAGAAGCGGTCGTTGGATCGCTTCTTCGGCGGCACCTTGAAGGGCGCCTCGATGAGGGTTTCGAACCGAGCATCGTCGGGCTGCTTGGGCTCGTTCAGCCGTTGGAGGTACTGCTTCAGCTCGGAGCGCGCCGAGGGCACGTGTTCGCCCTTGATTCCCACCGAGCGGGCAAGCGCATCCTTGGCCTTGGCGACCCGATCCTTACGAACGGCCTTCTCCTCGTCGGAATAGACGCGGGCGACCTTGTTCTTGCGAGCGTCCTCGGCTGCTTTCCGGCGAGCTTCGGATTCCTGCAGCGGTGTGAGTCTGTTGCTGGGCATGGTGAGTTGATGTCCTGTTGGATGAAGGTTTGGCGCTGAAGGATTCGTACACCTCCATCTGCCTTACAAAGAGCATGCTCGTACTGAGCGGCGCGCCGGAGAAGTTGGGAAGCCTATCGGTGAGCGCAACACACTGTAGTTCCGGGAACAAGACGAAGCATGAGATGACGAGATGTCACGGAGCCAGGAAATGCGGTGGCCGAGCGAGATCGACCTCGATGGCGGCGTCGCGAACCGTGGTGCGAAGCAGTT
>JBBKXQ010000153.1:0-5869 GCA_037969565.1 Acidimicrobiales bacterium | reverse complement strand
GTGGGGGAGGCGGGTGGGGCGGGTGCCGCTGGTTGCGCCGCGCTGGGTGCTGTGGAGTCGGCATCCGGGGAGGAACCCTCGGCCGGTTGTGTGACGCCGCTCTGCTGTGCGGCCGGCCCGTCGCCGTTCGATTCGTACTCGACCAAGACTTGGCCGACCTGGGCGATGTCGCCTTCGGCAAAACCGAGTCGCTTGATCACGCCGCCCTTTGGAGCGGGAAGCTGCGTCTGGCTCTTGTCGGTGAGGATCTCGACGAGTGGTTGGTCTCGTACCACCCGGTCGCCTTCGGTCACCAGCCATTCGACGATCTCTGCTTGGTCGAGTCCCTCGCCCACGTCAGGGAGAACGAACTCGTCACCCGGCCCACTCATGCTGCGCCGATCGTTTGCCGAACGGCCCGGACGATTCGCTGCACATCGGGGACGTAATTGTCCTCCAGCTTTCCGACCGGGTAGGGAGCGTCGTAACCCGATACTCGGTTGACCGGCGCCTCGAGGGAATAGAAGGCCTCGTCGTTGATGGTGGCGATCACCTCGGAAGCAAAGCCGTTGGTTTCGGGCGCCTCCTGCACCACGACCACGCGGCCGCACTCCTCGACCGCAGCCTTGATGGTTTCCGTGTCGAGCGGAACCAACGTTCGCAGGTCGAGCACTCGAACCCGAATACCTTCCTCCGCGAGTTGCTCCGCCGCCCGTCGGGCCAGTTCCACCATGAAACTCCACGCGATGATCACCACGGTGTCGTGGTCAGTGGACGTGACGGTCCGGGCCTTTCCGAACGGCACGAGGTGTTCGCCGAGGGGAACCTCGCCCTTGATCATTCGGTAACCCCGCAGCGGTTCGAGGAACAGCACGGGGTCGGGATCTCGGATCGCGGTGGCCAGCAAACCCTTTGCGTCGGCGGCTGACGCCGGCATCACGATCTTGAGTCCGGGAATGTTTGCGTACTGTGCCTCCAACGAATCGCTGTGGAGCTCGGGAGTTCGGACACCTCCACCGAAGGGGGCACGAATCGTGATCGGGGCTCCGAACCGGCCCCGGGTTCGATAGCGCAGTCGGGAGATCTGGCCTGCGATCTGGTGGAACGCTTGATAGCTGAACCCGAGAAATTGGATCTCGGGAACCGGAATCAGCCCGGCCGCGGCCAACCCGACCGCCGTGCCGGCAATGACGGCTTCGGCCAAGGGCGTGTCGACCACGCGGTCGACGCCGAACTCCTGCTGCAATCCTTCGGTGGCTCGAAACACACCACCGTTGGCACCGACGTCTTCACCAAAGACGATGACGCGATCGTCTCGCGCCATCTCCTGGTGGAGCGTGTGATTGATGGCTTCGAGCATCGTCATCACGCGGGATCCGACCGGGGCCGCGGCGTGGTCCTGGGTCGTGGTGGCGGTCATGATGCGTCCTCCTGATTGGCCCAGAACTGGGCCCGCTGGCGTTCCATTCGCGGCGTCAACTCGGCGAAGACGTGATCGAAGAACGCATCCGGCTCGACGGGGCGAGCTTCACCGGCCTGGACGGCCGCTTCCATCCGGGCATCGGCGGTGGCCGCCGCTGTCGCGTCGTCCTCGTCGGTCCAGATGCCGCGCTTGGTCAGTTCGGCCCGGAACACCGTGATGGCATCCCGTTCCTTCGCCGCCGCCAGTTCTTCGGTCGGCACGTAGCGACTGGGATCATCGGCGGTGGTGTGGGGCCCGAGTCGGTAGGTGACGACCTCGATGATCGATGGTCCGGCACCGGCAATCGCCCGGCTTCGGGCGTCGGCGGTTGCTTCGAACACGGCAACGGGGTCGGTGCCGTCGACCGTGGTGCCCGGGATGCCGAAGGCGTGGGACTTCTCGGCAAAGTTCTTGGCTCGCGTCTGCTGCGAGATGGGTGTGGAAATGGCCCAGCCGTTGTTGACGATGACGACGATCACCGGGGCCTCGAGAACTCCCGCAAAGTTGCAGGCTTCGTAGAAGTCGCCCTCCGATGTGGAACCATCGCCCAGAAAGACCAGCACGCAGCCGGGCTCCTTGCGTTGTTTCATTCCCCACGCGAGCCCCACGGCATGCGGAACCTGCGTAGCCAAGGAGATCTGGGGCGGCCAGACCCGTGTCGGTTCGGGAATGTTGCCGCCATCGGGATGACCGAGGGTGTAGAGCACGTAGCGGTCGAGCACATCGGGACCGAACCGTTCGAGCCCGACGAGTTCCCGGTATTGCGGAAGAACCCAATCCGTCGTCGGATCGAGCGCGAGGGAGCATCCGGCGAGCATGGCCTCGCTGCCGTCGACGGGAGCGTTGGTGCCGGCTCGACCCTGCCGCTGCAGGTTGAACACCCGCTGGCTGAAGATTCGGGACGAGATCATTTGGGTGAGCAGCCAGCGGCGGTGTTCGTCGCTGAGTTCGCTGGGTGGCTCGCTCGGCAGGTCGAGTACGGAGTTCATCGTCTCGGAACTTAGCCGGTCGTTCCCGTCCGGTTCACTACACGAGCATGAGTCGAGCCTCTTCGATGAACCGGCGGGTCTTCGGATCTTCGGGCCGCCCGAAGATGTGATCCGGTATCCCCTCTTCGATGATTCGACCATCCTCGAAGAACACCACACGGTCGGCGGCGTGGCGGGCGAAGTTCATCTCGTGGGTGACGGCGATCACGGTGACGTCGGTTGCGGCGATCTCGGCCAACAGATCCATGACGCCTCTGGTCAGCTCCGGATCGATTGACGCTGTCGGCTCGTCGAGAAGAATGATCTCGGGACTCGTGGCGAGTGTTCGGGCGATGGCAACCCGTTGTTGCTCGCCGCCCGACAATTGCTCGGGTCGCTTGGCGGCGTGCCGAAGCATGTCGACCCGCTCGAGCATCTCTGTGGCCCGTTCTCGAGCCCGATCGGCTGGCCATCCGTGGACGAGGCGGAGCGCAGTGGTGACGTTCTGCTGGACGGTCAGCATCGGAAACAGGTTGAAGGTCTGGAAGACCATCCCGACTCGCTCTCGAACCATCTGGGTTTCGTAGATGTCTTGGGAGTCGCTCATGCCCAGAACGGTGATGTGCCCCTCGTCGTAGGGCTCGAGGCGATTCAGACACCGAATGAAGGATGATTTCCCCGAGCCCGAGCGCCCAACGATGCACACCACCTCGCCCCGGTGGACCGACAGTGAAACGTCGCGTAGGGCCTGGAACGAGCCGTACCACTTCGCCACATGTTCACAGACCACGACCTGGTCGCTGGCCCGTGCTGCCGCGTCGACGATCGCAGCATCGTCCGCTGGGTCGATCAGCTCCGGCTCAGCGACCCAGGCCAGATACGGCTTGTCGGTCACAGAGAAACTATGACACAACGATTCGGCCCCGGCTCCGGTGTTCATCTGCCCGCCTTTGGGTTGGAGCTCGTCGACGTCTTGCCAGTCGTCGGAGCCCTCATGGGTTCCTCCTCGTTCGGCATCTCTGAATAGACGCCCGAATACGACCGAAGGCGGCGAAAACGCAAGTGGCGTCGCATCTTGCCTTCATAGGATGACGTGATGACCCGGTACCACTTGGCGCAACTGAATCTCGGGCTGTTGCGAGCACCGATCGATGCAACCGAAATGGCCGAGTTCGCCGCCGCGCTCGACCCGATCAACGCGATCGCCGAGGCAACGCCTGGCTTCGTCTGGCGTCTGAAAGCCGACGACGGCGGCTCGTCGAGCTTCGTGGACGTGCCCTCTCGGGAGGACCCATTGTGGGCACCGAACATGTCGCTCTGGGACGGTCTCGACTCGTTGAAACATTTCATGTACAAGAGCGGCCACTCGAGCTACCTGCGCCGCCGGACCGAATGGTTTCAGAAACCCGACCGCCCCATCAATGTGCTCTGGTGGAGTCCAGTTGGCGAGATCCCGACACTCGAAGACGCGGTGAAGCGACTCGACTACCTCACCGGCAACGGACCGAGTGAGCACGGCTGGGCCCTGGCCAAGCCGTTTCCCCGACCAGTGTCCTGAAGGCGTTCTCCATCACGCCGAGCTACGGCTCGACTCGTTCGGGTCCTGAGAGGACAGTACGAGCCGTCAGCACGCACGGCCACTACCCGTCAGGTCGCAGGTCGGCTGCGGGCTTGGAGAGTCCGCAGCGCGATGATCGCGGCCGCCGTGGGGAGGGTGACGATGGCCATCGCGGCCCCGACCCCGAACGCCTCGGTCGACGCCAAGATGCCGACGATGCCGGGGGCGATCAGCGCTCCGAGCCGGGCTCCCGCCGTCAAGGACGCCAGGCCGGCACCGGCCCGTCCGGGGGACTTGGCCGCCTGGTCGTAGAGCTGGGGAAACAGCACGGAGATTCCGAGTCCGGCGATGAAGAAGCCAGCCAGCGCTGACGTGGTGAATGGAACCAAGAGGGCGAGTCCGAGACCGGCGGCGGCAAGCGTGGTCGCGGCTCGGATGAGGCGATGCTCGCCGACCCTGGTGAGAATCGAATCGCCGGACAGGCGGCCACTCAGCATGCCGACGGTGAAGGCGACATAGCCGAGGCCGGCGACCCCGGCGTCGGCGCCCAGGTCATCACGCAGGCGGAAACTCGCCCAATCGCCGCTGATGGCTTCGAGCATCATGGCGGCGGCACCGAGCACGGCGAGGACGACCAGCGCGTTCTTTGGCGAGCGCCCGGTGGTGGAGGGTGGGGTCGAGGGCTGGGTGACTGCCGCATGCGGGGCCACGTCGGAGCGGAGTAGGCCCGGGGCAACGAAGAACAGGGTTGCGACGAGCAGTACCGAGACGCCGAGTAGGTGCAGTCGCAGATCGAGCCCAGCTGCGGCGAGTGCTGACGCGATCACGCCGCCGACCACGGTTCCGAGACTCCACAACCCGTGTAGTCGATTCATCACCGGCACCGATCGTCGGGTACTGATCGCCGAACCTTGGATGTTCATGGCGACGTCGGTGAAGACGTCGAAAAAGAGCATTGTGGCGACTGCGAGCCAGAGCAGGAACGAATTCGTGGAGAAGCCGATCGCGGGAAGGGTCAGCGCCAGCAATCCACCGCCTGCGGTCATGACCCGCTTGGTGCCGAACCGATGGATCACGCGACTGCAGAGCAGGCTGGCGGCCAAACCGCCGAGGCTGGCCAGTGTGAGGATCAGCCCGATGGTGCCGAGATCCACCCCGATCCGATCGCGAATCTCCGGCAGGCGGGGGACGAACGACCCAGAGGCGGCGCCGTTCACGAAGAACTGCGTGGCCACCGATTGCAGGGCGCGTCGGTCCTCCCGTGAAAGCATCGGGGCACGCTACTTGTGCACGACGACGGCTCGGTTCTCGGTCAACTGATGGCGGCCAAGACTTGCCCGAGACTGCACGATCCTGTCCCTCGGCGTGAACACATGACGGATCGACATCGACGAACTAAGGTCGATTCAACAAACAGTTGAATCAATAGGGGGTTCGTCATGGTCTCGATTCCGGCTCAGGCCCAGGCGTTGTTGGGTACTGACGCAGTTGCTCATGTCTGGACCAACAATCGCGATGGTTCTCCGCAGGTCTCGGTGGTGTGGGTGATCGCCCGCGACGATGAGATTCTGATGGGGTGCGACGGCCGAAGTCAGAAGGCCAAGAATCTTGCTCGCGATCCCCGCATCATTCTGTCAATCGAAGACACCGAGCGGAATGATCGTGGGTTTCAACGGCACCTCGTTGTCCGGGGGCAAGCCACGATCGGCCCGGGCGATCCTGAGGTGATGGACCGGTTGGCCATGAAGTATCTCGGGCTTCGCCGACACCCGCTGACCCTCCGTGACTCGTCGACCTCGGTGGTGATCAGTGTTGCGATCGACCGCGTGAGTGGGGTTGGTCCTTGGATCGAGGACTCCTCATTGGAATTCCAAGCCGGCTGACCCCAACCCCAACCACAAC
>JBBKXQ010000152.1:0-59604 GCA_037969565.1 Acidimicrobiales bacterium | reverse complement strand
TGGTGCCAAGCCCACCACATCAAAGAATGGGATCCCCACCCAGGCCAATCGGGAGGACTCACGGATCTGAACAACCTGGTGCCGTTGTGCAACCAGCATCATCACGCCGTCCACGAAGGCAAATGGTCGATCAAACTCCTACCCGACCGAACCCTTCGAATCCGAAGACCCGACAACCAACACTGGGCCGACACCGTCCCCGACCGACTTTGCGATTACGGGCGAAACGCCGCATCGACCCGACTGAGCAGAAAATCACGGGCAAACCAAATCACGGGCAAACCGCTGCCGAACTCGCCAGCGGAGACCGCTGCGAGGGCACCGGACGCCCACCCGAAGACATCGACCCCAGCGATGGGCCAAGCCGAACGGTGAATCGAGGATCAGGTGAACTGGGCTCGAATCTTGGCTCGATTTCGCCACGCCATCGAGGCGAGGGTCAGGAGCAGACTGCGGCCAATCGTTCGCTTCAGAGAAGTCATGCACCTGATCTACCCCGAGTGGAGGTCGGTCATGCATCGAACTGACGCAATCATTGATCTCGTTCCTTTGGCCCCGTGGCGACTCAGGGCCCGTGGGATCGGCAAGACTGCGCGGATGCCTTCACTCTGGATCGCCGGACTTGTCGGGCTCGCCGCCCTCTTCATCACCTTCAAAGTTTTGAAAATGGCCATGACGGCTGCGTTCCTGGTTGCCGCGGTCGCCGCTGGCGTCGCCGGTTACCTCACCTACGTCGCCACCTGAGAAGCGGGAAGCGGCTCTTCCAATTGATTGAATCCCGAGAGTGTCACACCCCATCGAGATACTGGTTCCCAGGTTCCCGACGAGATTGGAGTGGCAATGGCGCAGTTCGCAGTTCAGCTCACGAGTGGTGAGACGGTCTACATCAACGAGGCCGACGCCTATCAGTTCGAGGGCCCACTCACGACCTTCTTCTCCACCGGGTCGAGCCGGCAGGTGATCGATTCATGGAGCACCCGGGTGGCTTCCTACCGAACCAACGACGTTCGCGCCATCGAGCGATTCGATCTCGTCCTGCCCATGGAGCAGGGAATCGCAGTCGGCCCCGATCAATCAGACCTCACCGACTCGAACCAGGCCGACTCGAACCACCACCAGGTGGACTTGATCGACATCCGAACATCGGCCGGTCTGTCGTTGGTTGCGAGCTGAGATCAGCGGGCAGTAACGGTCCAGGCATCGAGATTGCCGGCCGGGGCCGGACGATCGATGAGATACCCCTGGGCGTAGGTCACGCCGAGAGCGGCAACCTGCTCGAGTGACTCTTTGGTTTCGATGCCCTCGGCCACCGTCACCACACCCATCGTCAGAGCGATCTCCACGATGATCTTCACGAGGCCCTGATCGAGCGTCGGGTGCAGGAACGACTGATCGATCTTGATGCCATCCACCGGGAAACGACGTAGGTAACTGAGGCTGGAGTAGCCGGTTCCGAAATCGTCGAGGAAGATCCTCACACCGTGTTCTCGGAAACTCCGAAGATTGTCGAGAACCGGCTGACCCTTGGCGAACGCGCCCTCGGTCAGCTCCACGACCACTCGGGCTGGGTCGAGATCGAACTCCCGGATGGCGTCGAGAATATGAACCGACACTCCCTCCACACCCAGCTGCTGAGGCGACATGTTCACGGCCAGGAACTCTGGGGCTTCGCCCGGCCATTGGACGAAATCGCGAATTGCGATCCGGATCAGGTGCGTTCCGAGGGTGGTGATGAAACCCGACTCCTCTGCATCATTGAGGAACGCATCGGGCATCACCAAACCATCGGTTGGATGCTGCCAGCGAGCCAGCGCCTCGACGCCAGTGGGATGATCGCTCCGTGGGTCGGCGGGCACCACGTGCTGGAAGTGGATCACCAGTTCGTCGTTCTTGATCGCATCAACGAGCAGGGCCTGATTCCGAGTGCGGTCTGCAGCGCGATCAGCCATGCCGGGCCGGAACAGCTCGAGCCGGCCCCGACCATTGCGCTTGGCTTCGTACATGGCAAGGTCTGCCTTGTTCAACAGACTCTGGGCCGATCGATCATCTTCGCCCGAGATGACCAGCCCCATGCTCACGCTCACACTCACTCGAACACCGGCGCACGACATTGGTCCAGTGACCGCTTCGAAAACTCGGGCCGCGAACTCGGTTGCTTCTGCCGGGTCGGTCACACCAGGGGTGACAACGACAAACTCATCACCGCCGTAACGACCGACGAGATCGACGCCCCGAACAACGGATCGAAGCCGTGAGGCCACCTCGGTGAGCAGTTCATCGCCGGCGTCATGGCCCAGCCGATCGTTCACGAGCTTGAAGTTGTCGATGTCGCAGAACAGGACTGCGGTCTCGTTTTCCTTCGATGCCACTTGGAGGCATCGGCGCAGATGACTCAGCGTGGCCGCTCGCTCGGGCAGAGACGTCAAGTCATCGTGGGTGATCTGGAACTCGGTGAGGCTTCGCAGTTCGACATAGGCCGCGCTTTCGAATTCGCCCAGCAATCGGAGACGAACGATGTTGCTGTCGAAATCGTCACCCAGTTGCAGATCAACAGGAAGTCCGGAGGTGAGAAGCCGTTCGACCGAACCGGCCCCCGTCGGATGACCGATGTCCTTCAGGTCTCGACCGAGGAAGTGGTCCAGCGGAACGCCAGTTTCACCCTCGATCGCGGGGCTACCACCGCAGATCACGCCGGCCCGCACTGCCAGATGTGCCACTCCGTCGAGGAGGCGGAGCGCGTCATTGGCGGAGAGTTCAACGCCTGTCTCCGAGATCTCGGGAATTCTGGAAGTAGTCAAGACAATCATCCTCGGCAACACGAGACGACACAGCGGTTTCCCTGTCCATCGGCACGCAATGCACGAATCCAAAGCTTTTGCCATGGCTCATTCAGCTCAGGGGGTAGGTCGGCCGCCCTTGGAGGAGGCTCTGGTCGCCACCACGGAGCGAAAACGGTCGCGAACACTGTGTTCGTGAATGCTGAGTCGTGAACGCTGTGTCGCAAACCGCCACGGTCACGACTCCGGTCACGCTGCGCACAAGATGATTAACATGTGCATCAATGCGCCACACCGTGACCGATTCGTCGATGCGACCGTTCAGCCAGAGCCTCCCGATGGCGCTCCTCCAGGCTCGGGAAGCAACGATGCGATCCTTTCGTCCGTTGCTGATCAAACACGGCGTAACCGAACAGCAATGGCGCGTTTTGCGGGCGTTGGCCGCATCGGGTGAGCACGGCCTCGAGGTTCGTGATCTGGCATCGGCCACATTTCTGCTCGGTCCGAGCCTCTCGCGGATTCTCGCCAATCTCGAAACCCGGTCGCTCATTCGACGCCTCGCCGTTGCCAACGATCAACGTCGAGCGTTGATCGAGCTCAGCGCCGAGGGCGTCAAGCTGGTGAATCAGATCGGTCCGGAATCGGAGGCTCGCTATCGCGAAATCGAAGCGACGCTGGGCGACAAGAAGTATCAGAAGCTCTTGGTTCTACTGACCGATCTGGCTGCACTCGAATTCGGGGACGAGGACGGGTCATGAATCCCGACCGAAGCTCACCAGAAAGGACCTTGACGTCGGCTGAGGTGGACGCCGAGGCCCAGCGGCTCGCTGATGCCGAGCAAGCGAAGGTTCAGATCGACGCCACGACAATCCGTCATCCTCGGCTCACGATGAATGATGCCTACCGAATCCAGGCCGCCTGGCAGGCGATCAGGGAAGGTCGGGGTGAGGTCGTAGTCGGCTACAAAATCGGATTGACGTCGCGAGCAATGCAGCAGGCGATGCAGATCACGACCCCGGACTCCGGATTCATCACCGATGCCATGGTGTTCGAGCCGTCCCTCGTGGCCGCAGACGGCCGAACGTTCGCCCTACCCACAGCAACCATCGCCGCCGGTGACTTCACCGACCCCCGAATCGAGGTCGAGCTGGCCTTTGTGCTCGATGCGCCGCTCGGAGCGGGAACCGCAGCCGGGCCGAACGTCACCCGGGACGATGTGCTCGCCGCCACTCGCCATGTCGTGCCGGCTCTCGAACTCATCGCCGCTCGCTCCTACCGAAAACATCCGGAGACGGGTTATGTGCGGTCGGTCATGGACACCATTTCGGACAACGCCGCCAACGCCGGCATCATCATCGGACCGAACACGGCCAAGCCCGACGAGGTGGATCTTCGATGGACCGGAGCGCTGCTCTCGCTCAACGGAACCATCGAAGAGACGGGATTGGCGGCCGGCGTGCTGGGCCACCCGGCAGAAGGAATCGTCTGGCTCGCCCGTCGTTGTCACGAACAGGGACGCACCATCGAGCCGGGGCAGATCATTCTGGCCGGCTCGTTCACGCGCCCGGTCGCCGTCAGCACCGGCGATCGGATCGAAGCCGACTACGGACCGTTTGGCGTGTTCGCCGTCGAGTTCGTTTGAGTAACTCGAACGATCAAACCACCCACGATCAAACCACCAGGACCAGCGCTCAGCGATCAGGAGAGGGCAACATGACCAAGATGTCATCATCGGACCCGACGGCGCAGCCGCAGAACGCGGAGAGCGGGACCGGTGAGCACTACCACCAGGCACCGACTTCGATGGATGGTGCCCCAACTGGTTGTCCCGTGGATCACGGCTGGAATCCGCTCGGCGCCGACTACCTCGCAGATCCCTATCCGATCGCCGCCAAGCTCCGAGAGGATCATCCCGTCTTCTACGCCGATGAAGTGGGCTACGTGGTCGTGACCAGAATGGAAGACATCGAAGCGGTCTTCACCGACCCAGCCACCTATTCGTCAGCGAATGTGCAGGATCCACTCTTCCCCCTCGACCCGAAGGCGACGGCGGTGCTCGGAGCTCCCGATTTCGATCCAGTCGCCGTGATGTCGAATCGCCCCGAACCCGACCACAGCCGAATCCGGGTGTACACCCGCAAAGGATTCTCGAACCGGCGCCTGAAGACGCTCGAGGATTACATGCGGCTCCGGGCGGAAAGCCTGATCAGAGAGATGCTGGCCTCGGGAACTTCGGCCGAGTACGTCGAGTCACTGGCGTTTCCGCTCCCGGCCGAGATCGTGTTTCGTTTCATCGGCTTTCCCCGGGCCGACGACGTCATGATCAAGAGCTGGTGCGTCGAGCGCAAGGCTTTCAGTTGGGGCAAACCCACCGCCCGACAACAGGTGGAAATCGCCGAGCACATGCTGACCTATTGGCGATACTGCCGAGAGTTCACGGCCTCGAGACGCGAAGACCGAGCCGAGGACTTCGCCAGTGAACTCCTCGACGCCCACGACGCAGACCCCTCTGAACTCGCCTACCGCGAGGTCGAGTCGATCATCTACGGCCTCTCGTTCGCCGGGCACGATCCGGTGACCAACCTGCTGTGCAACACGTTGCTCTGCCTCCTCCCTCGTCGAGAGCAGTGGAATGCGATCTGCGACAACCCGAGCCTCATCCCCAACGCAGTGGACGAAGTCCTCAGATTCGAATCGAGTCAGATCGCTTGGCGTCGTGTGACCACCACGGACACCACGCTCGGCGGCGTCGACCTTCCCGCCGGGACGAGGATCTTCTTGAACTTCGCATCGGCCAATCGCGATCCGACGCAGTTCGAAAATCCGAACGAGTTCGACATCCACCGACCGAACGCATCTCACCACATCAGCTTCGGCAAGGGAATCCACTACTGCCTGGGCGCAAGCCTGGCCAAGATGGAGGCCCGAATCGCGCTCGAACTCTTGACCCAGCTGGTCCCGAGCCTGCGATTGGCTCCCGATCAGGAGCTCACGGTGTTCCCCAACATCACGTTCCGCGGTCCCGAACAGCTCCTCGTCGAGTGGGAGCGATGAGCATCAACTGCATCCCGTCCTGAGGTCGACCGCTCCCGACCAACGCTCGCTACAATCGCCGGACCCCGGAGAGGTGACAGAGTTCGGTCGATTGTGCCTCCCTGCTAAGGAGGTGTGGGTTCACGCCCACCGTGGGTTCAAATCCCACCCTCTCCGCAAGTGACGAGCCCGGCGCCCATGGCGTCGGGTTCGCCCGTTTTCGCAGCCAACGCCCTGCTCACCAACCCCCTGCTCATCAACGCCCTGCTCACCAACGCCCTACCGCGCCCCGACCCCGGGAATACCGACCGACGGTGATTGAATCTGAGCTATCAGTCGACTGGACTCGATCAATGGGGTGGCGGGAGACCACAAGAAGCCTTGACCGGTGTCGCAGCCGGCTTCGCTCAACTCGGTCCGTTGGATCTCATCCTCGACACCCTCGGCAATCAACCGCAGGTTGAGGCTTTTCGCCAGACCGACGATCGCATGTAGAAACGCCTTTCGCTCAGCCGGAGCCAGTGCGTTGCCGCTGATGAACGCTCGGTCGATCTTGAGGATGCTGATCGGGAGACTCTGCAGGTAATTGATCGACGTGTAACCCGTCCCGAAATCGTCGATGGCAATCAGAACTCCGAGAGCCCGAAGCTCGTGCAACCGGGCGACGGCGGCCGGATTGTCCAGGAGGAACCCCTCAGTGACCTCGAGAACGAGTCGGTCGGGCTGGAGCCCGCTGTCATCCAGCGCGTCCTTGACGGTGGCGACGATGGTCGGATCTCGAAGTTGCTGAGGTGACAGGTTGACGGCCATCTGGAGCGGACGAACATGCTCGACCTGGAGCTGCACGGCGGCCCGGCAAGCCTCACCCAATACCCAACGCCCGATCTCGACGATCTGCCCTGTGGCCTCGGCGATCGGGATGAACTGATCCGGTGGGACATTTCCACGGGTGGGGTGAGCCCATCGAATGAGGGCCTCGAACCCTTCGATGTTTCCGTCCTGAAGATCCACCGATGGTTGATAGTGAACGGTGAACTGACCCCCGACCAGCGCTTCCTTCAGGTCGACTTGGAGTTCCAGTCGATCGATCGTCGACTCGTGCATCTCGTCCTGATAGATCTCGGCCCGTCCACGGCCGGCTCTCTTTGCTGAGTACATCGCGAGGTCGGCATTGCGAAACAGCTCGGCGGTCGTCGTCCCGGGCACCGCCGTGGCGATTCCGATACTGATCGACGGGAACACGACCTGGTCGGCAAGCTCCGCCTCGAAGGACACAACGCTCAAGATTCGCTCCGAGAGAGCAAGTGCGCTCTCGCCCGTGGCGTCCTCCAGGAGCACCGCGAACTCGTCGCCACCGAGCCGGGCAACCGTGTCCGTCTCTCGCACACAGCTCTGTATTCGCTTGGTGATGATCTGGAGGAGTTCGTCCCCGTATCCGTGACCGAGCGAATCATTGATGCTCTTGAAATCGTCGAGATCGCAAAAGAGGACTGTGACTGGCTTGTCGGTTCGAACCGAAACCGCCAGGGCGTGATCCACCCGGTCGTAAAGCAGGGAGCGGTTGGCGACCCCGGTCAGCGAGTCGTGGAATGCCTGATGACTGAGCTGGAGCTCGAGTTCCTTGCGCTCGGTGATGTCTCGCCAGACCCAAACTCGTTGCGAGGAATCGGAAGCGAGCAGCGAACCGTGGCCTTCGAGCTGGGTCGCCATACTGTCGGTCCGTTCCAGCGTCACCTCGATCGTGTGATGCCCACCGTGGTTCCTGAGCCGATTGTCGATCACTCGCCAATCGCTCAGGGCCGCCGATGTCAAGAGTCCCCCCATCGAGGTGGGCCACGGACCAGATCCGGAGCGTGCGAAGGGCCCGAGCGTCGGACTCAGAACGGAGAGCTCTTCGATTCCGGTGACAACCGTGACCACGTCTTCAGAACCCTCCACGAGAGTCCGGAATCGTTGGTCCGTCTCGAAACGAAGGCGAAGATCACGTTCTCGAGATTTCGAAACGCGGGCCACGAGCGTGCCGATGGCCACAAGGAGCGTCAGCAAGATGGCCCATGTGAGAAGCGCCACCTTTCGAGCGGTGTAATCGGCCATCTCGGCCTGGGCGGTGGCCATGAGCTGCGCCCTTGAAATCACTTCACGAAATCCGGGATCCACCCGAACCCGGCCCGTGTCCTCGTCGAGGCCGCTGCCGTCGTCGGCGAACGACGTGGAGAGTCGCAACGTGACGGCGCGGGCATAGGCCGTTGCCTTGCCGCTCAGGATTCGCGCCTCGGGTCCATCCTTCAGCTCGGCCAATTCATTCAGGAGCTGCGTGTTTGCGGTCGCAATCATTCGGTCGATCTCGGCCGGGTTGGCGCCCGCTCTGGCCCGCCACTCCAAACCGTCGATCAGGCGAACCGAGTTCACGACACCCAACGCCAGTTCGACTCGTCGGTGGCTGTCCTCCTGGTCTGACCGAAGGCTGCCGAGCAACAAACCGGCCAAGGTCATGCCGGCGAGCAAGACGACCACAAGCATCAAGCGGAACCGCGTTGAGCTACGGGTGTCTCTCAACAGCGCAGGTTTCATGAGCGGGAGTGTCGGTCGAGAACATGCTCCCGTGAGGCCGATGTACCTTCGGTTCGCTGAACCGGGCGGTCCCGCCCTGGGTCCGAGCCTGCTGCGGAGCTCCTCAGCCGCCCCGTTCGCTCGCAACTTGATGACTCCGATGTCGGCTCTGAGGATGGCCGGTGACAGCCTCGAGGAAGACGTCACGTTCGATCTCCCAAACCCGGGCCGGAGTGACAGCTCGAACGGTGGCGTTCCTGCGCTGATTTCGGAGCAGGGCCACCTCGCCGAAATGCTCCCCTGGCCCGCAGAGCACCACGACCTCGCCGCCGCGTTGCACCTCCAACTGCCCGGTTTCGATCAGATAGAAGAGCGAACCGACTTCGCCTGCGTGAATGACCACCTCTCCGGCGTCGAACGACTGACTGACCATGTTGAAGGCAAGCTGTTCGATCACCGGAGTGGCCAAGGGCTCGAACATGGGGACGTCGAGCAGAGCATCGATGAGAATCGGGTTGGGCGGCTCGATGGAACGATCAGCGATGATGAGCCGTCGAGCAAGCAGCAGAACGAGCGCCGGCAGAGCCAAACCGATGGCTGCGATGGCGTTCCGAGGGCCAACTTCGGAGCTCAGCCAGCCAAGAAGAGCGGCGCCGACGGCCATGGACGCCACCGTGAGACTCTCGAGCACTGCGAACACGCGGGCGAGAACATCGTCGGTGGAGGACCGCTGAATGATGGTTCGGCCCACGACATCCAGGGCCTGGGCACCGACTCCATTCACACCGAACAAAAGCAACATGATGGCCAACGAGGACGTTGTGCCTGTCGCGGCCAGTGCTGCGCCGGACACGATCGCTCCTGCGGCCAAGGGCATGACCAGTCGCCGACGGCCGACAATGAGCACAGAAATACTGGAACCCATCACCGCCCCGACCCCGACTGCGGCGCTGAGAAGGCCCGCCGTACCTTCCGTCGATCCGAGAATTTCGTCGGCGAGAATGATGGCGGCGACATCGGCGGCACCGAGCAGCACGAAGCCGGCAGTGAGCAGGGCGACTACCGAACGCGACCGCCCGGATCGCAGCACTCGATAGCCGGAAAAGGCCTCTTCGACGACCGACCACATCGTCATCAACTGCGGCTGACTCTGCACCTCGCGGACCACTTGTAACCGTCCACTCATGATCGCGATGAGCACCATCACGCCGCTCATGACCCCAAACACCATGGCCGGTCCGGAGACGACGAGAAGTCCGGCGGCGAGCGCAGGCCCGAGCAGCAAGCCGAGACTCTCGGCGAACGACCCGGCCACGTTCGCCGCAGTGAGCTGTTCGGGTCGAGAAACAACCCACGGAAACAGCGCCCAGACGATCGGGCGATGAAACGTCATCGAACACGTCGCCAACGCGCCCAGGCCGTAAACCACAACACCATCGGCCCCCGTACTCATGGCGAGCGCAACTGCCGCCAGCGCAACCGCCTGTATGCCCGACGCCAGCACCAGGACACGATCCCGCGAGAAGCGATCGCTGGCGAAGCCGGCGAAGGGTGCGACGAATGCTGGTGGCAGGAGTTGCGTGAGCGCGACGAGCCCCGTCTCGGTGGCACCGCCCCGATTTTGGGCATAGACGAGTATCGCAACCCACGTGGCCGCTTCGGTGAGCGCGAACCCGAGGTAGCCGCCCACCAACAGTCTCAGTTGTGGTGCCCGCATCGTCGAGAGCAGAACGCGAATCCGCTCCATGGGTGCCACACGCTACATGACCATCCCGGGGCGGGCATCGGGGGTCAATCGGCCGCATCCGCCGACATCAACGTCGAGCAATCGTTGTGGTTCCTGCACAGGATGCCTAAGGTGCGCAGACCCATCGCGGGAGGGGCATGATCGACCATTCAGCAGCGCCGACAAAACTTCAGATTTCGGCTGCGCCAGCGGTGCGAATGGGCGAGGAGCTCACTCTCCCCGACACCGTTGGCCATGCAGCACGGTCGGCTCCGGGCGTGCTCATTCCGTGGCTGGCGGCGGGGGTTGGGCTGGTTGCACTCGCCATCGTCCCCCACAACGGTTCGACCGATCCTGCTGGAGCGGCCACTCCCCCGCGGATTGCGGCCGAGGCCGCCGTCGGCCCCTTGATGTTCGCAACGTCGCTCGAAACGCTGCCCCTCGAACTGGAAGGCGCTGGTGTGGGTGTCCCCACCGCAACGGCGATGCTCGACGGCGCCATCATCCGTTGGGCCGAGCAACTCACCTCGCGTTCAGAAGCACTCGGTTCAGAAGCACTCGGTTCAGAAGCCCAGGGTGCAGGGGCGGCCGATCTCGAGCAACCGATGTGGACAGCTCGATCTCTGGGCCGGACGCCCGACTCGTTGGCCGCCTCGACACCGACCGACCTGCAATGGAGCCGGTTGCGGTGGTGTGAATCCAGCGACAACTACCAAGCCGAGAACGAATCCGGCCGCTACCGAGGCGCCTACCAGTTCGATATTCCCACCTGGGAATCGGTGGGCGGTGAAGGCGACCCTGCGTCAGCGCCACCCGATGAACAGGACGCCCGAGCCCGTGAGCTGTTCGACCGTCGTGGTTCATCCCCGTGGCCATTCTGCGGGCGTCACCTCGAACCCAACTCCTGAAACACCTCGAACCCAACTCCTGAAATCAGAACACGTCGCTCAGCAGCGATTGCGAGGCAAGAAAGGGCGGCACGTCTGCTGGGGGAAGGGGACGGGAGAACAGGTAACCCTGTCCGATGCCGACGCCGAGTTCGGCCAGCAAGGCGGCTTGAGCCCGCGTTTCGATGCCCTCGGCAACGACCTCGGCCCCCAGGGCGGACGCTAGATCAGTGAGCGCTCGCACCACGGCTCCATCCTGTGCCGTTTGCAGACCTTCGACGAAGGCCTTGTCGATCTTGATGCAGTCGACAGGGAATTCTTGCAGCTGAGCCATCGACGAATAGCCAGTACCGAAATCGTCGATGGCGATCTTGACGCCGAGATTTTGCATCGCCTGCAAACGGGCTGCGACGGCCTGGAGATCCTGGGCCATCGTCGACTCGGTCACTTCGAGTTGCACACTCCGAGGTTGGATGGCGTTCTTCTCGAGGACCGTGACGATCTCGTCGAAGAAGCCGGCATCAGCGAGTTGGACCACCGACACGTTGACCGACATCTTCAGGGACTCTTGGGGAAATTGGTCCTGCCACTCATGAAGCTGCGAAAGGCTCTCCGCAAGAGCCCACCGACCGAGCTGGCGAATCAGTCCACTCTTCTCCGCGGCCGGGATGAACTCGTCGGGGGGAACGACACCGAGCACTGGGCTGTGCCAGCGCATCAGTGCCTCGAAGCCGACGACGACTCCGTCGTTCAGGTTCGCAAGTGGCTGATACACGAGCGAGAACTCGCCTCGGTCGAATCCGGCCTCGAGTTCTTGGAGCAGTCGGGCGTTCGCCAACGCAAGGTCGGCCATCTCCTGGCGGAACACCGTGATGGTGGAACTCCCCTGACGCTTGGCGTCATAGAGCGCCGTGTCGGCATGTTTGAACAAGTCGTTGGCCGTGACCGCCTCGTCGGTGGACGCAATTCCCACACTCGCCGAGACGACGATCGGCTGACCCGCCACCAGAACGGGCTGGTGAAGCATGTCGAGCACCCGCTTCGCCAGCGCAATGACCTGCTCGGGATCATCTACATCGTGGGCAATGATCGCAAACTCGTCGCCTCCGACGCGGGCCAAGAGTTCATCGCTCCGGCAAATGCTGACAAGGCGATGGGCCATCTCCTTCAAAACGAGGTCACCGATCGGGTGGCCGAACGAGTCGTTGACACCCTTGAACCCGTCGAGATCGATCAACAACAACATGCCCACCGTCGATTGCGCCAACATCTCCGACATCCGGTTGTTCAGAGCCCACCGGTTCGGGAGCTGAGTGAGCTCATCTTTCAGGGCCATCGCGGCGAGCCGCTTCTCCAACTTCTTGGAATCGGTCACATCTCGGCCGGTGACGATCACGCCGCCGACATTTGGATTGTTGATCTGATCGTTGAGCTGGATCTCGAACGAACGGCTTCCGAGCTCCTCGCTGAATTGGACCACGACGGGCCGCGGGTCGACTCGAGTTCGGAGAACCTGCGCTGCAATCACCTGAGTGAGCGGTTCCATGAGTGCGATCAGGTCGTCGATGTTCTCGACAGGGAGTCCGCCGAGTGCCCGATCAGCCGAGGCCGACCGATAGAGCAGCCGACCGTCGACGTCGATGACGAGAAAGAAGTCCTTGGACTCATCGATCAGGGCTTTGTAGCGGGCATCGACCTGGGCTTCGACCCGTCTGGTCAGCCGATTCCAGTTGAGCAACACCCACCTCGCGGCGATGGCCGTTCCAAGCATGGCCAGCAGAACGCAGACCGAGAGCCAGACTGCGGCAATCACGCTCAGTTGGCCGTCGGCAACGAACTCGGCAAACCGGAGCGCCACATCGAACACGCCGAAACACCCGAGCACCAGCGTCACGAATACGATCGCGTTACGCCCGGGGGACCGCCGAGAGAACATCCTCTCCCGTCGGCCGAGGTCGGCTGAGTTCAAGGGTCAGCGTTGGCTCGTGCCTTTGGTCCCCAGAATCACGGCGGCGGTGTTCCGACCCGAGGCCCCCCAGACGCCGGCACCGGGGAACGTTGCCGCCCCGGTCAGAAACAGCCCGGCGATGGGTGTGACGTACCGTGTGAGTCCACGATCTCGACCGAGCAAGGCTGCCAGGGGCCCGCCGGCGAACGATGTGGCATGCCCCTTCGGTAGGTGGAACTGGGTCTCGTATTCAAGTGGCGTCATGGCCCGCCAGTCGAGAATCGACTCACGAAACCCGGGTTCGAAGAGATCGGCCGCAACCTCCAGCCAGCGTTCTGCCTCCACTCGATCGTTCCACCCAGCGGCGAATCCGTACGGGGTGAACAACACCTCGAGACTGAAAACGTGCTCGTCCGAGGAACCGTCGAGCATCATTGACCGGTCGAGAACGGACGGGATGTTGATGAACATCATTGGTCGATCGAGTATCCGGCCGGATTGCATCAGGTCGAAACCCTCCGAGATCTTGCCCAGCGACGGAGCAACGATCGTGCTCGGGCTGTGTGGGTCGGTGAACCCAGCGGCTGCGAATCGGTCGGCATCAAGATTCTTCCAGGTCGGTAGTCCGCTGATTCGGGCGTCGATCTTCGATTCGTAGCCGCCCTGCGGTTCGCGCCGCTTCCATTTGTCAACGAAGGATTTGGCCGAGGGTGGAGGCTGGTCGAGGTGATGGACGATGGCACGACGAGGATCACAGGCGACCACCACCTCGGCGGCTTCGATGATGGTTCCATCCGCGAGCCCAACTCCGCGCATCCGTTCGCCCTCGCAAAGCAGGGCGTCGACGCGGGCCCCGGTGCGAATCTCACCCCCGAACGAACGGATCGCCGAGGCAACGGCATCGGTGAGCGCGCCACTTCCTCCCACCGGCCGGCCCGTCGGACCTACGTGCTTGAAGGCCCATGACAGCGCGCCGAGCCCCGTGCCCGGCGTTTCCGGTGGCAGGCCCCACACGGCCGGGCCCGCCGCCATCGCTGGGCCCAGAAGGTCGTCGGACGTGAAATATTCTCGGAGCACCTCGCTGACCGAGCGCCGCGACCATTGAAGAATCGTGAGCGCAGCCTTGGAGCGCCGCAAGCCCACTGACCGTCGAATGATGTTCGGGGCCGAGGGAGGCTCGGCGGAAAGCCGGCAGATCAGTTCGGCTGCTGGTATGGCAACCTTGGCGTAGCGCCGATAATTGTCGACCTCCTCGGGGTGCGTGATGGCCAGGCCGTCCAACGTGTGCTCGACGCTGTGCCGAATCGGAAACGGTCCGGAAGCGTCCCAGCCACGAGCTACCTGGCCCGGATCGAGATCGAGGTACCGGAGTCCGTGTTGGTCGAGACCGAGCTCCTCGATCAACGGGACGTGGCGAACCATGGTGTGATCGCAGTTGCAGATGTTGACCCGTGCGCCGACCGCCGAGACGGTCGAAGCGCAACCGCCGACGTCATCCCGGGCTTCGAGGACGAGGGTGCGACGACCGGCTTTGGCCAGGTATGCGGCACAGATCAAACCGTTGTGGCCACCCCCGACCACGATCACGTCGAAATCAACCAAGGCAGTTCCGGATCGAGTCGCCGACCGGGCGGCGGTAGCTTCTGCAC
Organism: Acidimicrobiales bacterium; assembly: GCA_037969565.1. GTDB lineage: Bacteria > Actinomycetota > Acidimicrobiia > Acidimicrobiales > SZUA-35 > SZUA-35. The sequence goes on along the minus strand of JBBKXQ010000152.1, from coordinate 45,034 downwards.
ATGACTTCGATCTCCCGACGGCTGGCCGAACTACGGGCTTCGGACCTGCTCGATCATCTCACGAGTTCGTCGACCTTGATACTTCCGCTCGGAGCGGTCGAACAACACGGACCACACCTCCCGTTCAACACCGATCTCGTCATCGCGTCGGCTTGCGCAGACGCCGTGGTCGACCGGGTCGGAGACGAACTCGACCTCTGGTTGATGGAACCACTGGCGTTCACCAAGTCGAACGAGCACGCCGGCACGCCGGGCACCATCTGGCTCGGTCCTGAGACGCTCCTACGAGTCCTCGACGACATCGGACGCTCGGTCGCCGCCATGCCAATGAAGCGTCTGGCCTTCCTGAATGGACACGGCGGAAACTCCTCGCTCGTCAACGTTGCCTGCCGCGAGCTACGCCTCGATCACGGCCTCGAAACGTTCCTCCTGCACCCGAGCCTCCCGCCCGACCAAGGCGGTCCGTCGGCCGAGGAGGAACTCGGGATGGGTGTTCATGGCGGCGTTGGGGAGACGTCGTTGATGCTTCACCTCCGACCGGAACTGGTTCGTATGGACCTGGCCAGCCGGAACGTACCCGAGCACCTTGCCGGTAACGAACACGTCAAGTTCGGAGGCTCGGTGAGTTTCGGTTGGCTGGCCCGTGATTTTGGCCCCCATGGCCACATCGGTGATCCAACCGGGGCCAGCGCCGAGCGAGGTGCGGAACTATTCGAAGCGGCGGTGACCAACCTGTGCGCGGCGTTCGCCGAGATCAGCCGGTTCACCTTCCACTCTCCGGAAGATTCCTGATCGGCCACTCGGTTCACCGAGCCGACTCATCATCGACAACGAGGTAAAAGGTTTCCGGTGCGCCCTTGACATCGACTTGGCCGCGTGTCTCCAGGAGTTCGTGAGCGAGGTGAAAGCTGTCCATCGGATGATCGGCGGGGCCGGTTGGAGCCGGTCCTCGAGAAATGCAGCGACGGTCGACCTTCCCGACCCCGGCGGACCGACGAGTCCGATCAGTGTGCGCCTCGCCGAGGACTCGTCACTCGCTGCGCACCACGCCGGCAATTGGTCGAGGGAGAGAACCACTGGCATCAGGCAGTTCCGACCTGCTCATCGACGAACCACTCGGGATCCACATTGGCCGGGCGACTGATCACGGCCCCCACCGCAGCAAACACCAAGACGCCGCCGAGGAGTTGCAGAGGACTGAGCGGTTCGTCGTGGATGACCCAGGCCGCAACGATGGCCACGATGTTCATGGACAGGAGATAGAGCGAGGATCGCGACGCGTCGACGTAACGATGGACCCAAGCCATCACGATGTGGCCGAGTCCACCGGTGAAGACGATGATCAAGGCGAGCCAGAGCCAATCGAGACCGTTGACGGCCAGGTAGTCGGCCCGGCTGCTGGTGAGAAGCGCCCATGGCGTGACGGCGAGCGCAGCGAACACCACCACTCCGGCCATCCATTGGACCGAATCGATGTCGTTGGCGCTGCGTACCTGCTTGGTGATCAGGAAGTACGCAGTGAAGAAGACCTGCGACGTGAGCGCATAGATGACGGCCAGAGCATCGACCTGGAAATCATCGCCACCGCCGAGGACGACCACGGCCGAGCCAAGGATTCCGAACAGGGTCCAGACCACGTGCCAACGCGTGGGCCGCTCGCCCAGAAACGGACCGGCAACGAGGAGGATGACGCCCGGCTGCAACGCCGCGAAAACGCTGAGAACGGCGACAGCACCTTGATTGATCGTGAGAAAGACGAAGACGAGGTTGATCCCGAAGCAGGCCCCGGCCAGCCAGGCTTTGCGAACCGACTGCATCGTCGGAGCGTGTCCCCGCGCAATCGCGAGCATGAACAGCAGGGGTACCGAGAGCCAGAAGCGGTAGAGCACCGAGACCACGGCCGGGGCCGTGATCAGCTTCGAGATCGGCGGACCGAGGCCCCAGACGAGAACAACGAATGCCAACGCTGGTCCCGAACGGGGAGCAGCTGAAGTCGTGTGAGGGCTCGAACTCGGGGTTCCAAAAGATCCAGCGGTCGCAGAACCGGGAACCGGGGCGTGCGTAGTCAAGTTCGCATTCTGACCCGCTCGGCGCCGGTCAGGAAATCCTGCTCGTCCTCTGGTCTCTCCGAGAGACCAACGACACGGCTCCCGACCGTCGAAAACAGTCGGTAACCGTGTCGTTTCAGGTGATCGTCAGGTCAGGACCAGCGGGTCGGAGTCCGCGGGACCCCGTGGATCAGAGCCCGATCGACGGATCGATGAACTCGTTGGTGACGAGGTCTTCGGCCGTCAATCCGTCCGTCACGGGAATGGACGGGACCTGCTCGGTGGTGACTTGGAGAACCTCGGTGACCCGGTCCATGTCGAAGTCGCCGATCGTGTCGTTCGGCCCGTTGCCGACGACGTTCAGACGAGCCATCTCGTTCACCGTGTTGGTCATGCCCGCTTCGTCGAGCTGCCAGAAGCTGTCGAGATCGATGACCGCTTGCAGAATGGCAGCGTTGGTGGCGGCGGGATCATTCTGGAAGTCGACGATCGACTGCTGGAAGATCGGGACGAAAGCACCGAGGCAGGACCGAGCGGCATCGTCGAGCTTGCTGTCGAGGATCGCCAGCGGACCCTGGTAGAGCTCGTAACCGGCGTCGTGAATCAACAGGGACTCAACGGGCTTGCCCCAGTCGGTGAAGACGTTCTCGTAGTTGTACGGCTCCTGGGTTGCGAATCCCTGCTGCATGATCGCACCGCCCTCGGCGATGAACCGTGTCGGCGCTCCGTCGTAGGATCCATCGAGCTGGCCCTCGTCGACCAGGCCGGCCCCGACGAGGAACTCGGTGTAGGACGCTCCACCGAAGTGACTGATCACCGCACCGGTTCCCTTGACGTCGGCCCAACTGGCAACGTCGTAGGTTTCCGGATCCCACATGATGATCTGCGGGTTGATGTCGAGCGGAGCGACCACCGCCGTGGTGGGGAAGTCGGCGTAGTTGGCGATGGCTTCATCGGTGTTGACATAACCCATGAAGATGTCATCGTCGGTGGCCATCAAGGCCACGGTCGGTTGGAAACCGATGAATGGGCCGCCGGCCCGAATCTCGACGGTGATCGATGGATCAGCGGCGAGCGGTCCGGTGAATCGGCCCGACTCGACATCGATCGAGCCTTCGCCCGCGGTGAGGTTGTAGAGCGCGCCGTGCTCGGATTCGGGGAACCAATCAGTCTGGAACACCATCGGGTTGGGGCAGTCGGCGAGGTCGCCGGTGTGGGCTTCCTCCATCGCTTCCTCGGCCGTGGTGTCGGTGGATTCTTCCACCGTGGTGTCGGTGGTTTCTTCGGCCGTGGTGTCAGTGGTGTCATCGCCGGCCGCAGGTGCGGCATCGGTGCTGTCGCTACTGCCGCAGGCTGCGGCCACGAGCCCGAAGGCCATGATCGTTGCCAACAGGCGCAGCCAGTTGGATTGATGGGAGGTGCGGTTCATTTGGTTTCTCTCCTGGGATGGCAGTCGAATTTCGGCTGATCAGGTGGTTTGCCGCCACCCGTCACTCACACTGACGGGCGATCAGGGGCTGAGCTGCGAGTGCAGCTCAGGCGGGTTGGTGCCAGTTGCGAGTGAGACGCTGGCCGAGCCAACCGAAGAATTGGAAGAAGACCACGCCGAGCATGGCGGACAAGAAGATGGCAGCCACGAGCTCTCCGGGAGAGAGCCGGGCTGAATACAGCTGGATCCGGTTTCCGAGGTCGCGAGGGCCCCGCTGAAAGAAGAATCCGCCGACGATCGCCCCGATGACCGACAAGCCGGCGGAGATCTGGAAGCCGGTGAACATGGCCGGAAGCGAGGCCGGCAGCTGCAACTTGATCAGCCTCGTGAAACGACTTTGATTGTGCAGGGTGAAGAGCTCGTGCAAACCCTTCTCGGCCGACTTCAAACCGAACAGCGTGTTGGTGATGATCGGGAAAAGGCTGATGATGACGCAGACCAGTATTCGAGCCGGAAATCCGAACCCGATGAGCAGCCCGATCAAGGGGACAAGGGCAAGCACGGGAACCGTCTGGAGGAAGACGGCATAGGGGTAGAGCGAGTCCTCGATCCATTTGGCTTGACTCATCAGCACGGCCACCGTGACTCCGATGACGATGGCGATGGCGAGCCCGGCCAGCGCAACCACGGCCGAGACCCGTGTCGCTTCGATCAGATCTCCGGGTTGCTCACCGATCTTCCCGTCATAGAAACTGGTGACGACCTTGTGGGGATACGGGAGCGCCGTCTTGCGGCCGTTTTCATCCAGCACGACGCCTGCGTAGAGGTACCAGAAGCCGACGAAGGCGATGAAGACACCGATGGGCGGCAGCACCCTCGTCGCCAGGGAGCGACCGGCCGGCGACGATCGTTTGTGGGCCGCAGCGCCACCGAGCAGGACCGGCGCAGCCTGGGACGGCGGCGAAATCTGTTGATCACGCTGGAGGTCGGTCATGTGTGCGCGCCTCGTAACGCATGGCTCAGCTCGCCGCTCAAGCGGGCGAACTCGGGATCGAAACGCAGGTCTGGGTGCCGGGGATAATCGAATGGGATGTCGTAGGTGGCGACGATTCGACCCGGCCGACTCGACATCACGTGCACTTTGGTGCTCATGAACACGGCCTCGGAGATCGAGTGGGTGATGAACAAGCCGGCGAATTGTTCGGACGCAAAGAGGCGCAGCGCCTCCTCGTTCATGATCTCGCGGGTGATTTCGTCGAGTGCGCCGAACGGTTCGTCGAAGAGAAAGATGGGTGGAGACATCACGAGCGATCGGGCGAGCGAGACCCGCATCCGCATACCGCCCGAGAGTTGCCGGGGGAAGTGGCGTTCGAAACCGGCCAGACCGACCTTCTGAATTGCGGCCGATGCCCGGTCGTGGCGATCAGCCTTGGCGACATTGTGCAGTTCGGCGATCAGCTCGACGTTGTCCTGCACGTTGCGCCACGGCAGCAGGGTTGCATCTTGGAAGACGTACCCGATGTTGCTGCGATCGAGTCGGCATTCTCCACTCGTGACGTGGTCGAGTCCGGAAGCCAGTCGGAGCAGCGTGCTCTTGCCGCATCCCGAAGGTCCGACCACCGTGACGAACTCACCAGGCTGGACCGTGAAGCTGATGTCTTGCAAGGCTTCGGTGCCATCGGGGAAGATCTTGCCGACACCGTCGAAGACCACGCCGCCGGCCGGCACTTGGGCGCGAGACGCCGCGTTCGAACCAGGTTCTGAGTCCACGATGGTCAAGTCGATCACTTCTCCCACGAGTTCGCCACCTCCCCAGCAGCAACCGCTCCCCGATGTCGTTCAGAAACGTGGCCGGAACCTTACGCGCTCAACGGCTCGAGCCACAGTTGGTGGCGGCCAAATCCAGATCGACGGCCTGAATTTCACATGGCTGAAACACAGCCCGGACACCGATCGCCGCGCCTTGTCTGGTCAGCGAGTCGAGCCGTCGAAGACGATCCGTCCGTTGCGCACCACCACTCGATCGGCGGGAGCCGAGGCGATCGCCTCACGCACCGAACCGGCTCTGATGGCGAGGAAGTCGGTGACATCCGAACCCATTCCCATTGCTGCTCTGGCCGCAGTACTCACTCGGTGATAGGCCAATTCGGGTGTGTCGTGGCCTGCCATCACCATGAGGCCGGCGGTCTCCATGGCGTCGGCCCGCCCAACCGAGCAGAAGGGATCTTGCAGATTGTCAGCTCCGGCGCAAACGCGGACACCAGCCGCATCGAGGGCAATCAGGGCCGTGAGTCCACGAGGTGGAGCTTGCTGGATACCGCGAGCCTGGAGAAACAGGTTCGTCTGGGGAAGGACCACCACCGAGACATCGGCGGCAGCCACTTTCTCGGCCACTCGTCGTTGAATCGATTCGGTCTGCACACCAAGGCTGACGCAATGACTGGCCGTGGCGCCGTGAGAGAAACCCGACTGGAGTATCGCCTCGGCGAGCACTTCGAGGTCGAGACGGGCTGGATCGAGCGACTCATCGGTGTGGAGATCGATCGGTCGCTCGTATTCGGCCGCGAGTTCCAAGAGGGTGTGGGTACAGGCGACCGGATCGTCGTCGAGGTGGGGAGCACCACCAACCACGTCGACTCCCATATCGAGAGCGGATCGCAGGACGGCACGATTGTTCACACCCTCCGATCCCGAGGTGGGTCGACCAACCAAACCGACCAACTGAATGTCGATTCGATCAGCGAGGAGCCGCTTGACCTCGAGGAGGGCCTCGATGGACACGGTGCCGACGTCGGCGGCGAGATCGATGTGGGTGCGGATGGCAGTGAAGCCGTTGGCCAAACCCATGAGAGCGGCTCGCTGAGCTCGCTCGATGTAGTCGGCTTTGGTGATCGTTGCTCGGTGCGCGATCCACACGTCGATGGCGCCAATCAGGTCGCCCCGTTGGTTCGGCAGCCGATCGGCGGTGAGTGCCTTGTCGAGGTGGGCGTGGGGTTCCGCCGGCGCCGGAAGAATGAGATAGCCGGCGGCCTGCAGCTCCTGCGCCAGCGGCTGACCCGCAATCAGATCGACGTGAAGAGGTATATCGATCACTGGATCTTTGGCATCACTTCCTCGGCGAAGCGGGCGAGTTGGTTTGCGGTCACCTCATACCGATCGCCGGGCATGTTCGGAAAGATCACGAGATTGTCGAGTCCGCCGAGATGGTCTCGGTAGAACTCGATCTCGGATGCCACGTCCTCTGCCGTGCCGACGATCCACGTCTTGTTCTCGATCGATTCCTCGAGGGTGGGGATGAGCCCTGGAGCCGACGGTTTGCCGTCCGGACCCATGTAGCCCCGGCTCCAACCGTAGGGGCCGAGGAATTTCCAGAACTCATCGTGCCCGTTCCGCACCTCTTCCATCGCCTGCTCTTTCGAGTCGGCGATCCAGGGCGAGACGACGAGGGTGCGTTTCGCACCCGGTGCGAGCGTGCCACCGTGGGCCCCGTCGTGGAGTTCGGCGTAGCGGTCCCAGAACATCTTGGCGAATTGGTAGTGCTTCAACCAGAACACTCCACCCCGGCCCGTGAGCGGAACCGTTTCCAGCGTGGGAGGTGAAGTGATGGCCTGCCAGCTCTCGTAGGGATACAGCGGTCGGGGCAACAGCGTGAGGGTTTCGACGAAGCCCCCGCGATCCGGAATCCCGGGTGGGGGAAACTCGAAGACGTCACCTTTGTAGGCGAACGTTTCGTTGTTCAGCGCCAGATCGATGACCTCCATCGCTTCGTTGAACTGCGTGCGATTGAGTGTGTCGGCTTCCACCGAATCGGGGTTGTCGAAGCTACCGATGTCGGTTCCCAACGCCTGGGCTTCACGAGGAACGGTGCCCCGACCGACACCCAGGATGGCTCGGCCTCCGGAGATGTTGTGCAGGGTTGCGAAGTCTTCGGCCAGACGGAGCGGGTGCCACTGACCGACGATGTTGAACATCGTGCCGATCCGGATTCGTTTGGTGCGTTCGGCCAGGATCGCGCCGAACAACAACCCGTTCGGAACCACCTCGTACCCTTCGTGTTGGAAGTGGTGTTCGGTGAGCCAGTAACTGTCGTAACCCAGTTCGTCGGCGAGCACGCCTATCTCGAGCATCTGCTCGGAGGCCCGCCAGGCTTCCGCACTGGTGTAGCGACGCTCCGTTGGAGCCGGCGCTCCGGCCCCCGCATCGTCCATTTCCACACCACCGAAGAGAAACGCTCCAACTCGCATGGGGAAAAGCTAGTCGCCCGAGTCAGGAACTCCAGAAACGGATGCGACCGCGACATTCTCGACGGAGATTTCCCCTCAAGCCGAGATCGGGTCGTACCGATGCTTCTCAGCTGAGCGCAAGCGATGGCTTGCGTGACAGCGGTCCACCGGTAATCGAGGGGGACAACCGGCGGCCCTCGCCCTCGGGCGAGGGCTGCTTGGGTTTTGCACTTGAATTTCGTCCGGTTGTTCGACCGGTTGTTCGACCGGTTGTGTATGTCGGGTTTTGTCCGAAATCGAGGGTGCCAGAAGCAATCGCCGCATCTACACTCCGACACCGCGCTGGCACTAGATCATTGGTGCCAAGTAAGCGCTCGTAGCTCAATTGGATAGAGCATCTGATTACGGATCAGAAGGTTGGGGGTTCGAGTCCCTCCGAGCGCGCGACGCACTTGTTCCCCGGTCTTCAGTCCGGCCGAGATCGCCGGCGAACCCTCGTATCAGCCCGAACCAGTAGGGGTCGAACTAGGCTGGTCAGCTTTCCAGGGCACGGGGGTGGACAAGCATGACGAAACACCTTGGTGTGTGGCTTCTCTTGCTCTTCGTGGTTGGCGTCTGCGGCATACTGAGCTGGGAGGTGGCGAGCACACTCACGTCATCATCCAGTACCGAGGAGCCTCCGGGCCGCGACAACATGCCAACGTCAGACCCGACGCTCGGTGACGAGGAAGAGATCGTCCTCGGCGTTTTCCCGTTCCTGTCTTCGCGTGGGGTCGACGACCTTTACGGTCCGCTGGTCATCGCGATGACCGAGCACCTCCAGCGGCCGGTGCGGCTGCGGACCGCTTCATCGTTCGCCATCTTCTCCGAGAACCTCGCCCAATCGGCGTACGACATCGCCCTGGTCCAGCCTCTCGAATACATCGGACGGATCGACGACGGCTACCAACCGATTGTCCGAGTCGAGTCGATGTTGACCGCAACTGTCGTCGCCCTGCCGGGGGTCGAGGTGATCGGCGGCTTCGCCGGACTTGCGGCTCTGAGAATCGGCACCCCGGCGGAATCATCGGCGATGCGACAGTTGGTCAACGCCGAATTGAAGGCCGCTGGTCTCGATTCTCCTGACCTCGAAATTCTCTCCTATACCACCCACACCGAATGCTTGGATCAACTGGTGCTCGGCACGATCGACGTTTGTGTCACGGGACCGGTCCCGCTCCGAGAGTTCCAGACAACCACCGGGCGAGAACTGGTCGTCGTTGCCCAATCGGCTCCAATCGCCTCCATCGCTTTCGTTGCCGCCCCCGACCTCGACCAAGAGACGGTTGCGTCCGTTCAGGAGTACCTGCTCGGCCTCGACGACGATCCGGAGAACCTCGGCCTACTCAGCTCCTTGGGCACACTTCGTTATGTCGAGATCCTCGATGGCGATTACGAAGCCGTCCGAGCCCTGATGGCGGCCGCCGAATGAGTCGCCGAGCGCATCCCCTGTTGGCCGTGCCGATTCGCTACCGACTCACCCTGTATTCGTTCCTGGCGGGAGCGCTCATCGTGGCCCTGGTCGTGCAACAGTCAACGCAATCGGTCGAAAATGAGCTCATCAACCAGGGGCAGGACCGGCGCCAGACGCTGGTCGCGATCGTCACGGACATCAGTCATGACCCACTACTGACCAGCGAATACAGCCAAGGTGCCGAACTCCTTGGTCGAATGGCTGTGGACGAAGACATCGAGCTGATCGAGGTCTTCGATCTCTCGGGCCAGGTCGTCGCTTCGAGCGACTCGAGCCGGATCGGCTCCTTCAACGACATCGAGGAGCTGACAGCCGACGCTGGTTCGAGCTCCGATGTTCTGACTCGACCGGTCGTGGGGGCATCGGGTCAACTCGGCGTGGTTCGGGTGACGTTCGACAACGCCACCCTCCAGCTCCTGCTCGAACACCAGCGGTGGCATGGTGTCGTGGCGGGTCTCGCCGGAATGATTTTGGTTGCCTTCATCTCCCTCATCGGGGGGTGGGCGTTCACCCGCCGTCTGTCACGGTTGGGCTCACAACTCGAGTTGGTCGATGCTTCGGGGGTTCCTGAGCCGGTGGAAATCGAAGGGAACGACGAGCTCGCAAAGATCGGCCACGTCCTCAATCGTCGCCGGGGCGCCATCAAGGATGGGATCGAGTCCTCCTCGACAACACAGGCGGCGTTACGGTTCAGCGAAGCGCGACTCCAGCTGGCGCTGGCCGCTGCCGCCGCGACCGTGATCGAGATCGACCGCTCGAACAGCTCGTTCACGATCATTGGACAGAGTCAACTCGGAAGCCGCTTGACCGAACTTGCTGCTCACTCCATGGAGCCCTTGCGAGACCTCGTCCATCCGAACGACCGAGGTCTCGTGATGGGAGCAGTCGATCGGCATCTCTCAGACCCCTCGATGCCGGTCGAGATCGAGATCCGCTGCAAGGCCATCGATCCAGACCGGCGAAAGGAACACGGCGGCTGGCGAACGATGAGCATTCGGGCCCAGTCCATCGAGTCCGACGGCAGCTCACCACAGCGTGTTCTCATGGCCCTCATCGACGTCACCGATCAACGACAGTCCGACCGAAGGACGTTCCACGCCGACAAGATGAGGACGATCGGCCAACTGACGAGCGGCATCACCCACGACTTCAACAACATCTTGTCGATCTCCACACTCACGGTGGGTCAGCTCCAGAAGCCTGATCGCGATCGTGAACGGGACGCTGAACGAATCGAGCGACTGGCCAAGTCCAACGAACTCGCAACTTCGATGATCAAGCGTCTGCTCCTCATTGCCGGCCCCCAAAGCCCCCTGCCCGAGGTCATCGACGTGAACGAGATGATCCATCGGGTTGGCGACCTCCTCGCGAGCCTTCTCGGTGAACGAATCGAGATCGAGTTCGACCTCGCTGCTGGTGATGCCTCGGTTTTGATCGACGAGGCACGGGTCCAACAGGTGCTGTTGAACCTCGGCCAGAACGCCGCAGACGCGATGGGTGGAGAAGGACTTCTCGCGATTCACACCTCCAACGTGGGGAGCGATCAGCAAACGGTCCAAATCGTGGTTTCGGATACAGGCACAGGAATTGATCCAGCCGTGGCGGCATCGCTGTTCGATCCTTTCGTGACGACAAAGTCGATCGGTGCCGGCACCGGACTCGGACTGGCGACGAGCTACGAGACCATCACCATGGCGGGTGGCACGATCTCGGCCGCCAATCGATCGGATGGTTCAGGAGCCGTCTTCACCATCTCGCTGCCCAGAGCCATCCCCGAGCACAACCAGGCCCCCGTCACCGACCATGACAAGGCACCGCCGCCCAGCGTGTTCCGACTGATCCTTGCGGTCGAAGACCATCCCGAGGTGCTCGACAGTGTCGCCACGACACTCGAAGTGGAGGGCTACCGGGTGATCACGGCTTCATCGCCCTCACAGGCGCTAGCGGTTGCCGCCGAACAGACTCACGTCGATCTGCTCCTCACCGACGTTCACCTCCCTGAAATGACGGGTGTCGAACTGAGCGCGATCCTGCAAACCCGTCATCCCGAGATGAGGACGCTCTACATGAGCGGTTACGTACCCGATGAGGCAAACGCCTCGATCACGAAGGCCGACCTCCTCCAGAAACCGTTCACGACCGATCAGCTTCTCCACCGCACCGCCCTCTCGTTGACCGGCCAACCTCGAGCCGGCGTCTGAGCCACGACGTCGCAGCCAGCAGTCCCCAACCGCTCGATTGCGGAGCTGCCTACTGCCAGGCCGCTTCGGGCGTGTCGGCGGCGTGAACCTCGCCATCCCGATCAAAGATGAGGAACTGTTCGAATGACCGCAGGAACCAGCGGTCATGGCTCACCGCGATCACCGTTCCCTCGAACGCCATCAAGCCGGCTTCGAGAGCTTCCGCCGACGCAACATCGAGGTTGTCTGTTGGCTCGTCGAGCAGCAGCAAGGTCGCACCACCCAGCTCCAGGAGCAGAATCTGGAAACGGGCCTGTTGGCCGCCGGAGAGGGTTTCCCACGTTTGGTCGCCGGCGCCCTCGATTTCGTATCGCCGGAGGAGCCCCATCGCTTTGCTTCGAGCGTCGATCTGCGAACTGATGTGGTCGGTCGTGAGTACGTCGACCAACGTGCGGCCCATCAGCTCGGGATGCTCATGCGTCTGGGAGAACAAGCCGGGCACCACCCGGGCCCCGAGTTTCCAATCGCCGGCGTGGCCGACTTGGTCGCCATTCAGCAAGCGGAGGAAATGGCTCTTGCCCGTGCCATTCATTCCGACGACCGCCACCCGATCACCGAACCAGATCTCGGTGGAGAACGGGAAGGTGAGGTCGGTGAGTTCGAGTTCGTTCAACATCACCACTCGTTTTCCGGTCCGGCCGCCGCTCAAGCGCATGTCGAGCTGCTGGTCGACGGCGCGTTCGGTTGGTCGATCCCCTTCCTCGAAGTGACGCAAGCGTGTTTCTGCGGCCCGGGCCCGGCTGGAGTTCGCGTCACTCATGGCAGCCCGTCGCTTCATCTCCTTCATGTGACGGAAGAGGCGCTGACGCTCGTCGGCCCAACGTTTGTTCTCGTCATCAATTCGATCTTGGCGGGCGTCTCGGGCGTCCGCCCAGGTGGCAAAGGACGCTCCGTGGGTCCAGCTGCCTCGGGATTCGAGGGTGACGACCTTGCGAGACGCTTCGGCCAGGAGTTCCCGATCATGGGAAATGAACAGCATTGTCTTCGAACACGCATTCATCTGTTCGGCCAACCACTGCTTGCCGGGAACATCCAGAAAGTTGTCGGGTTCGTCCAACAGCAGCGTCTCGAACTCCGAGCGGAAGAGCAGTTCCAAGGACAGCCGCTTCTGCTCGCCGCCCGAGAAGGTATCGGTTGGTCGGTCGGCGAGCTGGGACCACGAAAGGCCAGTGGCGCGATCAGCGCACTCGGCCCAGAGAACCTCGAGCTCGTACCCGCCGATGGCCTCCCACTGCGAGAGTGCGTTGGCGTACTTCACATTTGCCTCGTCCGAAGGTTCGGCAACGATCCTTTTCTCGGCCCCGGCAAGACGATTCGCCGACTCGATGAACCGCTTCGGCGAGAGCGAGAGGTAGAGCTCACGGAGCGTGATGCCTTCCTGCATCCCGATCATCTGGCTCATGAATGCCAGGGAACCGGCGCCGCCGATCGCTCCCGCTTCGGCCGTCAGCTCGCCGGCGATGAGACGCAACATCGTGGTCTTTCCCACACCGTTGGCCCCGACCAACGCGGTGTGATCTCCCTCACCGATCTTGAACGAGACGTCGTTCAGCAAGGTCGGGCCAGTGGCATGCCCGAAGGTGATTCCGGCGACGTCGATCGATCCCACGCCGAGACGATAGGCAAGTAGCCGCAATTCCAGCGCCGGCTTCGTCGGCGAAGCCTGGAGCGACACGGTGACCAATCGCCCGGATCCACTCAGCGGGGAACTGCCTTCATCCCCAACCGAGGTGATGAAGGCGCTCGTCGTCGATGCCGGCGGCATGGGCGATCTCATGGATCACCGTCACGAACACCTCCTCGGCGAGGTCGTCGAGGTCGTCGCACATCTCGCACAGCGCCAGGCGGTAGATCGACACCACATCGGGTCCCTCCTGGCCAGTGCGTTCGGTGTGTGGCACGCCGAAGTACAACCCGAGGATTGTCGGATCGTTCGCATTCCGGTCGTGGATCTGGACGACGACATTGTCGAGCACGTGATGCAACTCCTCAGGCAGCTCGTCGAGCGCGTCAGCGACCATCCGCTCGAATAGATACTCCGGAACCGCGTCCATCGCAGCAGTCTGCCAGTCGATCGATTCGCAGCCTCGTTGATTGCGGCCGTCGACCAACACGCAGCGGTCGGGTTCTGTCGTCCGCCGATGGCGGCAGCCGGGGAATCTCGTGGTTGTGCTATGAGACGCCGGTGAGGAATGTCTGGGTGATGGCAGCGTCGAGCGGCATGCCCGCCCGCAAGCCAATCCAGGCTGCGATTTCGGCATCCGACGGCATCCGGTTTTCGAGCAGAGACGTGAGTGCAACGAATTCACTGCGTTGTGATGTGGTTTGCCGGAGCTCGTCTCCTTCGGTGAAGAAGACGACGATCGAACCTCGAGTTACCTTGGAATCGTTCTTCAACTTGTCGAGCCAGTAGGCCTTACCAGCAGCGTCCGGTTCACGGAACAGCACGTCTTGGTACAACTGGTCGAGGAAGTCGCCAAAGTCCTTGCCGCCGTAGCGGGCTTCGAACTCCTGGGACAACGCGAAGTTCTCCGCGATCGAGATCAGGTCGGATTTCGAGGCCATCGTGTCGATCCAGTAGTGATAGCCATCCGGATCGGGAAGTCGCAGGAAAAAGGCCACGTAGAGGCGGTCGATCTGGGCTCCTGGGCTGGTGTCGGAGATGAAGGACTCGAGGGTCGCCTCGAAACCAACCGACCCGAGGGAGGCGACGAGCGCGGCGAGTTCGGTATCGCTGGCGGATCGGCCATAGAGCGTTCCATAGAGATCGTCGATCAGGGCCGACAAGGATCCGTATGGTCCGAGGGCAGTCGGCGCCAGCTCGATCTGGGCCACGCCGCCACGATCGAGGGCGGCGTTGACGCTGGGAGTGGGGTTGATGTTCGCTCCATCGGGCGTGACGATTTCGAAGTGCAGGTGGCTGCAGCAACTCTCGGCATTACCCGAGTCGCCCATGTAGGCAACGACCTCACCGGCGGAAACTCGGAGTCCTTCCGCTTGCCCGGCGAGGTAGGCGGCCGCAATACGTTCGGAGAAGGCCCACTCGATCGGGTTGAGGCCATCGTCGGTGTCGGGTGAATCGTTGTTGATGTGGATGTAGTGGTATTCCCAGCCGTCGTCATCAGTGATGACGAGGTTGTTTCCTCGCCCGTTGTCGAAACGTATCCACGAAACGAACCCGTCCTTGGCCGCCAGCAGGGGGGTGAGTTTGGGGCCGAGCATGTCGACACCCTCGTGCGAACGGCCACCACCACGGGGGGCGCCGTAGGTATCGGTCCAGTTCACGCCATTGGCGGCCCGAGTGCCGACCGAATCGAGCGGGACCGGGAGGGTGATGTCTCGAATCTGACTCTCGTGGGCACTCACCGGTGAACTCACCGTGGCCAGCAGGGCGACGACCAGACCGATCACGATCGCAACTCGACCCAGGACGGACGAGGCGCGGCTCGCGAGGGTGATTCTTTTTCGGTGCATGGGGGAACTCCTTCGACGGGCGTTCTTCGGCCCAAACGAATGGAGGACCACAGCTCATGACGGACGTCGTAAACATATCGACACACATTCGTAAAACTCAAGTGAGTCGTTGTGCCCATCTTTGAGACTTCGCTGTCGGGGTCGTCCCAGGCTCGACAAGGCCGGGCGGATCGCGAACCCACGGACGCGTGTGATTCAGCGTCGGCTCCCGTTACCCTCACCGGGTTCTGGCGCGACCGCCAGCCTGTCATCTCCTGAGGTCCACCATGTCGATGGTCTGCCAAGTCACCGGGCGTAAGCCCAGCTTCGGTAACAATGTGTCCCACTCCCACCGCGTCACCAAGCGCAAGTGGAACCCGAACGTGCAACGTCAGCGTTTCTGGCTCACCAGCGAAAACCGGTGGATCAAGCTCGACGTCAGTGCGAAGGGCATCAAGACGATCAACAAAAAGGGCATCGAGACGGTTGTTGCCGACATGCGTCGTCGAGGAGTGAAGGTCTGATGGCCAAGAAAAACGACAAGCGCCCCGTGATCAAGCTGCGTTCCACCGAAGGCACCGGGTTCACCTACACCACACGCAAGAACAAGACGAACACTCGCGAGCGGATCGAGCTCAAGAAGTACGATCCCGTCTTGCGCAAGCACGTCATCTTCAAAGAAGAGCGCTGATTCTTCCCATTTCCAGGTTCCTCAGAACAGCACCTCGTTCCGCCAGGAAGGGGTGCTGTTCTCGTTTTGTCGCTCGCTCCACCCCGTCGGCAGAGCGACCGCAATATGGTGCCCGCCATGATGGCCACCGACCTGTCCTCGTTCTCTTTCATTCCCATCCAGGCGGCTGACCCCTCCAACGTGTTCGACGCCTGCGGCAGCGACCCTGCTCTGTTGTGCCGAGTGGTGTTCGAGCAAACCGGCAACGCAACGCTGGCCGCGGTGGGCGAAGCCGTCGCCACTCGGGGCTTCCGAATTGTGCTCATCGTGATCGCTGCACTTCTCGTCAGGCGCATCGTGAAACATCAGGCCCCACGTCTCACGGCCGCATACATCGAACGCCGAGACGCCGAGACACAGCTGATTCCGCTCGAGGACGGCGTCGGCATCGATCTCACCGACGCCAGACGAATCGAACACGAGTTGCGCCGTGATCGTGGCCGGCAACGGGCGAACACGCTGGGAGCTGTCATCGCCTCGATTCTCAGAAGCCTCATCACCTTCTTCGCCGGATTGATGCTGCTCGATCAGTTCGGGGTGAACCTCGCACCGCTCATCGCCGGAGCCGGTGTCGCCGGCATCGCGCTGGGTTTCGGTGCGCAACAGATGGTCAGGGACTTCTTGGCGGGACTCTTCATCATCCTCGAAGACGAGTACGGCGTAGGTGACGTCGTCGACACCGGACACGCCACCGGCGTCGTCGAACGAATGGGCCTGAGGGTGACCCAGCTTCGAGATGTCAATGGCACGGTCTGGTACGTGCCCAACGGCGAGATCCAGCGGGTCGGCAACCGAAGTCAGCTGTGGTCTCGAGCGGTGCTCGACATCGACGTCAGCTACGACACCGACGTGGCCGAGGCCGAACGGATCCTGCTGGCCGTCGCCAATGAAGTGTGGGAGGCCCAGTTGCCCGATCGAACGATCATCGGCGAACCGGAATTCTGGGGCGTCGAAGCGTTTGGAGCCGACGGTGTCACCCTTCGGTTGGTGGTCCGGACCGAACCGACCGAGCAGTGGATGGTCGGCCGGGAACTCCGGGCCCGGATCAAGATCGCGTTCGCAGAGGCCGGGATCACCATTCCGTTTGCCCAGCGAACCGTGTGGTTGCGCACCGACGACTCCGAAACGCCATCGAGTTCGTGAACACGTTCAGTCGGCGAGTTCTGTCGATCGGGGGAATCCTCGTCACCCTGCCGCTGCTGATCATTCTCAGCCCGCTGCTTTTCACCGGAGCCCTCGCCTACGACCTCGCGACCGGACGAACGGATCTGCCGACGCCACGGCTCGGTCTCTACGCGATCGTGTTCCTCATTCACGAATGGGTCTTCGTTCCCTTCAGTCTCTGGCTGTGGATTCGGGGCGGGTTCGGGCGGAGCCTCGACCTCGATCGTCACCGAGTGGTGCAAGGACAGTGGGCAGGATCATTGCTTCGGTGGGGCCGCCGCCTACTCGGTATCGAAATCGACTGGCCCGACATTTCGACGATGCCAGCCGGATCGTTGATCGTGGTCAGCCGCCACGCCAGCATGGTCGACGCCATTCTCCCCGCCCACTTCTTCCCTGCCATTCTCGGCCGCCCGGTCCACTACGTCCTCAAGCGAGAACTCCTGTGGCTGCCGTCGATCGACATCTACGGTCATCGATTGGGGAATCATTTCGTCACCCGTGGAGGCAACACCCGAAACGAGCTCGAGTCGATCGCGGCGCTTGCGTTGAATGCCCAACCGGATTCCGGAATCGTCATCTTTCCTGAAGGCACCTACGCCACCGAGATGTCGAGGCAGCGGGTTCGCCGATCACTCGAATCCCGCGGCGATGATGGGCTGATCGCATTCGCCGCCCGATTACAGGAACTCCTGCCACCCAAACCGGCCGGAACCCTCGAGTTGTTGCGGGTGCGACCGAATTCCCCGGTCGTCATCTTCGGACACGAGGGAATGGAAGGAGTCGCCGAGTTCACCGGCCTGCGCCGCAACCTCCCGGCCAAGAGGCCGATCAAGGTGGCGTGGTGGGTTCACCCCCGAAACACGGTGCCGGTCGACGACGAAGCGGCAACCATCTGGCTGCGGGAACGGTGGCTCGAGCTGGATCAATGGGTCGGTCGGCAGCGGGCCATGCGGATGGGCGACTGACCGCACGAACTCGGGCCCCGTCCGCCAACTCGGCCCTCCGAGCTGGCAGGCTGGATCCATGACTGGAGCTCAATCGGCGGACTATTTACATCTGATCCAGGTCGAACTTGCTCGGCTCAGCAGCGTGGCACCCGAAAACTTCGGGGCGCCCCTCCCCCACATCGAGGGATGGACCGTGCAGGATGTGGTCGGCCACACCGGCTGGATCTGTCGTTACGTCGACCTGTGCCTCGGCGCCGAGCCAGACCAGCCTCCGGCCCGGTCCGACGTGGCCGATCCTCCAGCCGGGCCCGAGGTACTCGAGTGGTTCAACGCCGGGCGCGAACTCGTCCTGAATCGCTTGAAATTGGCTGACCCGAGCGAGCTTCGACCCACGTGGACCGGCCCGCAGCCGGCGGTCTGGTGGATGCGACGACTCGCCAATGAAGCGTCAATGCACCGCTGGGACGCCTTTTCCGCCACCGAGAGCCCCGATGCCATCGATGCTCACCTCGCCGTCGATGGGATCGATGAGGTCTTCGAGGTCTTTGGGCCGCACCGATTGCACTTCGACATCCTCGATGCCGCCGGCACAACGATGCACCTGCACGCCAATGATGTCGAGGGCGAATGGACGATCAATCTCGAGTCCGATGTGCTTCGATGGAAAAGGGCCCACGAGAAGGGCGATGTCGCCGCTCGTGGACCCGTGTCCGACTTGCTACTCATGTTGTGGGGGCGGATTCCGCCGACTCGACTCGAACTCTTCGGCGATGCGTCGATTCTCGATCGGTGGCAAGAAGCCGCCAAATTCTAGGTTCAGGCCGAAACCACGGGAAGAAGGGGCTCTTCGGGGATGTCGTAGTCGGCATCCCAGCGACCGAGGCGATCTTTCCAGTCTGATGCTTCACCGACGGAATCGGCGTAGGCAGCACGGCGCTTGGCCACACGGCCGGTGGCATCGTCGGCGTCGTCACCTTCATACTGGGCTTCGATGCCCAGCTTGAGGGTGCGGAGTGCCTCGGAACGGAGCTGACTGATACGGCTCTCGGTGACACCCAGGAAACGAGCGAGATCTTGTGAGGTCTTGGCCTCGAGGAAATATCCAACGATCACCAGGCGCTGACGCTCGGGCAAGAGTTCGACGGCGTCACGGAGGTAGTTGTGGAGCTCCCGGCTCTCGAGTTCTTCGGACGGCTCGACGGCGTTACGGTCGCTGAGCACATCGACGAGCGTGAGCTCTTCGTCTCCGTCGTCACTGGTTTCGTGATCGAGGGCCAGAACGACCGAACGGAACAGGCGGTCTTGCAGCTTGGACAACTCGTCCATACCGACACCGAGTTCCGCTGCCATCTCGGCCAGCGTGGGGATCCGACCGAGTTCGCTGGCGAGCTGTTGCTCGGTGGCCTCGAGTCGGCGAGCGAGGAGGCGAACCGAGCGTGGAGCCCAGTCGGCTGCTCGCACCGCATCGAGAATTGCACCCCGAATTCGTTGGGCCGCAAAGCGGTCGAACGGAACACCGCGGGATTCGTCGTAGCGCCGGGACGCCTCGACGAGGCCGAGCGCACCGGCTCGAGCCAACTCTTCGCGGTCGACGTGCCGGGGAAAATGAACGGCTACCTGGAACACCACATGCTTGACAAGCGGCAGGTGTGCCTCGATGCGCTCATTGACCTCAACACTGTTTTTCTCACCCATGAGATTTCGCCTTCTCTCGTTGTCCTCCATACCGAGATCAGTTCTCGACACGAAGCGGCGAAACCTTGAGCGTAAATCTGAGAAAGTTTGCCCTACGGTTACTTTCGACCACTTGGGGTGAGAACTTGAGAAGAAACCGTCACCATTTGTGAGATTTGGGCCGGACAGCCCATTGTTCTGCGTCGTTCTGACCATCAGGCTGGTGGGTCATCCGGCTTCAAGCGTTCCAGGTCAAGCCCTGAAACGTGGCCAACCGTAAGCCTCGCCCGTGTAGCTCTTGCAATATCGGAAGCGGATCGCCCACTTCGGCCAAACCGCGAGCACCAGCCGGCCAAGGCGGACGACCGCCGTGGCCTGCGAGCTGAAGGGCGGTGACTGCGGCCACCGTCCCGGACGCAACAGACGGGTGATGCATCGCGGCATACACCACTGTTTCGAACACACCGTTCTTTCGGCCTCGGAGTTCGACTCGGACTGCGCCGGGTCCCCCATCGGCATGCGGCCGGCGGAGCATCGGCAAACGTTTGGTGAACCGATCACGGCGAGTGGCGGTGACCCTCGCCGCGATCCGACCGGCCTCGGGAAAACGTCGTTGCAGGAGAAGCGGGCTCGGCAGCGAGGCCCGATAACAATCATGAGCACCGATGGGTGGCGGGAACCAGGCGAGATCTCGCCCGCTCCCGCCTCGCCGAAGAATCCATTGGCCGTCGATCCAGTCGAGAGCGTCCTGCTTCATGGCCCGGTGATGGTGCCGAGCGCATTCCGGACCGCCCGTGCCTGCTTTGGCCACGGCGATCTCGACGACCTCGTCGAGCAGGTTGGCGGCGTGTACCGCAAGAAGGCAAGTGAGTCCGGGCGCAAAACCGCAGCCGACCAGAACCGAGAGACCTCGACCCGCCGCTTGCTCATCGAGTGCCAGCAGTGATCGGACGTCGGAGACGTCGTCGCTCATCGACACCACATGGGCGCCGTTGGCAAGGGCTTGCTGGGCAGCGGCGAGATGGTTGCCACCGGGTGTGGCGAGGATCACGATGTCCGCCCCGGCTCCGTCGGGTTCACCTGATCGGGCGGCAGCACTTCCGGACATGGCCCCGATGACCAGTCGCATCCGCGCCGAATCAGCGTCGTAGAGCAGAATCTCGTCGATGTCGGAGGCACCGAGCTGGCGAGCGACATGTGATCCCGAGGCACCGAGACCAAGCACGGCGATGCGCATCAGCGGAGATCGGGCCCAGTCACTTCACGCCAACCCTCGGTTTGCGGTGGGACACCGCCGGTTCCTCGCACTCGCAGCAAGGCGGCAACGAAGCCGGCCATGGAGAGGGCGGCAACGATCCGGCCGATCAGAGTGAACATGAAGCGAGGCTACCTCGCACGACTGAGGCGAAGAAGTCGCAGGTCGCTGGTGATCAGCTGCCGACCCAGTCCGAGCGCGATCACGGTGGTCGTCGTGGCCACCGAACCCAGGATCATGTACATCACCGCGGCTTGGACGCGTACAGCATCGATGGGGTCGACTCCGCCGAGGATCAGCCCGACCATGGCCCCGGGCAGAAACACGATTCCCACGGCCTTCGTGGTTTCGATCTGTGGGATGAGTGCCGTGCGTATCGCCGAGCGGAGATATGGACGGGCCGCTTCTCGTCCGGATTGTCCGAGCGCGAGACGGGCCTCGACCTCGTCACGTTTGTCGGTGAATTCATCGATCACACGACGAGCAACGAGCACGGTGGCCGAGATGGAGTTGCCCATCACCATTCCGCCCAGGGGAATGAGTGTGGTGGCATTGAGGGGGTAGACGCCGAGTCCGAAGAGAAGCCCGAGTGAGACAATCGTGGCGGCACCGAATGACACCAGGGCGAGGGGCACGATGCCCGGTACTTCCGACGCCCGGTTCCGGGCCGTCCACACCGCGAAGACCAACATGATCACCAGCCAACCGAAGGCGAATACGAGGGGGGTGTCCTTGTCCAACAGGATCGACAACAACGAACCAACGGCCAAGAGTTGGGCCGCGGCCCGAAGTGAGGCAACCACCAGCGGCCGCTCCAATCCGAGCCCCTGCCAGACCGAGATGCCGATCGCAACGAGCACGAGCAGAGCCGATCCGGCCATGCCGTAGAAACCGATGTCGGAGTTCATCCTTCTGTTCCTTCAGCAGAATCGACCGTGCGCCACATTCCGTCGTCTCCGTGCGCATGACCCACGGCGCTCGCCGGTCCACTGTCGACCAACACGCCTCCCTCGATTCGCCCGATCCAGGTGGCGAGGCGCTTCACTTGGGCTCGATCGTGAGTCACCCACAAGATGCGAACACCCGATTCGGCGATCTCTTGGGCCAGATGTTCGATCAAGTGCATGCTTTCTGCGTCGAGGGCCGAGGTGGGTTCGTCCATCAAGATCACTTCGGGCTCGGTGACCAGGGTGCGGGCCAGACACAGTCGTTGGGCTTCGCCGCCCGAGAGTTGTCTGGCGTCTCGATCGAGCAGTTCGGGTGGAAGACCGACCCGTTCGAGCGCGGTGATCAAGCCGGCACGGTCGAGGGTCGGGTCGGCGACGAGCAGATTCTCGCCGCTGGTGCCGTCAAAGACGGTGGGTCGTTGGAAGACCATGCCGACTCGACGGCGCAACTGTCGGACATCGAGCGATTCGAAGCGCTCACCTCGGAACGAGATCGAGCCGCTCGTTGGCCGCTCGAGCGCGTTCAGCGTTCGAAGCATGGTCGACTTGCCACTACCGGAAGGACCGACGATCACGGAGATCCCACGGTCGGGAATCTCGACAGTGATGTCCTTCAGGATCGTGCTGGTGCCGTCAACGAGGCAGACCTTCACCAGCGAGAACAACGAAACCATCGCCGCAGGTTAGGCCACCGACCCCGGATCGGCAGGGCCGTGGCGGAACCGATGACCCGGGCTCCGAACGCTCGGCGTTCGACGACATCGTGGGGCTAGCAAGAATCGAACTTGCGACCTCACCCTTATCAGGGGTGCGCTCTAACCGACTGAGCTATAGCCCCGGGCCGGGTAACGCTATCCGTTTGGGGGTGGGGCAGCTACCACGTTCTTGACCGTCTTCGGCTTCAGCGGAACCCGCACGGTTTCTTCCTCGATCACGGTGACTCGAATGCCTCCGACGAGATCGGAAATCAGGTTGAAGACGACCGTGAGAAGCACCATGAGAACCGACGAAGCAAGCGTCAACATGCCGGCTACGACCACCGCAGCACGGAACATGACGTCGGCATTGATCTTGAACGTTTCGTAGTCGCCGAGTTCTCGGATGAAGCTCTCGACGTTCTCGACCATGCCCGATGCGGTTGCTGCGCTCCACACCAACACACTTCCGAGAAGCAGTGCGGCGAAGACACACATGTGAAACAGCACCGAGAAGGTGAGCACGGACCAGGGGTCGATATGGCGAATCACTCGCCGACTCTTGCGGGCTCGTAGCGCCTTCTTGCGACGAAGCCGCTGGGGAACCCGTGCCCCAGCCGAAGTGGCGGCCGCCGCCACCGGCACCACACTCGTTTGCTCGAATGGGGGCGCGCTGGTGGGACTTTCGGCGAAAACCGATGCCGGTGTTGCCAACTCGTAGTCGGCGTATGGGTCGCGAACTTCCGACTCGGCGGGCGCCCCGGCCAGATCAATTGGTTGCTGGTCGAGGTCGATGACTGGTTGGACGGCCCCGGTGAGTTCGTCCTCGTTCAGTAGCACTATGGATTCATCCTCATCAGCCCAGCTTCCGGCGGAAACGGAGGCCGCTTGATCACGGTCGACGTATGCGATCTCGTCGGCCAATTCGGTTTCGCTCGGCTCGTCGAGGAGGGTGTCGTCGTCGAGAACGCCGTCTTCGACGACATCGTCCGCATCGAACAGTTCGAGATCGTCATCGGCGAGCAACGACACATCTTCTCGATGGACGTCGAGGAGTTCCTCGGCCTTCAACTCGACATCCTCGTGGTCCTCGTCGACTCCGTCGGCCGGGTCGGTGATTCCGTTCGAAGGCGCAGCGTCACCCGACACCGAAGCCGCGGCCCCATGACCGTTGGAGCCATTCAACGATGGCCCACCCCCGTCCGAGGGTGGGGCGGTGACGGGTTCGAAGCCCAAGGCCTCGACCAGATCATCATCGATCAAAGTCGAATCCTGTGACGTGTCGTCGACAGACATGGCGGGCAGTGTACGTCCATCGAGGCCAGACCTCCGGTCAACCCGGGTGATCGACTCGAATCATTCCGATGACACACGTCGCTCAGCGGTGGCTGCAGCCCGGACATCGTCGACGGAAACCGTGACCGACACCGTGGTTCCATCCGTACTGAAAGCGATCAGCACACCACCATTCATCGTTGCCAACGCCACGGCCTCGGTTCGTCCTTCGAGAGCGCCGGCGAGAGCAGCGGCGTCGGCCGCCGCCTGGGCCCGTGATCGATCAACGCTGCGGCCGGTGATGCCGACCAACAGGACAGCCATGAGCAAAAAGAAGCTGATGGTCAATGCCAGTAAGGGCAGAGCAGCGCCTCGTTCACCCACACGCAAGTGCGTGCCTGTGCCAAACATCATGTGGTCTCCCCGCGGTGCGTTACCGACTCGAGTCGGTTGCTTCGTTTCCGGGGAGGCTTGTTGTCGGGCCGTCTGATTCGGGGAGCCTGCCCTAGCGCTCAGTCGTCGCCAGCCGGAGGATCGGTGGACTCGTCGTCGATGTTCACGTCGTCGATGTTCAGATCGGCCGAAGCCGAATCATCGATGTCATCCGAGAGTTCGGTGACGTCGGCGTCTTCGATCAGGCCTTCACCCTCAGCAACGTCGGGCTCGTCGCCGGCAAGCATTCGAGCCACTGCGGCGATTCGGGATCCCGAGCCCAGGTTCATGACCGACACGCCCGTAGCGTCGCGGCCCTGCTGGGAGATGTCGGCGACCCGCGTGCGGATCACGACTCCATTGGTGGAGATGAGAAACACTTCGTCCCGAGGCGTGACGAACATGGCCCCGACGACCTTGCCCTTCTTCTCGTTGACCCTCACACATCGAACGCCGAGGCCGGCCCGTCCCTTGCGGGAGAAGAGATCCGGATTGGTGCGTTTGCCGTATCCCTCATCGGTGATCACGAGGAGTTCGGTGTCGAGTTGAAATAGATCCATACTCACGAGTTCGTCGCCGGCACGGAACTTCATGCCTCGCACCCCGGCGGCCGAACGGCCCATGGAGCGGACCTGGGTTTGGGCGAAACGCAATGCCTGACCGAATCGAGACACCATGAAGATGTCGTTGACGCCGTTGGTTGCGACGACGGAGACCAGTTCATCGCCGTCGTTGAGTTTGATCGCAATGAGGCCCGCTTTCAGCGAGCTGTCATAGGCGCTCATGAGCGTCCGCTTCACTCGACCCTGGCGGGTGGCGAAGAAGAGATATTGGTTGGTCTCGTAATCGCGAGTGTCGATGATGGCCTGGATCGACTCGCCGGGCTGGAGTTGGAGCAGGTTGACCAGAGCCATGCCACGGGCGGTTCGGCTCGTGACCGGAATCGAATGCGCCTTGATTCGATAGACCTTGCCTCGATTGGAAAAGAACAGCAGATACGCATGGGCGCTGGTCTGGAGCAGATGATGGACGAGGTCCTCGTCGTCGTCTTTCAGTTTGGCTCCGGTGACACCACGGCCGCCCCGAGCCTGGCTCCGGAACTCATCCGCAGCCACCGACTTGATGTAGCCGGACGAAGACAGCGTGACCACGAGATTGTCATCGTCGATGAGATCCTCGATGTCGAGTTCACCCATGTCGAGTTCGAGTGAGGTGCGTCGATCGGACACGAACGTGGCGCGGATCTCGGCGAGTTCATCTTTGATGACCTCGTCGCGACGAACGGGATCGGCCAAGATGGCTTCGAGGGCGGCGATCTCGGTCCGCTTGTCGGCCAGTTCGTCTTCGAGTTG
The DNA here is from genome assembly GCA_037969565.1 of Acidimicrobiales bacterium. Lineage (GTDB taxonomy): Bacteria > Actinomycetota > Acidimicrobiia > Acidimicrobiales > SZUA-35 > SZUA-35. The sequence continues at coordinate 19,654 of JBBKXQ010000152.1, read as the reverse complement.
CACCGTGGCCAGCCTGGTGAGGCGGCCGAGTGTCATGTCGAGGATGGCTTCGGTTTGATCGGACGAGAACTCGAATGGCGGTGACTCGAGCGCGATGCGGGCGGCACCGCGATCTTCGCTGGCCCGGATCGCAGCGATGATTTCGTCGAGCACATCGCGAGCCCGAATCAAACCCTCGAGGATGTGTGCTCGCTTGTTGGCGACCCGCAGGCGCTCCCGAGACCGCCTGGTGATGACGTCTCGCTGGTGATCGACATAGGCGACCAATGCCTCGCGTAGGTTGAGCGTTCGGGGCACTTCGTCGACCAACGCAACCATGTTCACGCCGAACGTGGTTTGCATTGGCGTGTACTTGTAGAGGTTGTTGAGAACGACCAGCCCGGTGGCGTCGCGCTTCAGTTCGAAGACGAGTTTGAGTTTGCCTTTGGCCGACTCGTTGCGAATTTCGCGGATGCCGACCATGTCGCCGCGTTCGACGAGCTCCGCGGTTTTTCGCGCGATCTGTTCGACCGAGACCTGATAGGGAACCTCGGTGACCACGATCGAATCGTTGGTTTTGCCTTCGATGATCTCGGCCACGGCCCTCAGTCGGATCGATCCCCGACCAGTGCGATATGCATCTCGAATCCCTACCCGACCGAGAATCTGAGCTCCGGTCGGGAAGTCGGGGCCTTTGACGAACTCCATCAGATCGTCGGGTGTGGCCTCGGGGTTGTCGATCAGATGGGTCACGGCATCACAGACCTCGCCGAGGTTGTGCGGCGGGATGTTGGTGGCCATTCCGACGGCGATGCCCTGGCTGCCATTGACCAGCAGGTTGGGGAAGCGCGACGGAAGCACGACCGGCTCTTGATGCTTGGCATCGAAGTTGTCTTTGAAGTCGACCGTGTCTTCGTCGATGTCGGACAGCAGATGCATGGCCAGCGGTGTGAGTCGACACTCGGTGTAGCGGTACGCCGCAGGAGGATCATCGGGCGAACCGAAGTTGCCGTGTGGATCGATGAGCGGGTTGCGCAAGGAGAAGCTCTGTCCCATACGGACGAGCGAGTCATAGATGGCTTGATCGCCGTGGGGATGGTATTTGCCGATGACGTCACCGACGACGGACGCGCATTTGACGTGACTGCGATCGGGCCGATACCCGGCGTCGAACATGCTCCAGAGAATTCGCCGGTGGACGGGTTTGAGGCCGTCACGGGCGTCGGGCAGGGCCCGGGAGATGATGACCGACATGGCGTATTCGAGGAACGATTGTTCCATCTCCGCCTGGATCTCGATCGGCTGGATGTTGTCGTAACTGCCGGACTCGGCTGCCTCGCCGCCGTCGATCGGCGGTCCTTGGGGTGGCTGATCGGTCATTGTCGGCCTCTCCGTTCAGACGGCGTGGAGCTCGAAGGGCGCGCCGTGTGCCTCGAGCGGGACGACATCGGGTCAGATGTCAAGGAAACGGACATCGTCGGCGTTGGTTTGGATGAAGTGCTTGCGGGATTCGACGTCGTCGCCCATGAGAACGGAGAAGACCTCGTCGGCGATGGCGGCCTCTTCGACGGTGATTTGCAGCAACGTTCGGGTGGTCGGATCCATGGTGGTTTCCCAGAGTTCCTCGGCGTCCATCTCGCCCAGGCCCTTGAGCCGTTGAAACTCGGCGTTGGGGTGCTCAGCGAGGTAGCTATCTCGTGCCGTCAGATCCTTGAGGTAGATCTTGGACTTGCCGACTTCGGTCGAGAAGAGCGGTGGTTGCGCGATGTAGACGTAACCCGCCTCGACAAGGGGCCGCATCTGCCGGAAGAAGAAGGTGAGCAACAACGTACGAATGTGGCTGCCGTCGACATCGGCGTCGGCCAACAGAATCACCTTGTGATACCGAACCTTCGAGACATCGAATCCCTCGCCCGGAGACTCCGACGGCTCACCGAGTCCGGCGCCGATCGCCTGGATCAACGACACGATCTCGGTGTTCTTCAGCATCCGATCGGGACGGGCCCGTTCGACGTTCAGGATCTTTCCTCGAATCGGCAGGATGGCCATGGTGCTCGAGTCGCGAGCCTCTTTGGCCGAGCCGCCGGCCGAATTACCTTCGACGATGTAGATCTCCGACGATGCTGGATCCTTGCTACGGCAATCGGCCAACTTCCCGGGTAGTCCGGCGCCGTCGAGCGCCGACTTCCGACGTATTGTTTGGCGAGCCGTGGTGGCGGCGATACGGGCTTTTGCCGCCATGATCGCCTTGTTGACCATGAGCTTGGCCTCGCGAGGGTGTTCCTCGAACCATTCTCGAAGGTGCTCGTTGGTGGCCTTCTCGACGAGAGAGCGAATGGAGACGTTGCCGAGCTTCGACTTCGTCTGACCTTCGAACTGCGGTTCTTGCAGCCGCACCGAGATGATGGCGGTGAGCCCTTCTCGGATGTCTTCGCCTTGGAGATTCTCTTCTTTCTCCCGGAGAATCTCCCGGTCGCGGGCGTAGGTATTCACCGTGCGGGTGAGCGCGCTGCGGAAACCCTGCTCGTGCATTCCGCCCTCGAGGGTGGAGATACCGTTGGCGAAACTGTGGATGCCGTCGGTTTGATAACCGGTATTCCACGCGAACGCGATCTCGACTTCTTCGGTGGTGTCTCGCTCTTCGTACCAGCCCACCTCATCGAAAAGCGCATCTTTGGTGCGGTTGAGGTGCCGGACGAAATCTCGGATACCACCGTCGTAGCGGTGAACGACTTCTCCGAGTTCGGGATTGAGTTCGTCGGTGAGTCGGAGCTCGAGACCGGCATTCAGGAACGCCATCATCTGGAAACGTTCGATCAGCGTTTGGGTGCGAAACTCGACGCCCTCTTTGAAGATCGTGGGATCCGGCCAGAATCGAACGGTGGTACCCGTTCTCGGCAGGCCGGTGTCGTCATCCAGCGGGGAATCACCGATCACGTGGAGTTTGTCATCCGGAATGCCACCGTCGACATACGACATGGCGTGGCGTTGGCCGTCCCGATCGATCTCCACTTCGACTCTTCGTGACAGCGCGTTGACGACCGAGATGCCGACACCGTGGAGGCCGCCTGAAACCTTGTAGCCACCGTCACCGAACTTGCCACCGGCGTGCAGCACGGTGAGGACGACCTCGGCCGCAGTGAGTTCTTCGTACTTCGGATGACGGTCGGTGGGAATGCCGCGTCCGTCGTCTCGGACCTCGACTCCCCCACTGGCCAGCACCTTCACGTCGATGGCCGTGCAATGGCCGGCCATCGCCTCGTCGACGGAGTTGTCGACGACTTCCCACACCAGGTGGTGCAGCCCGGTAGGCCCGGTGGACCCGATGTACATGCCTGGGCGTTTCCGAACGGCTTCGAGCCCTTCGAGAACTTGGATCTGGCTGGCCCCGTAATCACTGTTGACGGCTGATGCATCCGGCCCGCCATTGGGCGTGGCTTGAACCGACTCTGCAGTTGATGGTGCGGGGTTTTGAGGGGTGGTGTCGTCCATAAAAAAGGGTCGCAATCGCGGTGTCCGAGTCTACCAGTTGTCGGGGCGCTGGCGGCTGACGCTCAACGACCGATTCGGGCTTTGATCCTGCGGATTTCGGCCCCTTCGAACAGCTCGGCGAATCGCTGTTTGATCTGACTGTCCATCCAACCGACCTGCGAGGCCCAAGTGGCATCGTCGCAGCCGATCACGAGCACTCCGTCGACCAACTCGATCGGACGTGTGGGTTCGGCCAAGGCGGGTCCGACGATGTCAGGCCACAGCGCTTCGAGCGAGGTGAGGGTGCGCACCGGCGGCGCTCCGAGATATGCGAGGTAACCCTCGATGGTCCGACGAATCGGCACTGGCTCAGACATTTCGCGTTCCCCTCGTGTCGAACGGACTGTTGCGATGACCACCCGACGGTCGGCGCCAATCAGGTTCAGGCCACGAAACCTCCACCCGAGGAATCAAAGCGAAGGATCTGATCGGGAACCGTAGCGGGCGGCAGCCCAGACGCACTCGTGATGAGGGTTTGACCAGGTGGGAGCGTGGTCAACAGTGCATGGGCCCGTTCGGGGTCCAGCTCGCTCAACACATCGTCGAGGAGGAGCAGCGGGGTTTCGCCCATCTCGGTTGCCACCAGGCGGTGACCGGCCATACGGAGCGCCAATGCCAACGTTCGCTGTTCACCTTGTGAGGCTTCGGTCCGCGAATCGAAACCATCGATGCGCAGGGCCACGTCGTCACGGTGAGGTCCGACCGACGTCATCCCCCTTCGCACGTCTTCGTTGCGGGCCTCGGTGATCGACTCGGCCAGATCATCGCCCCGCCATGACCGCTGATACCGCGCCTCGACCTCGGTGACGACGCCCGCCAGCTCGCTGTACGCCATTGCCACCAGAGGCATGATTGCCACGAGAAGATTCTCCCGCCGGACGGTGAGGTGAGCGCCGGCCGCTCCGAGTTTTGCATCCCAGACGTCGAGCGTCGCCGACGCCGGGTCGTCAAGCCGTCCCTTTGCTTGCCGCAGGAGCGCGTTGCGTTGTTTGATGATCCTGTCTAGATCGCTGAGTACACCGTCGGCCCGTGGATCGAGAGCCACGATCAGATCATCGAGGAAGTCGCGTCGGATCGCTGGTCCATCCTTCACCAGCGCCAGATCACCCGGCGCGAACACCGTCACCCGCAGCGCTCCGAGCAGGTCACGGGATCGTTGGAGGCGTTGTCGATTCACCAACGCCCGACTGCGTCCTTTGGCGATCTCCAACTCGATGAGCACCTCTCGGCCATCGCGTACTCCTTCGGCCCGAACGATTGCCTGCCCGGCACCGTGTCGTACCAGGCTCTCCGCCGGTGCTCCTCGGAACGACTTCAGGGTGGCCAGGAGGCCGATCGCCTCGAGAAGGTTCGTCTTCCCTACCCCGTTGGGTCCCAAGATCGCAGTGAGCCCTTCCCCCAGTTCGATCTCGAGCGTCTCGTAACTGCGGAAATCTTGGAGCCACAGCTTTCGGATCAGCACGGCTTGTGAAGTTAGCGCTCATCGTCGCCCGACCGTCCAACCTGTCTCCCAACGCCACGCTCATCGATGCTTGACGACGAGGGTGACCAGGCGCATATTCATGTCAAGGCGGTCGGCGCGGGGAGCGGCCAGCAGACCGTATTCAGCAGACCGTGTTCAGCAGCCAGTGTTCAACCGACGGTGGCCCTTGACTCCAAGGGCGCTGATTGCAAGGGGACAACCATGAAGTTCAAAAGTATTCTGTTCGTCGCGCTCGCGCTCACGACCACCATGTTCGTCACTGCGCCGGCGACCGCAGCTCCGAAGCCGACCATTGACATCCAACTCTTTTGCGGCGACGAGCCCATCGATGTCTCGGTCAGTGGGAATGGAGACTGGACACCGGCCCACGACCTCAACAGCAACCTCGTTGGGGTACCCATCGCGTTCGGAACCTTCGAGGGTGTCTTCACACCGACCGGCGGAGATCCACAACCATTCACCGAGGCCCCATTCGCCAAGCGCAACGTGCCCCGGACAAGGAATCTGATCATCGAATGCTCGTACACGATCAACGGCAGCTTTCCCGACGGCTCGTTCACCGGTACGGGATCGGTGACGCTGATGGTGCCTCGGATTCACTGACCTCGAAGGTCAACGTCGCTCAGGAAACGCGTACCGGCATCAGCAGATAGAGGAAATCCTCGTTGCCGGCGATCTTCACCAGCGCGGGCTTGAGTTCGTCGATGGTGGAGAGGGTCACTTCGTCGGCCACGGCGACTTCCACCCCTTCGAGCAAGTACTGCGGGTTGAAGGCAACCGTGAGCGGCGTTCCCTCATACGTGCCTTCGATCTGCTCGCGGGCGGTGCCGACATCCTGCGTCACCGCGACGAGTTCGAGACCTTCGGTGGACATCTCGAGACGAACCGGCGTTGCCTCTCGGGCCAGAAGTTTCACACGGCGCAGCGCATCGAGAAGTTCATCGCGGTTGACCGTGAGCACATTCGGATGGGCCTCGGGGATGAGTCCCCGATAGTTCGGGAAGTCACCCTCGATCAGTCGAGTGATCAAGGTGACGGCGCCCACTTCGAACGACGCCTCGCGTTCGCCGAGTCGGAGTTGAACCTGGGCGCCTTGACCGAGGATCCGGTTCAGTTCATTCAGTGCCCGAGATGGAATCAGCACGGATTGTCCGTCAGCCAGCACCGACGCGCCGGGAACATCACGCATCGACAGCCGGTACGAGTCGGTAGCCACCAACCTCAAGCCGCTGTCTTCGGAGGCCAGCAGGACACCGGTGAGGATCGGACGAGAGTCGTCCGAGCTCGCGGCCCGGACTACCTGGTTGAGCGCGTCTTGCAGAACCGCTGAATCGAGTGAGACGGCATCGGTGGCGAGTCCGACGATCTGCGGAAAGTCATCCCCGGCGATAAGACGGATACTGAAATCGGACCGGCCGGCGGTGATCTTCAGCTCGTCGTCTTCGGCTGCCAAGTGAACGGCCCCTGGTTCGAGCGCTCGCACGATGTCGGACGCCAAACGGGCCGGAATCACGGCGACACCATCGGATTCGCCGGAAACGGTCACCGAAACCGTGATCGTGAGATCCAGATCGCTTCCGGTGAGACGCAGTTGATCGCCGGTGAGATCAGCTCGAACCCCCGATAAGCCCGGCAGGCCACCACGACCGCTCACGGCGCGGCCGGCTATGCCGAGCGCTTCTACCAATACATCTCGTTCACAACGGAACTTCACCGTTGGTGCTCCCTGTTTTCATGCCGATTCATATGGCTCGTTTTGGACTTGGGTCGATCATTCGCTTGCTGACGATGTCTACCGAAATGGAGGCGGGAACCCGTTGAGGTTGTCCCCTTATTGTTTCTATCTTCTTTTGTCTAAATCAGTAGTGGTAGTAGTAGGGCCTGTGGATTGTGGATGAAGGTTCCTTTTCCCTGGTGGGACACCCTTTTGTTTTCCACGAGTTATCCGACGCTGTCCCCAGCTGACCCGACGGCTGTCGATGGGCTGGGGATGAACACCCCGTCATCCACAGAACTTCGATACTTGTTCCACAACCCGCCCCGAGGGTGGAAGTGGTCGATTGTTGTCATGCCGCGCCGTCGTTGTTTGCTGGGCGTGGCTTGTCGCACATCATGGCCCGTTGGAGAGGGATTCGGCGGGATAGCGATCCGGCAGGAACCCGGAACCGAGGAGATGGCCACGCTCAGTCCCCCGCCTTCGACCGCGCTCGGATGTCCTTTTCCAAAGCCGTGACATCGTCGTAGATCTGCGAACGCTCCTTCATGAGCGCGGAGATCTTGTCGCAGGCGTGCATCACGGTGGTGTGATCCCGCCCACCGAATTCTTTGGCGATCAGGGGGTAACTCAACTCGGTGACTTCACGGGTGACGAACATGGCCATTTGGCGAGCAATCACCAATGGCCGGCGGCGAGACTTGCCCTTGAGTTCATCGATGCTGAAGCTGAATCGCTCTGATGTGGCTTCGAGGATCATCGGGACCGTGATTGGCCGTGGCTGTCGATCGTTGATGAAGTCGCGGAGGATGCGATTCGCCAGCTCCTTCGTCATGGGGTGCTGATTCAGATTGGCGAAGGCGGTGACCTTGTTCAGCGCACCTTCGAGTTCTCTGATGTTGCTGGTGATGTTGTCAGCGATGAACTCGCTGACCTCGTTGGGCAGGAAGTAACCATCTCGCTCGGCTTTCTTCCGCAGGATGGCCATACGAGTTTCGATGTCCGGGGGCTGAATGTCGGTGAGGAGACCCATCATGAACCGGCTCCGAAGCCGATCTTCGAGTGTGGGAATGGCGTCGGGCGGGCGATCCGACGACAACACGATCTGTCGGTTCGATCCGTAGAGCTCGTTGAACGTGTGGAAGAACTCTTCTTGGAGGCCGTCGCGACCGGCGATGAACTGAATGTCATCGACCAGGAGCACGTCGATCTTGCGGTAGTGACGCTTGAAGGCCGTTCCCTCGTTGTTCTTGATCGAGTCGACGAACTCGTTGAGGAAGGTTTCGGTGGAGACGTACTGCACCTTCATCTTGGGATAGACGTCGTTGACGTAGAACTCGATGGCACGAAGCAGGTGCGTCTTGCCGAGACCCGCACTTCCGTAGATGAACAGCGGGTTGTAGGCCCCACCTGGTCGTTCCGCCACCGACAACGCGGCCGCGTGAGCGAATCGATTGGAGGCACCGATCACGAAGCCGTCGAACGTGTAGCGCCGCATCGGATCGATCGGTGCTGCAGGCTCGGTTGGAGCTTCGGGGAACCGGACCTCGAGTTGGTCGTCTCCGGAGGGGTCGAAGTCGGCCGTGTCGACGTCGGATCGTTGGATGCCGGGTGCTTCCGATGCATGATCAACGTCGAAGAGTGTGGGTGGGGCCATGGCGAAGTCGAGCCCGACGGCTCGGCCGGCAACCTCGGCGAGCGCCTCCTCGATCAGCGGTCGATATCGACCGTCGACTTTCTCTCGCACGATTGCGTTGGGAACATTCAGCGTGAGGACGTCTCCGGCCAACGCAACGGCCGAGATGGTGGAGAAAGTGCTCTGCCACACGCCATCGCTGATCTCGCTGCGGATGGTTTCGGCTGCTTGGTTCCAGAGATCACTGCCACTCACGACCCGAACGCTCTTCGATGCTCAGTGGGGCGGCTGGTTCTGGGGCAGCTCGTTCTCGGGCAGCGCGTGGGCAGCCGGGTGCATGCTCGGAGGCTCACCGGTCGGCCCCGCAGCCAGGGTTCTGGTTTTGGCTGTCCGGGGTTTGGCGTTCCGGAATGATGACCGATATTCGATTGGTGGCTGACGAATGCATCGCGTTGCGCCTCTTGGTCCCCGGAGCCTCGTCGAGGAGACTCAATTCCACTCTGGAAGAGGGTTCTCCCCACATCCCACAGACTTTTCCACAAGCCACACTCCCTGCAGCCGACATTGGCCCGGAGGGTGCGTGAGCAGTCCGTCCCGAGGCTCGGACGCTAGCACCCGGTTCTGGCTGCAAACCACCCCTGTGGAAAAGGTTGGTCCTGGACGGAGGCGGGTCTACCATTGTCGGCTTGCGGTTTCTTGGCCGCTCTTCGTGTGTTGGCCACCGTTGGTTGCATCGAAGAGCAGTGGAGAGTCTCGTTGCCCTGGCCACCGCCCTTCCGGCTCTGGACGGCCCTGCAACCAGATCATGCAAACAGATCAGTCAGCAAACAGATCAGTCAATCAGTACCTACGCGATCAGCCGCACTTTCAGCGGTTGCGTGTGATGAGGAGCCTCAGGTGAAGCGCACGTTTCAGCCAAACAATCGCAAGCGATCGACGAAGCACGGTTTCCGTGCCCGAACCGCAACTCGCGGCGGCCGCGCTGTCCTGCGCTCGCGTCGTTTCAAGGGGCGGCACAAGCTGAGTGCGTGATCTCCCGGATCACACGGAAAGCAACGTTCGTTGCGCTGTCTGACGACGGCTTCCGTGTTTATGACGGTTCGCTTCGCATGACCTACCTCCCGCACGCCGATCCAACTGATCCTGCCGTTGCGCTCGCCTTCGGGCTGAATCGCAAGTTCGGAAAGGCCGTTGAACGCAATCGGGCACGGCGACGTCTACGCAGCGCCTTCGTCAGCGTGGTTGACGAAGGTCTGGCTCGGCCGGGTTCGTTTCTCGTTTCGGCGAAGCGAGACATCCTCACGGTGAACTACGACGAGATCGTTTCCTCGATCCGCCGTTGTCTGGCTCGTCTGGATACGAAGGCGTGAAACGCTTTCTGCTCACACTCATTCGTTGGTATCGGTCGACGGCCCCAGCTCGAACGCCCAGATGCCGGTTCATTCCCAGCTGTTCTCAATACGCCGAAGAGGCACTAACCAACCACGGAGCGTGGCGAGGCTCGAAGATGACCCTTCGCCGTCTCAGTCGTTGCCATCCACTCGGATCCTTCGGTTTCGATCCGGTCCCGGAAACGGAGATATAGGCCATGTTCGACCCCTTCTACCGCGCCGTCGCTCAAGCACTCGCGGCCTTCTACGCCTTGCCGGTTGTCGGTGGCAGCTATGGCATCGCCATCATCCTTCTCACGTTTTCCGTGATGATCTTGCTGATGCCGCTCACGCTCCGAGCCACGCGGAGCACGATCAAGATGCAGGCGGTGCAGCCGGAACTCAAGAAGCTCCAAAAGAAGCACAAAGACGATCGGGAGACGCTCAACGCCGAACTGATGAAGCTCTATCAGGAGAATGGCATCAATCCCGTCGGAGGATGTCTCCCGGTGTTGGCCCAGGCCCCTGTTTTCATCGTGTTGTTTCAGGTACTCAAAGGTGTGACCCGACGAATCTCGGACTCCCCGTTCTACGAGGCCGCCAACACCGTGCTCGAGCGTAAGGGCGAGCTGACGCGCCCAGGCGACGAAATAAACCCACGATTCCTCAATGCAGATTCGGCGATGTTTCACGACCTCTTCGGCTCCACGACGATGAAGTTCGGCCCGATCGATCTCGCCCAGCAGGCGTGGGACGTCCTGCAGTCCGATTTCCTCCGAGGCCTCCCCTATATCGTCCTCATCCTTTTCGTGGTGGGCACCAGTTACTACCAGCAGAAGCAAGTGTCGGCTCGGCGGGGCAACGACCCATCTCCCATGAACTCCCAACAGCAGATGCTGCTCCGCTTTCTGCCATTGCTCTCCGGCTTCTGGTCATTCCTGTTCCCGGCTGGCCTCGTCCTCTACTGGGCCACGTCGAACCTCTTCCGCATCGGCCAACAGGGATACATCACGCGTCAGATCTACGGACGTGAGGCCGACCAGGGCAAGCACGACCTGCCCGGCCTGAGTAAGCGGACCGACAACGACGACGACGACGCGGTGGCAGCCAAGCCGGTCAAACCCAAGACGAGCAGCTCTAACAATGGTTCGAGCCGCACGAAATCCCAAGGCCGTGCCGGCAAGGCCGGAACGAAGGACGCTGAGTGGCGAAAGCTACGAGAGCAAAAACAAGCGAAACAGCGGTCCGCCGCAACAAGTGCATCCTCACGGATCACGCCCAAAGGAACGCAAGCCAAGCCCCAGAAGAAGAAGCGGAAGAGGTAACCAATAGTGGAATGGGTTGAGACCACAGCAAAAACGGTCGACGAAGCCAAGGAATTGGCGCTCGACAAGCTCGGAGTCGACGACTCCGAGGCAGAGTTCGAGGTTGTCGAGGAGCCCCGCCAGGGACTGTTCGGCCGCACCCGGGGTCAGGCCCGAGTCCGGGCCAGGATTCAGCCCAAAGCCCCTCGGGCCAAGGACGACAGCCGAGATCGGAAGCGACGCCGAGGCAAGTCGACTGGAAACAGCCGCTCCTCGGCGGGGAGTGATAGTGGCACGTCCAAACCGCGTGAAACGAATGATGCGCCGGTTCGAGCCAACAGCGGGGACACGGATGGCTCCGACGATCGAGGGAGGAGTCGACGGCCCCAAGCGGACCGTTCCGACGCCGCCGCGAGTCGACCGAAGTCGCAAGCCCCTCGTCGCAACAAGCCAGCAGACCGTCCGAAGAAGGAAGATTCACCAATGGAAGATGTCCAGACGTGCGTAGAGGAGTTCTTGACTGGCCTCACGAGCGCCTTCGGTATCGACGCCAATGTGTCACTAGCGTCCGATGACGAGCAGATCATGGCAACGATCGAGGGTAAGCACGGCCTACTCCTCGGCCCCAAGGCTCGCACCTTGGATGCCATCCAAGAATTGACTCGGGTCACGGCCCAGCGAAGCGCCCCATCGTCGGTGCGCATCAAGGTCGACGTAGGCGGTTACCGCGAGGCTCGACGAGATGCGCTCGGCAAGTTCGCCCGGGAAGCGGCCGACAAAGCGCTCGACGAGGGCATCGAAGTGGTTCTCGAGCCGATGAACTCGGCCGATCGCAAAGTCGTACACGACGCCCTGAACGACGTTGATGGCGTGAGCACACGTTCTGCCGGAAATGATCCTCGCCGGTTCGTGGTGGTCGTTCCCGATCGTCACACAGGTGTCGACGCTTCGGAAGACGAGTCCGCTGACGTCTGACGACCAGCTGCTCACCGTTCTCGAACGGGCTCGGACCGTGGGTTTCCTCGGTCCGGGCCCGTTGCGCGTCCATCTCGATCACGCTCGGGCCTATGGTCGTCACCTCCCCGCAGGACCGCTCCGGCTCATCGATCTGGGATCTGGTGGAGGTCTACCCGGGATCCCGCTGCTCGCCGACCGCACGGACATCACCGGCGTGCTGCTCGATGCCGCCCAGAAACGAATATCTTTCTTAGTTTGGGCGCTGACCGAGCTCGCACTCACCAAGCGTGTGTCCACGATCACGGGCCGGGCTGAGGAGTGGGCCCACGACGCGGACCATCGGTCCCGATACGACGCTGTGGTCTGTCGCGGGTTCGGCCCACCGGCCACCACCGTCGAGTGCAGTGCTGGCTACCTCGCACCCGGTGGGCGACTGCTGATCAGTGAGCCTCCGGGCGGTCGGCCGTGGCCGGCTGGGCCCCTGATGAGGCTCGGACTTCGGCACCTCACCATCTCCGACGAGATCGCCGTCTTCGAGAAGGTCGCCGATGTATCCGATGAGTACCCTCGGTCATCGAAACGAATGACACATTCCCCGCTCTTCTGACGCACTCGCTTCGTTGGGAAAAGGAAGCGGCGGCCGCTTGGCGGGTTGGTAAAACGAGTGGCGATTGTTTCACGTGAAACATTCACGCCTAGCGCGGCTGCTCGATTCGTTGGCGAGAGTCTGCGATTCACATGACGCAAGCCAGTGACACGAGCAGATTCTAGCCGACCTTGTGCTGTTCGGCTTGCTCTGCGTCACACTCCCCCGGCCGGCGCCGAGCCGATCGGCGCAGGTGGTTGATGAGCTGATCGATTGCGATCCGGCTCCTGTGACGAAGGGTTTCTGCTTCCTGGCGCGTCCAGCCCGTTTGAGATCCGTGACGTTCGTGCTTGGCCCGTTCGAATGTGTGGATCAGGACGCCCTGGGTCATGCGCTCCTGACGGCGGTGCTGTGGCCGGCGGTGCTGTGGCCGGCCGTGCTGTGGGCGGCTGTGCTGTGGGCGGCTGTGCTGTTTAGCAGGACTGCGTTCGTCTGGAATGGGGTCCGGGCGTAGGTGAGTGACAGCGTTCAGAGCGTCAGGCGGCGTCTCGCTGTGGCCCACGTAGCCCCGGGCATTTGTTCGGAGTGTGACGAGTGTGTGCGAAAGGCGCGACTTTGTGCTCGAGCCAGGCTAAGTTTCGCTGGACTCCATGGCGGATGATTTGCCGCTCGGAATCGGCAGTACCGATCTCATCGAGGGTCCTCTCCTCAGGAGTACCCCAGCTCTAAGCTCCAATACAGCGCCAGGCACAAGGTCCAATTGTTTCACGTGAAACAATTGGGATGGCCAGATGACGACGCCTCGCTGAGCTCCAAACACTGGATATTCATCTACGAACAGGAGGTTCGATGACTGATTTCGAACCGAATCCACAGCGTCGCCGAGCTCGAGTCATCGCGATCGCCAATCAAAAAGGTGGCGTGGGAAAGACGACCACCACGGTCAATCTCGGCGCTGCTGCGGCTGAACTCGGACACCGAGTTCTGCTGATTGACCTCGATCCGCAGGGTAATGCCAGCACCGGATTGGGAATCAATCCTCGTGGTCTCAAGCACTCCATGTACGACGTTCTCCTCCACGACGTGCCCCTGGACGATGCCACTGAAGCCGCTGCGGTCAAGAACTTGTTCTTGGCCCCTGCCAATCTAGATCTCGCCGGGGCTGAGATTGAACTGGTGCCGGCGTTTTCCCGCGAGATGCGGCTGAAGAACGCCATCAAGGCGGTCGCCGATGATTACGACTTGATCCTCATCGACTGTCCGCCCTCGCTGGGACTCCTCACGGTCAACGCTTTTGCTGCGGCTACGGAAGTACTCGTGCCCGTTCAGTGTGAGTACTACGCACTCGAAGGCCTCGGCCAGCTGTTGCGTAATGTCGATCTAGTGCAGCGCAACCTCAATTCAGCTCTGCAGGTCTCACACATAGTGTTGGTCATGTACGACGCTCGGACGAACCTGGCGGCCCAAGTGGCGGCCGAGGTCCGGGAGCACTTTGGATCGAAAGTCTGCCGGAGCATCATCCCCCGTACGGTTCGTCTGTCAGAAGCGCCTAGCTTCGGGCAGCCCATTACCGTGTTTGATCCGACCTCCCGAGGGGCGATTGCCTATCGGGACCTTGCGAAGGAGGTAGCTGGTGAACCGTCGTAGCGGATTGGGGAAGGGCCTTGGCTCGCTGATCCCCTCTGACACAAGCCGTGGCCGGTCGGGTGAATTACTCGAAATCCCGGTGTCGGCGATCCAGGCCAATGAGTATCAGCCCAGGTCTCGATTCGATGAGGAGGCCCTGGTTTCGCTCACCGATTCCATTCGTGAACTGGGGGTGCTCCAGCCGGTGCTGGTCCGCCAACTGGGGCCAGAGCGTTACGAGCTGATCGCTGGCGAGCGGCGGTGGCGTGCTGCTCGTCGTGCGGGGCTGCCCTCCATTCCGGCAGTGATTCGGGAAGCTGATGACAAGAGTTCGTTGGAACAGGCGTTGGTCGAGAACCTCCACCGAGAAGATCTCAACGCCCTCGAGGAAGCAGCGGCCTATCAGCAGCTGATCGACGAGTTTGAAATGACCCAGGATCAGGTTTCGCAACGAGTCGGCAAGAGCCGGTCGTCCGTCGCGAACACGTTACGTCTTTTCCAGCTGCCCGGCACGGTGCAAAGACTCGTCGCCAACGGAGAGCTCTCGGCTGGCCATGCTCGGGCCTTGTTGGGATGCCGGGATCGATCATTCCAGGAGTCGACGGCCCAGTTCGTGGTGGCCGAGGGTCTCAACGTTCGCCAGGTCGAAGAACTGGTCCGCCTACACGAGCAGCCCGAGACCATTCCAGAGCCCGAACCCGAGGTCGAGAAGCCCGAGATCGGGCAAACGAAACCGGCCGCGGTTCTGGAACTGGAGGAGCTTCTGGGCCAACATCTGGACACTCGAGTTCGCGTGACCGGGGGAGTGGGCAAGGGGCGGTTGTCGATCGAATATGCCGATCTGGCAGACCTCGAACGCATCTACCGAGTACTGGTCGAGGGTCGCCCAACAGAGGATTGAGGTACCCTTAATGTTGTCCCCACCCTGGGGATAACCCTGTGGGTACTGTGAACTCTCAATGGAGAGTAAATCTGCAGTACGGGGCGGCTGGATCTTCACAGCTTCAACGCCAGTGCGGCGTGCATTGAGCCGGCACCCTCGGTTCCGCCTCACGGCGTTTGGATCCGAGGGTCGATCGTTGGTCGAGTTTCCCGTTGGGTCGGCCTTCGAGTAGGCAGCTGTCCTGTTGGCCGGTGCGGTTGGCTGGTGCGGTTGGCTGGTGCGGTTGGCTGGTGCGGTTGGCTGGTGCGGTTGACGAGACGCGAAACGAGGCGAGGAGATGGTCCCCGCCTCGTGGCCGTTGGTTCGATCAGTTGGTGACCCTTGCCGGGCCCAGAGCTCTAGAGACCGATTTCCTCGATCAACTGCATCTTACCCTTGGCCCCCACGATGCGCTTTTCGACCTCGCCATCACGGAAAACCAGCATCGTCGGAATGCTCATCACCCCGTAGCGCTGGGCGATCGACGGATTCTCATCCACGTTGAGTTTGGCAATCTTGACACTGTCACCCTGCTCAGCTGCGATCTCGTCGAGGATCGGAGCGATCATCTTGCATGGGCCACACCACTCAGCCCAGAAGTCGACAACGACGGGTCCGGCCGTGCCGTTGACGATTTCATCGAAGGTCGATTCGTCGAGGTTGGTAATGAGGTCGGACATTCGTTTCGTCTCCAGTGGTTGGGCAGATCTGCGATCGGGTGATTCTTGCATTCACCGTTGGCGTGTGGCGGTATAGGTCTTGCGAACGAAGAGGTTCCCGACACGCCGACTTTGAAACAACGATGGATCGGCGCTCATTCCAACACGGGCCGCTCGTTCGAGTCGGGCGATTGAATGAGTGGTCAGCTGCCCCGCTTGCGCCAGAGAACTCCGCCGATGACGAAGAAGACGACGCCGAGGATCCAGTAGGCCATCCAAACCTCCCCGTCGCTCGCATAATCGCGGAGAACGGGGATGTTGTTGGTGGCGACGACGAGCAATCGTACGGTCATCACCAAGGCGAGGACCAGGGCAACGAGCGCGGCGAGACCGGCGGCCAGGAAGTACACCGCCAGACGCGAGACGACGAGGGCTTTGCCTGTGGTCGCGGCGCGAACCGTGTCGACGTAGCCGACAATGGTGGTGGTGGCCTTCGCCGACCAATCTTGAGATGACGGGACGTCTACGTCAGACATTCGGGAGACTGTAGCCACCGCGGCCTCTTCCAGGGGCAACTCAGTCGAGGAGCGGCATGCAATCGGTTCGATCGAGAACCACGGCGCTCACGTCGACGGTGGAGTTGGGACTGGTCGCGGAATCTCGCTTTTCGAAGATCACGAGTTCATGCGGACCCGCTGCGATGGTGCCATCTGTCCACACGATCGGTACGAACCGGATCGATCCGGGCCGCGCCTCGGCGGTCAGCTGCTCGGCCGCAGGACTGGTGAAACAGCTGGCCTCCTCGAGAGGGCGGAACTCGTGGGTTGAATCGGCAAGGAGCAGCTCGGCGAGTTCAATTGCTGATCGACCGTCGAGCGGACCAACATCGAGGATCTGCTCGGCGACTCGATTGTCGTCGGTGGTTGTCGGGGCCTCGGCCATGTCCGATGCGGCCACGTCGCTTTCGGCGCCGGCCGAATCGCCTTGGGCTTCCGCTGCGACCGTCGAATCAGCCATGAGGCTCTCGGAGGCAGCTTCGGCCGAGTTCTCCGCGGGCCCGTCGTCGGCTGACCCATCCGTCGCCGAGGCCGAACGGGCTGTGGTCATCGACGACGCGGCGGCATCGGTGTCGTCCGATGTCGACGATGACCGTTGCGAGAGAGCGAACCCGACGCCTCCGATGAGGACCACCGTGGCCGCCGCCGCGCTCAGCCAGGCAGGAAGTCGAGCGGTGGTGCGGCGGTTGGCGCGGCGATCTGCAAGCGAGCGGACATTCGCCGTTTCGTCGATCGGGGCGGCGACCTCGGGCCCATCGATCAGGCGGGCCGCCATGAAAAGGTCGACGGCCGATCGCATTTGTGCGGCCTGAAGCTCTTCCGAGAAGGACGGGAGTTCGCCCACAGCGTCGGCGATCGACCGGAATTCCGCCACGAGGGACAGAAGCCGGGGGCTGGATTCGATCAGTGCGATCTGGTCGTCGGTGGCCTCGCCGTCGAGATACAGCGAAGCCAGGAGATCGTCATCTTCTTGCTCGGATGGCGGATGAAAGTCGGTCATACGTTCGGAGGCTCAGTCTCGGCGGCAGCCGAGCGGGAGGATGGTTCAGTGCTTGGACGATCGTCGGGGTCGGTCTGGTTCCCGAGAACTTGGGCCAAATGACGTCGGCCTCGGGCAATTCGTGATCGAACCGTGCCGGCCGGCAAATCCAGCGTGATGGCGATCTCGGCATAATCCATTCCGAGAACATCCCGTAGGACGACCGGAGCCCGGAATTCCTCGGGAATCTGCGGGAGTGCAGCATCAATGGCCAGACGGTCGACGACTTGCTGGTCGAGGGCTGGTGCATCGCTCAGACGCTCGGGTTCCTCGATGATCGCAAGCGGTCGGCGTTTTCGTCGACGTAGTTCGTCCAGACAGGCGTTGGTCGCGACGCGATAACTCCACGTCTTGAACGAGCTCTGACCCTCGAACCGGTCGAGTCCACGTACGATCGCCAGCAACGCCTCCTGGCACGCATCGGCCCCGTCTGCGTCATTGCCGGCGAGACGCCGACACACGGCGTAGATACGGTCGTAGTGACGCGACAACAGCAGGTCGAGAGCGCGTCGTTCGCCTGCCTTTGCCGCGACGACGAGGTCGCCATCAGTGTCGGTGGAAGAGATCTTGCGAGCGTAGGCGAGCGGCGCGGTCGCATCGGGCACCTAGCGCACTGGGCCGGCTCGGAAACATGTCGTCATCAGGACACCCGGATCTCCGTCACCTCGAGTCGGTGGTCGAGATCTTCGTCGTCATCGGTTCCATCGGCGGACAATCCCGGTTTCGTGAACCAAACCAGCAGCTGTGTGGCCGTTGCGCCGTCGAGGTCGAACGTCTGGTTTCCAGAAAGCCCTTCGCCGCTGAGGATCGGTTCCCCCCAGGTGGCGGGCTGACCCGAGAAGTCGGCGCCGAGGTAGAACGAAACGGACCAGCCGTCATTTCTCGTGTCGATTTCGACCTCCTGCAAACGAGCGTTGCCACCCAGATCAATGACGAGTCCGACACCGCTCTTGAGACCGGCGAACCCCTCGCGCTTGTAGCGGTCGGTACGCCAGAACGTCTCGTTTTTTCCGTCGTATGCGAGGCCGACCGTATCCGACCCCTCTTCACCGTCACCTTCGGGATCGATGGCGACGACGCCGGCGATGCTTGGTTCGACGATTTCGATGATCGGCGTGAGAAGGGTGGTATCGGTGCCGACCACGTCGGCGCCTGTGCCGTCGTCAGCCGAGTTTTCCGAGCGTGAACCCAGTGATGGCAGAACCGTCCCGGCGATGGGAGATCGTGACAGCAGCAGCCCCGCCACCACCAAGCCGATGGCTACCAGCAACACCAAGAAGGCCGGAAGAATCCAGCCTCGTTCCGAACGGATGAAGCTCTCGAAGTCATCATCGTCCTCGTCGAATTGATCCAGATCGGGCGGTAGGTAGATGGGTTCTGCTACGAGCAGGGTTTCGTCGGTGACCGTGGTGTGATCGAGCTGAACTCCGGAAAGCGCTGCTCGTACATCGAGCGCCCGGTGGAAACGATCATCCGGGTTTCGCTCGAGCAGGCGTTGCACGACATTGTCGAGTGACTGAGGAAGCTCTGGATTGAGATGCCGGAGCCGGGGTGGATCGTGTCGCAGCCGGGCGAGGGCCGTGGCGGCATCGGTGTCGGCCCGGAACGGGGCGCGCCCGGTGAGCGCTTCGAACAGAACGATTCCGAGAGAGTAGAGGTCGGATCGGGGATCGACCGGATCTCCTCGCACCTGTTCAGGCGAGAGGTACTTGGCCGTTCCCAGGAGCGTTCCGGTGACGGTGAGATCGGTGTCTTCGCCCGCCTTGGCAATCCCGAAATCAGTGACCATGACCCGACGGTCGGGGCAGATCAAGATGTTCGACGGTTTGATGTCGCGGTGGACGATGCCCCCTCGGTGAGCTTCGCCGAGCGCGTCGGCAATCTGGATTCCAAGGTCGATTCCGTCGGCGGGGGAGAGCACCGAAACGTCGTCGAGGATTGCTCGCAGCGTCCGACCCGAAACCAGCTCCATCACGATGGCTTCGGGTTGGGTCATTGTGTCGTAGATCGCCACGATCGATGGATGGGAGAGCCTCGCGGCGGCGACGGCTTCACGCCGGAAACGGGTGAGGAAGGCTCGGTCGGTGGCCAAGTGAGGATGCAGGATCTTCACGGCCACCGATCGGCCGAGAATCGTGTCGGTGGCCCGCCACACCTGGGCCATCCCACCGCTGGCGATTGGGGAGACCAGTTCGTAGCGATCGGCCAATCGGACGCCCGCTGCGATCCTGATAGGAGATTGCGGGGGCAGAGATTGCGGGGGCAGAGATTGCGGGGGAGGAGATTGCGGG
>JBBKXQ010000151.1:0-4610 GCA_037969565.1 Acidimicrobiales bacterium | reverse complement strand
AGGCGGTGAGCGCACGCATACGCGATGCCATCCGTCGCGTCGAGATTGTGGCTCCATTGCTGGCCGCCCACCTCGACCGCTCCATCCAGACCGGTCTTCAATGCTCGTACGCGCCTGTGATCGACGAAGCCTCGATCAGCTGGAACGTAGAGAGCTGATGACAAGCGCGTCGTTGAATCACGAAGGGACCTCTGGCCCTGATGCTCGCCGCTGCGCCTCCTGAGACTACTCATCAGGCGTTGAAACCACCGTCAGCGACGACCAGCGAAACGATCGGACCATTCCGCTCGAGGCAAGGAAGCAATATGACTGCACCGTCGACTCCTTCGGGTGTTCGTGGCGACCAAAACCGAGCCGTCGAAGACGAGGACTCTGCACGTTTACGGGGTCAGATCGAGGTGGTCAACGACGCGAACTCCGACCAGCCTGTCGGTCCTCGGCGGGAACCGTTGTTGATCCAGGGCGGCATGGGCGTCGCTGTGTCGGATTGGCGGCTGGCCCGAGCGGTCGCCGAGACCGGCCAGATGGGTGTGGTGTCGGGCACTGCGCTCGACACGGTTCTGGTTCGGCGACTTCAGCTCGGTGACCCAGGAGGCAACGTGCGACGCGCGCTCGAGAGGCTGCCCCTGCCCGGTGTCGCCGAACGGATTCTCGACCGTTATTTCGTCGCCGGGGGCAAGGGGCCGGACGAGCGCTTCGCCAAGGTGTCGATGAAGCGAGACCAACCGTCGCATCGCGTTGCCGAACTCGTTGTTGCCGCCAACTACGCCGAGGTGTTCCTGGCCAAGGACGGTCACGACGGCCTGGTGGGCATCAACTACCTCGAGAAGGTGCAGGCACCGACACTGGCGTCGCTCTATGGCGCGATGCTGGCCGGCGTCGACTACGTGCTGATGGGTGCGGGCATTCCCAAGTCGATTCCGAACGTGCTCGATCGACTCTCGGTCGGACGTCACGTCGATCTCAAGCTCGACGTGAGGGGGGCGACCGCCGACGACGATTTTCGGGCGTTCCTTGATCCGGCTGAGTTCTTCGGGAGCGACCCTCCCATCCTTCGACGACCGAAGTTCCTCGCCATCGTGTCGTCACACACCCTCGCTGTCATGCTCGCTCGAAAAGTCGAGGTTCCTGTCGATGGCTTCATCGTCGAGGCATCCACGGCGGGTGGTCACAACGCTCCGCCGCGGGGCAAGTTGCAACTCGACCAGCAGGGTCAGCCTGTCTATGGCGATCGGGATGTGCCTGATCTCGAGGTCATTCGGGGGCTTGGGTTGCCGTTTTGGCTGGCCGGCGGTTTCACCACTGCCCAGCAGGTTGCTGATGCGCTCGCTGTCGGAGCGACGGGAGTGCAGGTGGGAACCCCGTTCGCGTTTTGTGCCGAGTCCGGGTTCGACTCCGGGATCCGCAGCGACGTGATCCGACAGGCCCTCGACCGCCGGGCCCGGGTGTTCACCGATCCGCTGGCGTCCCCGTCGGGTTTCCCGTTCAAAGTTCTCGAGCTCGAGGGCACTCTCTCCGATCCCGACGTGTTCGCCGATCGTCATCGGGCACCCTGTGAATTGGGTTACCTGCGGACGGCGTACCGAGACGACGACGGTCGAGTCGCCTGGCGTTGCCCAGCCGAACCAGTGGAGGTCTATCTCCGCAAGGGAGGCGCTGAATCAGACACCGTCGGGCGTAAGTGTCTGTGCAATGCGCTCACCGCCAACGTCGGCTTGGCTCAAACCACGCTGGATGGTGGCATCGAGCCAATGCTGATCACGTCCGGCAACGACGTCAACGACATCGCCCAGTTCCTCGCCGACGGGGCCGACGACTTCACTGCTCGTGATGTCGTGGAACACCTGACCGCCCTGACCGGCATGGTCGGCAGCTCCTGATCAAAACGATGTTCGTCAAAAAGGCCTGAGCCGAGCC
Organism: Acidimicrobiales bacterium; assembly: GCA_037969565.1. Lineage (GTDB taxonomy): Bacteria > Actinomycetota > Acidimicrobiia > Acidimicrobiales > SZUA-35 > SZUA-35. Next base: position 2,693 of record JBBKXQ010000151.1, on the reverse strand, counting down.
GGGCTCGAGCGTTTGGCCGTCGATCCAACGTCAAGGCCGCTCTAGCCGTCGGTGATGCATCCGTTGCTGGCGTTGTCGACAGTCTTGATGTACTTCCAGAGCGCGCCACTCGTCGCCTTGAACTGCGGGGGAGTCCAGGCCTCTCGCCGTTGCAGGAGTTCCTCCGGTGTCAGTACGACGCTGATCTCGTTGGTGTCGTCATCGATGATGATTCGGTCACCGTTGATGACGAGTGCGATGGGTCCGCCGTCTTGGGCTTCGGGAACAACGTGGCCGACGATGAATCCGTGGCTCCCGCCGGAGAAGCGGCCGTCGGTGATGAGCGCGACGTTGTCGATGAAGCCCGCACCGGCCAGGGCGCTGGTCGGGGTGAGCATCTCTGGCATACCCGGCCCGCCTTTGGGTCCTTCGTAGCGGATGATGATCACGTCGCCGGAACGGATGATGTTGTTCTCGAGGCCTTCGAGCATGTCCTCCTCACTGTCGAACACGCGGGCTGGACCTTCGAATCGGACTCCCTGCTTCCCGGTGATCTTGCCCACCGCTCCGCCCGGTGCGAGGTTGCCTCGAAGAATGCTGATGTGGCCTCGTTGTTTGAGCGGAAGGGCGAGCGGGGCGATGACCTCTTGGTCGGGTGCGAGTCCGGCGACTTGCTCGAGGTTCTCCCCGATGGTCAGGCCGGTGACCGTGAGTTGGTCGCCGTCGAAGAGCCCCGCATCCAGCAGGTACTTCATCACCGCCGGAGTTCCTCCGGCCTTGTGAAGATCGGTCATGACGTAGCGACCCGAGGGTCTGAGGTCGGCGAGAACGGGGATCCGTTTCGCGGTGGCCTGCCAGTCGTCGAGCGTCAGTTCAAGGTCGAACGCTCGAGCGATGGCGATGAGGTGAATGACGGCGTTGGTTGATCCGCCGAGGGCCATGGTCAGGACCATGGCGTTCTCGAGAGATGCCCGGGTGACGATCCTTCGAGGTGTCAGACCGGCCTCGAGTAGGGCCGGCATCGCATTACCGGCGGCGACGCATTCGGCGATCTTCGCCGGGTCGGAGGCCGGTGTGCTCGACGAGTAGGGGAGAGAGAGGCCGATCGCCTCGATGGCGCTGGCCATGGTGTTGGCGGTGTACATGCCGCCGCATGCTCCGGCTCCGGGGCATGCGTTGGCGACGATGCTTCGTCGTTCGTCCTCGCTGATCGCTCCGGTAAGAGTTTGCCCGTAACTCTCGAAGGCGGACACGATGTCGAGGGGGCGCTCGATGCCGTCGATGATCGCGCAGCCGGGTTCGATGGTGCCGCCATAGATCATGATGGCGGGCCGGTCGAGTCGGCCCATCGCCATGACGCACCCGGGCATGTTCTTGTCGCAGCCCGGCACGGTGATGAGTCCGTCGTACCACTGCGCAGCAACCACCGTTTCGATCGAATCGGCGATCAGGTCTCGGCTCGGCAGCGAGTAGGACATGCCCTCGGTGCCCATCGACATCCCATCGGACACGCCGATGGTGTTGAATCGCATCCCGATGAGCCCCGACTCAACGACGCCTCGTTTGGCGTGGTCGGCGAGATCGCCGAGATGCATGTTGCAGGGGTTCCCCTCGAACCAGCACGCAGCGATGCCGATCTGGGCCTTGTCGAGATCCCGGGCCGACAAACCCGTGGCCAAAAGCATGGCTTGCGATGCGCCTTGACTCGGCGGTTGCGTGATGCGCGAGGAGTACCTGTTCAACGTCGCTGGAGGTTCGTTTGTCGATGCCATGGGAGGCGCCTTTCCGGGTTGCTGACGGTTCGCTCGAGACGTTCGGCGTCGGGGCTTCGTGTGATGGTTTAGCGCAGGTTCGTGCCGCCGGCTGCGGAGAGCGACTGATCGACACGAGGCCCACCACCGTGGCGTATCGCCCGCTTATGAGCAACGATGGCCACGACAACAGGGAGCGTCGCCATGAATAGTCCGCCGGAAGCCATGCCGACCCGAGAGTCGCAGGTCATTCGAACTTTCCTCGAGCTCGCTGACACCCTCGTCGCCGACTTCGACATCATCGACTCGCTGACGGTCCTCGCTGCACGTTGCGTCGAGATCCTCGATGCGTCCGCTACCGGCATCCTTGTCGCCGACGGAGACGGACACCTTCGGCTGATCGCAGCGTCAAGCGAACAGGCCCGCCTCATCGAACTCTTCCAACTCCAGAACGATGAAGGCCCTTGTATGGAAGCCTTCTCGTCAGGCCAAACCGTTGTCAACAACAACCTCCGCGCCGCGGTCGGAAGATGGCCGCAATTCACCCCCTACGCGGTCAACGCCGGGTACGGATCCGTCTACGCGATCCCCTTGAGACTTCGTGGCAACACGATCGGAGCGCTCAACCTCTTTCGATCCGACACCGGAACACTCAGCGACGGAGATATCGCCCTCGCCCAAGCGCTGGCCGACCTCGCCACCATCACCATCCTGCAAGCGGAGGCGACCACCGAGGCAAGACGACGCGAAGAACAACTTCAATATGCGCTCGACAGCCGAATCATCATCGAACAAGCCAAGGGCATGGTCGCCGAGCACAGACAGATCGACATGGCTGCCGCTTTCGAGCACATTCGCAGCCGCGCCCGCAACACCAACACCAAATTGACCGACGTCGCAGCACAAATCATCGACAGCCGACTCGACCCCGCTGAACTATCTCGTAGACCCTGACCTGATGGG
>JBBKXQ010000150.1:0-44153 GCA_037969565.1 Acidimicrobiales bacterium | reverse complement strand
CGGCGGCGGTGATGGTGGCGCATGCTCCTCGACCGGCGGCGGCGCCAGACGAACTTCGGCCAGCAGGCCCGTCGGCGCTGATTCAGGAAGTTGGGGTTCTTCGGGAACGGGCGAACCGCTCGTTCGGCGCGCCTGTTTCCCGGGGACCTCTGCTTCGAGCTGGAAGTAATCGATCGCTGGTTCTTCGAGCACGACCGTTGTCAGGTCGTCCTCGAGCTCCTTTCGCCGCTTCTTCCATTCCCGTTTGGTGATGCCCTTGTTGGGCCCGGATGACCCCCGGAGTCCGCTGTTGGCCAGTGCGCACCCCTTGCAAGTCGGTGGCTGCTTCCGGCCGCGGGGGTACAACAAGCAGGCGCCGCAGAACTGCTCACCACAGGCTTCGCAGATATCCTCCGCCCGGTCGAGCGGATCAGTAGAACAACGACCGTTCAATGAATCGACTTTCTTGGCGACGAACGACGATTTGCCAACGCCATACACAATCGACCCGGGATGGCAGCGCCTTGAGCCATTCCACCTACCTAATTCTTCGCCGCTGGGTGAGGATCAGCCTCAAGATGTGGAGCCGAGATGATCCCGAACGTTCTGGCCGACCGATACGCAAGCCCATCGATGTCTGCTTTGTTCGAGCCCGTGAACCGGGTCGTCACCGAGCGAAAGTTCTGGCTGGCAGTTCTAGAGGCACAAATCGAGCTTGGTCTGGACGTCGATCGTGCCGTTCTGGACGACTACCGAGCGGTGATCGACGAGGTCGATCTCCAATCGATCCGTGATCGGGAATCAATCACCCGCCATGACGTGAAGGCCCGCCTCGACGAGTTTTGCGCTCTGGCCGGTCATGAAGACCTTCACAAGGGCCTCACGTCCCGAGATGTGACGGAGAATGTCGAACAACTCCTCACGTGGCAGGCACTCGAATTGATCGAGCAACGATGCGTCGGTCTCCTCGTTCGCATTTCCGAGCTGGCGGCAGAGCACTCGGCCACGGTTGTCGTTGGCCGCACTCACAATGTCGCGGCTCAACCGACAACGCTCGGCAAGAGGTTTGCGATGTTCGGCGAAGAACTCCTTGCCGCCGTCGTTCACCTCGGCTCGGTTCGAAGCCAGTTTGCTCTCCGCGGCATCAAAGGCCCGGTTGGCTCGCAACAAGATCAGGTCGACCTGCTGGGGTCTGGCGAGGCTGCCTCGTCGTTGGAGCAGCGGGTGGCTGAACACCTCGGTGTTCCGAATGTGCTCGGAGCCGTTGGTCAGGTCTATCCCCGGTCGCTCGATTTCGGAGTGGTTGCGGCCCTGGTTCAACTGGCCGCCGGCCCATCGAACATCGCCTTGCTCGTTCGGTTGATGGCCGGACACGATCTGGTCACCGAGGGCTTCCAGGAGGGACAAGTTGGATCCTCGGCGATGCCCCACAAGATGAACACCAGATCTTGCGAACGGATCAATGGTCTGTCGGTGATCCTGAAGGGACACCTCACGATGGCGTCGGGCCTCTCGGGAGACCAGTGGAACGAAGGCGACGTTTCATGCTCGGTTGTTCGACGCGTGGTGGTCCCCGACGCATTCTTCGCCATCGACGGCGTGATCGAAACGACGTTCGCCGTACTCAACGAGTTCGGTGTCTTTCCCCAGGTGGTCGAGGCCGAACTGCAGCGCTATTTGCCCTTTCTGGCCACGACCAAACTGCTCATGCACGCTGTGCGGGAAGGCCTCGGTCGCGAAACCGCCCACGAGCTGGTCAAAGATCACGCCGTCGCCACGGCTCTTGCGATGCGGGCCGGCGAGGCAGACGGCCGCTTGTTGCTCACGCGGCTCGGGAACGATGAGCGTTTCCCCGGTGACGAGGCGACGCTCGTGTCAATGGTTGCCGACCCATCAGATCTGCTCGGGCTGGTCGATCAGCAGGTGCAAGGATTCGTGAAACAGGTCGACGACTTGGCCGCTCGACACCCCGACGCGGCGTCGTATCGAGGCGGAACGATTCTCTGAGGCCGAACAAAAACCCCGATTTGGCACCGAAATTGCCCCGATTCGCACGTACATCTCGGTGCCAAATCGGAAGGGCGGTGCGGGGCGCCAGCGTTGCGGGGCGCCAGATGAGAACGGGACCCCGAGAACGACCACAGGTCAGCCCCGAATGGTGGCTGACCTGCAGTTTCATGTTGTGGTCGGGCGGGGCGTCGATCCCCGGACCTACCGCTTTTCAGGCGGTCGCTCTGCCGACTGAGCTACCCGACCATGCCGTGATGAGGCCCTGAGGCCCTAACGACAAAGAAACTTGCGTGAGCAAGTTTCTTCAAGGAACTCCTGACCCCTGAGGGCCATGAGTTCCCGCGGTCCCGACGAGATTTGAACTCGCGACCTCCGCCTTGACAGGGCGGCGTGCACTCCAGACTGCACTACGGGACCTTTGCCACTCTCCGACAGGCGAACCTGCCGTCGAGAGACCGGTGACTATAGGGGATTGATTGGCGATTTCCGATGCCGTATTTCGATCCACTTTGTCGATCACTTACGCACCCCCAACGGGATTCGAACCCGTGTTCCTGCCGTGAAAGGGCAGTGTCCTAGGCCACTGAACGATGGGGGCTTACCGAGTCCTCCGAAAAGAACCCACCCTGAGGGTCGGCACAATCTAGCAGTCGGTCCCACCGCTCCCACGAGGGATTAGTTTCCGATGCTCAACCCGGAGGTTTTCGTGAACACAGTCGACGTCGGTCGATCCGCAATTGTCGGGTATCTGCTCGGCACGATCCCGAGCGCATTGATCGCCGGTCGCGTGGTCGGCGGGCCGGACCTGCGGACCCAAGGCAGCGGTAATCCGGGAGCAGCCAATGCGGCCCTCGTCCTGGGACCACGAGCGGGATTCGGCGTCCTCGTGGGCGATGTTGCGAAGGGTGCCCTTGCGGGCCGGATCGGTCAGCGTCTGGCGGGGCCCATCGGGGCCCAGGTGGCATCGACTGCTGCTGTTGTCGGCCACTGCTACCCGGTGTGGTCGGGGTTTCGGGGCGGCAAAGGGGTTGCGACCAGTGTCGGTCAGGTGCTCTCCACTTTTCCGGCGTACTTCCCGATCGATCTCGCAGTTGCGGTGGGTACCGCGGCACTTCCGGGTTGGCGGCGACGAGCGTTCGCAGCCTCGACCGCATCGTCGTTGGCGTGGATCGCGGGGAGCGCACTCTGGTGGAAACGTTCGCTACCCAATCTCTGGGGGCCAACGCCGAGTGCGGCATTGCCCGTTGGGGCCGCCGTCTCGAGCATTGTGATCTTTTCACGATTCTGGTCCAGCCGGCCCGGTCGGTCCTGACCTGCCGCTTTGACCTGCCGCTCTGGCAACAGGACGAGCAACGAGAACGAGAACGAGAACGAGAACGAGAACGAGAACGAGAACGAGAACGAGAACGGAAGCATTCGACGGGCACGACGGTTCAAGCGCCAATGAAGTCGATCGCCCTCGTGACGGATTCGTCCTCCCAGATCAGCTCCGATCTCGCCGACCGATTCGGCGCTCGGGTTGTGCCGCTCACCGTGTCGATCGACGGCGCCGAATATCTGGAGGGTTCAGAACTCGACGCCGACGCTTTTTACCGAATGGTCGAGTCGGCCCCGGATCCGCTGGTCCTGTCCACCACACAGCCGACGCCCGATCAGTTCGTCGCTGCGTTCGAGGATGCCGCCTCCGCCGGGTCGGCGGAAGTGCTCGCCGTACTCGTCGGTTCGGCGTATTCGGGCACCGTGAACGCGGCAACTCTGGCTGCCGCAGCGGTCGACATCCCCGTCCGGATCGTCGACTCCGGTGTGGCGTCGTTCGGAATCACCAGCTGCTTGTGGGCCGCGGCCGAGGTTCTCGCCGCCGACGGTTCGGTTGACGACGCGGTGGCCGCCGCCGAGACCAGAGCTTCAGCCGTCGAGAGCGTGTTCATACTCCAGGGCATCGAGTTGGCGAGGCAGTCGGGACGCTTCGCTGCCGTCGAGTCAGATATCCAAGAGGAGGAGATCGCGATCATCTGGTCGGGTCGAAGTGGGATGGAAGTCATCGACTCGGTCCGGACGGTTGACGCCGCCGTTGCGGTCATGATCGGCCGGTTGGTGGCCGGCGACCAGCGATTGGTCGCAGCCGTTGGCAGGGCGGGCAGGCAAACCGAACCGGTCACCGACGCCTTCCGGGCCGCCCTCGAAGGCACTCCCCGGATTGCCGAAATCGTGGAGTATCGGGTTGGTCCGTCCATCGCAGCCCACACCGGGCCGGGTACGGCCGGCGGCTTCTACTGGCCGACGGTCTGAAGCTAGCTGAGCGGCGCTCAGCTTCAGCTCAACCAGACAAGCCTTGCACGATCTCGTGAAGGACTTGACCGAGGAAGTAGTAGGCCAGCCAGAGTTCGGCGTCGGGGGAGTCCTCGTCGATTTCGGGTTGGTCGTCTTCTGACACATCGAGGCGGGTGCCGACCACGAGTCGAAGATCGTTGACCACGGTGAGCCAGTCCATGAGTTCGTCTTCGCTGAGGATCTCCTCCTCGGCGGTGCGACGGATGGTAGCGATGGCGGCTCGTCGACCTTCGATCAGCCCGTCGCGAGCGAGTGCGTGATAGCCGGCGTCCTTCTCCGGGTCGTTCGCGTAGGCGGTCGGGAACAAGCGGCGAACTTCGGGGGCATCGCTGTCGACCATCTGGTCGAGTTGCTCGGCCAGGTAGAGGATCTGCTGGGGAACGTGGTCGGGAAATCCCTGGAGGTAGCGGCCGTCGGATCGTCGCCGAATCATTCGCGAGCGGAGTCCCACCTCAAACCGTCGCTTCGGCTGCGGGGTGATGAGCGGTTGGAGTCGTCATTCGATTGCGGTCATTCCTGCTGTTCCATGGTTGCCCACAAGCCATGGGCGTGGAGCTTGTGAACGTTGCCTTCGCTTTCGCTTCGGGTTCCGCTGGAGACGACGGCCCGGCCCTTTTCGTGAACATCGAGCATCAGCGTCTCCGCCTTTTGTTTGCTGTATCCGAACAACTTCTGGAAGATGAAGGCCACGTAGTCCATCGTGTTGATCGGGTCGTTCCACACGAGGACGATCCACGGACGATCTTCGTCGACCAGGACGTCGGTGTCTGTCTCCTCGGTTTCAACGGGAGCGGTGTCGATGTCAGCCATCTCAGTCGACCTCCGATGCTTCGCTCGAATTCACCAAGAATATTGCCTCATGGATCGGCGCTCCGGTTGACGGCGAGGGGGTGAAGCCGCCGACTTCATTCGGACGAGCGAAGAACCCCAGGTACATACGGAGCGTGACCAACCAGAGAGTGACGGCTCCGACGACGTGGATCATCACGAGGCCTGCCGGTACGCCGTTGAAGTACTGGAGGTAGCCGACGGCACCTTGCGCGATGGCAACAGTGAGGACCGGCTGGACCGGCCCGGTGGGTTCGGCGTTGCGATGAAGCCGGAAGGCGAAGGCGACGAGGAGGGCGAGGAAGGCCCACGCAGTGATGCTGTGGATCCGAGCGGCTGTGCCGAGATCGACGTTGAAACGATCGGCCCGGAAGTCGCCGCTGTTCGGCCCCGAGCCAGTGACCACCGTTCCCGTGATGAGGATGGCGGTGGCGGCCCCCACCAATCCGAGTGCGTGGGTTCTCAGCGCAGGGGCCAAGAGGTTGGTCGGTTCGCCCGGGCCGCCTCGTGACTTGTGCCAGAGAACGACGACGTTCCAGAGCAGCACGATCGAGAGCAGGAAATGAGCGCTGACCAAGAGGGGATGGAGGTGGATCTTCACCGTCACCGCACCGAGGATCACTTGCGCAGCCACACCGGCAACCAGGAACCAGGCCCACCGAATGAGGTCGGGCCGTCTCGGGTTTCGACGGTAGGCCGACAGAACCGCAGCGACCGTTCCGAGTGCAACCACCCCGGACAGGAGGCGGTTTCCGAACTCGACCCAACCGTGGAACGAGGCGGCGGGAACCAGCCGTTCGTTGCTGCACTCGGGCCAGTTCTCACAGCCGAGTCCGGACTGTGTCAGTCGGACGGCGGCACCCGTGAAGATGATCAACGTGAGAAGGACCCCAGCGGTCATCACGATCTTGGGGTAGCGCTCCGGGCTGATTCCTCCCTCGTGCTGACCTCGAACCATCTCCCAAAACTACGACCCGGGGACCGAACCGGGCGCATCCGGACGGATTTCCTCTTCCGGACCCTCGTGCTCTCGGTAGCCTCGCCCCGTGGCTGTCACTGCGCTTCCGTCTCGATCGCGCACGAGCGCGTTCATTGCGCTCACCAAACCGCGCATCATCGAACTCCTCCTCGTGAGCACGGTGCCCACCATGGTGTTGGCGAATCGCGGTCTCCCTTCGGTCTGGCTGATTCTCGCCACCGTTCTGGGTGGCACGTTTGCTGCCGGTGGCGCCAACGCCATGAACATGTATGTCGATCGTGACATCGATGCCGAGATGGAGCGGACGAAGAACCGCCCGCTCGTCACCGGTGAGATCGCCCCGCTCGAGGGTCTGATCTTTGCCATCGGGCTCGAGATCGCCGCGTTCATCTGGCTCTGGGTGTTCGTGAATTTGCTCTCGGCGCTGCTCGCCGTGGCCGCAACGATGTTCTATGTGTTCGTTTATACGATCTGGTTGAAGCGCACCACGGCCCAGAACATCGTCATCGGTGGCGCCGCCGGAGCGATGCCTGCGCTCATCGGATGGTCATCGGTGACCAACTCGGTCGAGTGGCCGGCCGTGATCCTGTTCGGTGTGGTGTTCTTCTGGACACCGCCTCATTTCTGGGCCCTCGCCATTCGGTACAAGGACGATTACGCGGCGGCGAGTGTCCCGATGATGCCCGTCGTGGAAGGGCAGAAGAAAACGGCCCAACAAATTCTGGTCTACTCGCTGCTCGTCTGGGCCACCAGCCTGTCGCTCTGGTTCGTTGCCGACACCGGTTGGATCTACCTGGGTTCGGCGATCATCGTTGGGGCCATGTTCTCCGGCGGTGCCCTACAGCTCGTGCGAGAGCCTGATCCGGAACGATTGGAGAAGCTGGCGATTCGCTACTTCGGCTTCTCGATCACCCACCTGACCGTCTTGTTCGGGGCGGTCGCGATCGACCAGCTCGTGGGTTGGGGCGTCTGACATTTCATTCGGCGCACCCCGCCGGTTACAGTACGGCGGCGCATCGGAGCAGGCGCAGTATGTTGTGCTGTCCCCGGGAGTCTCATTGGCTCCCGATCGCTCTGATCCGTTCGTATTCGCTCGTTCATTCGTTCCACTCCCGCCGATGAGGTCCAGGCATCCATGGCTTTGACGGAAACCCGACCAGACACCGACGAGACGTTGACATCGTCGTTGTCAGCCAACCCCGCCGCCACCACAGTCGACGGTATTTTGGGATCAGGCGATCACAAGACAATCGGCCGATTGTGGATCGGCTTCGGCACGTTCTTCATCGTTGTCGGCCTGGCATTGGCGTTGGTGGCGTCACTCGAGCTTGCCGACCTCGGTGCTCTCGCGATCTTTGACGACGCCGATCAGCTCACGCAGTTGTGGTCGCTCGGCCGCGATCTCCTGCTCTTCGCCGGCTTGGTTCCCGTCCTGATCGGGATTGCCACCTACGTCGTTCCACTTCAGGTCGGATCATCGAGTATCGCCTTCCCTCGTGGTGCCGCGGCTGCATTCTGGACCTGGTTCGTGGCAACCGATGTGCTGGTGCTGGCCTACATCATGAATGGCGGTCCAGCCGGGGGTCGCCTCGACTATGTCCTGCTCTGGACACTCGCCCTCGGCACCATGGTCGTCTCGCTGCTGTGGGCCATGATCTGCATTGCCACCACGGTCCTGGGCGCTCGGGCCGCAGGCATGAGCCTCGAACGAGTCCCGGCCACCAGCTGGTCCTTCCTCGTGTTCTCGGTCAGCGGCCTGCTCTCCTTGCCGATTCTCCTCGCCGAGCTCGTGCTCGCCCACCTCGACGTCAAGTACGGCTTCCTGCCCACCAAGGCCGATCGCACCGTGCTCGTTGCCATCCTCGACACCCTCAACCTCGCCCCCGCCGTGTTCTGGGTCGGCGTGCCGATTCTCGGAATGGCGGTCGACTCCATTGGCGTCCATTCCGGCCGACCCGCTCGTTTCCACAAGTCGATCCTTGCCGTCATCGGCGTCTACGGCTTCGTTGCCTATGGTGCCGACCTGCTGAGCTTCGCCTGGCGGGGACGACCCGTCGCCTTCGACAACGGTTTGCTGGTTGTTGCCATTCTCCTGGCGGTTGTGCCGGTGTTGCTCACCCTCGGCCTCGTGGGCGACAGCCTCGCCAAGGGCAAGGCCAAGCTGAACACGCCACTCATTGCCGCACTGCTTTCGGGCCTCTTGCTCCTCGTCGCTTCGGCCGGCGCGATTCTCGGACTCGTCGACCCCTTCCTCGGATTCATCGAAACGGTCAGCGGCAACACGATTGACTTCTCGTTCGATCTCGTCGGCACGTCGTTCTACGAAGGTGTGCGTGCCCTCGTCGTCGGAGCCGCCGTGCTCGGCATCATCGGCGGCGTCCATCATTGGGCCCACAAGATCTGGGGTCGATCCCTCGAGGATCGTCTCGGGTGGCTGAGCGTTCTGGCTGCGGCCGGCGGGGCGCTCATCTGGGGTGTGGCGCTCATCGTCGGCGGATTCTTGGGCCAGCAGCGCCCGCCATTCGTCACCATTGATCCCGACAACTCGATCGAGATCGTCAGCTGGATCGGCGTGGTCGGTATTGCGCTGCTTCTGGCTGGCGTACTTCTTCTCCTGCTCAACGTCCTCGGAGCGGTCGCCGGACGAGTGGGCTCTGCGGCCGAACCCTGGCGGGGAACCACACTCGAATGGGCCACGGCGTCACCGCCGGCCGCAGGAAACTTCGTCGAGGCCCCAATCGTCAGGTCAGCCACGCCACTGGCCGACCTCGATCCCAGCTCCGGCGTCGTCACCAGCAATGACACCAGCGATGACGAGGGAGCTGCTTCATGACCGACATCACTGTCTACGAAGCCATTCCGGCGCGAGTCAAGGCTCCTGAGCCGGCCCGCCCCCGATTGCTTCTCATTGGCTCGGCCCTCGCCTCAGCCGGGGTGATCATGCTCATGGCCGGGCTCCTCGGCATCTACATCAAGACCCGCGCCGACGTGATCGCCAGTGGCGAAACCTGGTTGCCGTCGGGCACGACCATTCCCCTCACCCAACCCAACATGATGGCGATCACGCTGATCTTCTCCGTCGTGATCATGGTTTGGGCCATCAGCTCCCTGAGTCGAGACGACCGAGCCAATACCTACATCGCGTTGGGGCTCGTCCTGCTGATGGGGTTCGCCTTCATCAGTCAAACCGCGTACTTGCTCTCGATCATGGACATGGGCGCCGCCGACAGCCCGCAAGCCAACCTGATCTACGCCGTCATCGGCACCCACCTCGCGATTGTCGGAGCCGCAATGGCCTACGTGCTCGTGATGGGGTTGCGCACGCTCGGCGGCGAATACAACGCTCGGGACCGTGAGGGTGTCTACGGCGCTGCACTCTTCTGGTACGTGTCCGTCGGTCTCTATATGGCTGTCTGGTTCGCCATCTACATCACCAAGTAGGTCTTCTGATGTTCACCTGGGGTTCCAAGTTCTTCTTCGGTCTCATGATCGGGTCCATCATCGGCGCAGTCGCCTACGGCGTGATCACCGGCGGTGCTCTCGGGGTCGTCAGTGCCGGTTACAAGGGTGGTGTCGGCGAACACCTCGGCTACACGATTCTCGTCTTCGCCGCGGTGGCGCTCTTTCTGTTGGGGCTGGTCAGCGTTCTCGTCCGCGATGGGGATGCCGAGATACTCGCGGCACGGGTCGGGGCCGACATCGTGCCGGCGGTGCAGATGCCGGCTGACGCATCCTTTTGGGGTCCGCTCACCGCGTTCGGCGTTGCCGCGCTGATCATCGGTCTTGCGTTGAGCAAGATCTTCTTCGTCCTCGGCATCGCCGTTCTTGCCGTCGTCACCTTCATGTGGGCGGTGCAAGCCTGGTCCGATCGGGCCACTGGCGATCCCGAAGTGAACCGAGTCGTGCGGCACCGCGTGCTCGGGCCGATCGAGATTCCCATGCTCGGGCTCCTGGCGATCGCTGTTGTTGCGATCGGGGTATCGCGTGTGTTTCTCGCCGTGTCCGCCGAGTGGGCCGTCATCGCTGGTTCGGTCTTCACCATCTTCGTCTTCGGCTCGGCTGTTCTGATGTCGAAGGTCGAGATGAAGCGCAGCATCGTCACGGCCATCGTCGCCGTCGGCGCACTCGCCGTTCTCGCCGGTGGGATCATCGGAGCGTCGGTCGGCCAGCGGAGCTTCGACGAGCACGGTGTCGACCCAGAACACTCCGGAGAAGAAGGCTGATGTCCCGCTCAGTGACCGAGATCACGTCCGACGCGACTTGTCGTCGATCGATTCTGTCCCCCACGCTTGTGAGCACCATGTTTCACCAACGACGCCAAACGGTGCGGCGCCTTGCCACCGTCGGTTCTCTCGCCTTGCTGCTGTCGGCTTGCGCCGAGGACAAGCCTCTGAACACATTCGAGACGGCGGGTCCACAAGCCGACCGAATCAACGATCTTGCGAACCCGCTGTGGTTCGTCATGGCGTTCGTCTTTCTCTTCGTGGTCGGGGGAGGCATTGGCCTCGCCATCAAGAACCGGGTCAAGCCCGAAGATTTCGATCCCGACGACCTGCCGGAGCAGATTCACGGAAACGCCAGGCTCGAGTGGGGCTGGACCGCCATCCCCGCCGTGCTGCTCGCGATCATCGCCGTTCCCACCTGGATCACGATCTGGAAACTCGAAGAGCGCAATGTCGAACCGGCCGGCGCCGCAGGCGAACAATGTGCGCTCAATGAAGACGGCGCCCGCTCCGGCGATCTCGACGTCATGGTCATCGGTCAGCAGTGGTGGTGGGAATATCGTTACGACCTCGATTGCGACGGCTTCTTCGAAGACGTCAATGGTGATGGTGTCGTCGATGACATCGACGCCGAATGGCCTCTCGAGATCGCCCTCGACGACGATGATCTCGTCGTTGCCAACCAACTCGTGTTCCCAGCCGGCCAACAGATCGACCTCACGATCACCTCGCGAGACGTGATCCACTCCTTCTGGATTCCCCGGCTCAACGGCAAGCGAGATGCTGTTCCGGGTCGAATCCACACCTGGTCACTCGAGGCGTACGAGCCGGGCGAATACAACGGCTGGTGCACCGAATACTGCGGCCTGTCCCACGCTCGAATGCGCATGAGCGCCGTGGCCCTCAGCGAGGAAGACTTCGCCCTCTGGGTCGAGAACCAAGTCCGGCCGGCCGACATCCCATCGGCAACTGGCAGCGAAGAAGAACAACTCGCGGCCAACGGTCGGGCTCTTTTCCAAGCGGTCTGCACTTCCTGTCACATCATCAATGAAGACCCGAATGATGCCGACGGCGAGGCGTACAACTATGGCAAAGACTTCGAGGCAGCCCTAGCCGCGAAGGCAGCCCCGAACCTCACCCACTTCGCAACCCGATCGGTCTTCGCAGGAGCGATCTACAGCCAGTACGCCGGCGTCGACCCAGACGACGATGATCTCTTCGACGTGATCGCAGACGATCCCGAAATCACCGATTACCTCGAAATCGCCGATGAGGACGGTCTGCGATTCAACGAAGCTGCGCTGAAGCGCTGGATCAGCAATGCCCCCAGCCAGAAGGCCATGAATCCCGACAACCTTCTCGGAATGCCGGCTTTCCCGGCCTTGACCGAACCCGACCTCGAAGCACTCGTCGCCTACCTCGCGACACTCGACTGAGCAGGAGCCGATCATCCAATGGCGATCATCGAGAACGAACCACTAGCCCTACCCGTCGGCGACGGCGCGATGGTGACGAATCCCCTCGGCGTCTTCTCCCGACCGCGAGAGGTCACCGGTCTGAAGAACTGGCTGACCACGGTCGACCACAAGAAGATCGGGATCATGTACGGCGCGGCGTCCATGTTCTTCCTGCTCATCGGTGGCATGTCGGCACTGCTGATCAGGATTCAGCTGGCAACACCCAACAGCAGCTTCCTGTCCGCCGACGCCTACAACCAGATCTTCACCATGCACGGCACGATCATGGTCTTCCTCGTCGTGATGCCGCTCGGTGCCGCCTTTGCGAACTATCTCCTGCCTCTGCAGGTCGGTGCTCGAGACGTAGCGTTCCCCCGTATCAACGCCTTCAGCTTCTGGGTCTTCCTTGCCGGAGGTCTGATGCTCAACACCAGTTGGTTCCTCGGCGGCGGGGCGAACGGCGGTTGGTTCAACTATGCGCCGAACAACGGAATCATCTACTCACCATCCACCGGTATCGACTTCTGGAACGTCGGTCTGCTGATCGCCGGTTTCGGTTCACTGTCCGGTGCGGTCAACCTGATCACCACCGTTCTCAACATGCGGGCCCCGGGCATGAGTCTCATGCGGATGCCGGTCTTCGTGTGGATGACCCTCGTCACCCAGTTTCTGCTGTTGTTCGCCATCCCGGTGCTCACCGTGGCCCAGATCCTGCTCCTCATGGACCGCAACTTCGGGGCAAGCTTCTTCGCTGTCGACAAGGGCGCTGACCCGCTTCTCTGGCAGCACCTCTTCTGGGTCTTCGGGCACCCCGAGGTGTATCTGATGATTCTGCCTGCCTTCGGCATCGTGTCGGAGGTCATCCCGGCCTTCTCCCGGAAGCCCATCTTCGGCTACCCGTTCATGGTGTTCTCGGGTATTGCCATCGGCTTCATGGGTTGGGGCGTGTGGGCTCACCACATGTTCGCCTCCGGTCTCGGCCCGCTCTCGGTCTCGGCTTTCGCTGTCGCAACCATGTTCATTGCCGTGCCCACCGGTGTGAAGATCCTCAACTGGTTGGCCACGATGTGGGGCGGAAAAATCACCCTCAACACCGCCATGTTGTTCTCGATCGGTCTCGTCACCCAGTTCACCATCGGTGGCATCTCGGGTGTCTCTCACTCGGTGGCCCCGTGGGACACCCAACAAACCGACACGTACTACATCGTGGCTCACTTCCACTATGTGCTCTTCGGTGGCGCGCTCTTCGGCTTCATGTCCGGCTTGTATTTCTGGTGGCCGAAGGCGTTCGGATACATGCTCAACGAGAAGCACGGCAAGTTCAACTTCTGGATGATGGTGATCGGTTTCAACCTCACCTTCGGTCCGATGCACATCCTGGGCCTCCAGGGAATGCCCCGGCGGATGAGCACCTACGACGATGCCATGGGCTTCAACCTGTGGAACTTCGTCGCCACGATCGGCTCGTTCATACTTGCCGTCGGCACGCTGTGGGTGCTCGTGAATGCCCTCATCTCACGCAATCAGTGGAAGAAGGCCGGTCGACCCAATCCAGGGCCCGATCCCTGGGATGCCCGCACCCTCGAATGGTCGATCCAGAGCCCCACTCCGGAACACAACTTCGATCACGTTCCCGAGGTCACCTCGCTCGACGACTTCTGGCACCAGAAGTACCAAGAAGACGAGAACGGTCGTGTCCGGCGTGTGTCTGCGGGTGCCGACATCGCTCAGCCCGGAAACGGCAAGGGTGTGCACCTGCCAGCGCCGTCCTATTGGCCACTCATTCTTGCGTTCAGCCTCCCGATCATGGGCTACGGCATCATCTTCACCCTTTGGCTCGTGATCCCCGGCGCCATCCTGATGATGACGGCGTTGTTTGGTTGGGCTTTTGAACCCGCTGATGACCTCGATATCGACGATCATCACGACGACGATCAACCCGAGCTCGCAGGAGCGAACGCATGACCGATCTCGCTACCCCTCCCGAAGAACGCGACGTGCCTGTCGAGTCGCACCACACCGATCACGACGATCATGGCGCTCACCACACCTCGCTCGGCCTGTCGAACATGAAGCTGGCGATGTGGCTCTTTCTGGGTTCGGAGTGCCTGCTCTTCGGTGCCCTGATCAGCACCTTCTTGCTGTCGAAGACCCGGTTCATCACCGAGTTGGCTGCTGGCAACCCCAATGTCATCGAAGGTCTGCTCCCGGCCGATCAAGCTGCTGCACTCGCCGAACAGGGAGTCCGAGGCGGTTTTTCTGACTTGCCGGTGATCTTCCAGGAGATGGCATCCGAGCGCTCGGTAGAGGCCATCTTCGACATTCCCTTCACCTCGTTCAGCTCGTTCGTCCTGCTGATGAGCTCGCTCTGCATGGTGTTGGCCCACAAGGCAACCGAAGACGGCGACTACAAGAACCAGCGGATCTGGTTGGCAACGACGGCCCTCCTCGGTTCGGTCTTCATCGGTGGCCAGATCTATGAGTTCACCGCCTTCTCCAACGAGGGTCTCACGTTCGGCGGCAGCCTCTTCGGGTCGGCCTTCTACACCCTCACCGGCTTCCACGGCGTGCACGTCACCGGTGGCATCGCCATGCTGGCCACGCTGCTCATCTTGTCGTTCCGCGGAAAACTCAACTCCGACCGAGCCGAAACCGTCGAACTCGTTGGTTTGTACTGGCACTTCGTCGATGTCGTGTGGGTGCTCATCTTCACCATCGTCTACCTCATTCCTTAGGGCTTCTGATGACTGACACGCTCGATCCAAACGTTTCCGGCTCTGCGGCTCACGCCGAGGCCCACGGTGACCATCCCACCGAGAAGGCGTATTGGCAGATCTTTGCCGTGCTCGCCACCCTCACGGCGCTCGAGGTTCTGTGGTCCTACCTCGGATTCGAAGGCCCGGCTCTGGTATTGCCGCTGCTGGTGATGATGGTGGTCAAGTTCGCTCTCGTTGCCGGAATCTTCATGCATCTCAAGTACGACCTGTCGATCATCAACGGCAAGTACTTCACGATCCTCTTCAGTTTCGGGCTCGTGCTCGCCATTGCGGTGTACTTCGTGGTCATCGCCACCTTCAAATTCCAGATCTGATTTCGGCGCAGTCGCCGTTGTCAGCAGCTGCTCCGGATTGGCTGACATGAATTCAGCATCACACTCATGATTTCCTCGCTTGTTGGTTTCGGCCTTCAGACCGCAAACGCCGACGGCAACACCGGCGATGTCACCGTGCCTTGGCAACCCCACCCCGAGGTGTGGATGCTGGTTCTCGGTGCGGTTGCACTCGGATGGTTCGCAACGAAGGTGGTACAGCCCAAGGCCGTCGCCGCCGGTTACGACCCCATCACCCGAGCGCAGAAGCTGTGGTTCACCGTCGGTGTGCTCGGAATGTGGATCGTCTCCGATTGGCCGATCCACGATGTCGCCGAGGACTACCTCTACTTCGTGCACATGCTGCAGCACCTGATGCTGTCGATCCTGCTGCCGGCAGCCTTCGTCTTGGCCACACCCCGATGGCTGCTCGAGTTGGTGATCAATCCGGACGGACGGGCGTGGCGTTGGTTCACGAAGGTCTCCCGACCGGTCGCGGCAGGGCTGATCTTCAATGCCCTCACGTTGCTCCTCCATTGGTCGGCGGTTGTGCAGGTGTCGGCCGATAGTGGCCCCACCCACTTCGGGTTTCATGTGCTGGTGTTCTCGGCCGGCATCATCATGTGGCAGCCGGTCATCAGCCCGATCGTCGAGTGGCGGCTCACACCGATCACCCAATGCATCTACTTGTTCATCATGTCGATCGTGCCGACGATCCCCAGTGGCTGGCTGCTCTTCTCCGAGGGCGTCGTCTATCGCCACTACGACACGCCAAGCCGGCTTTTCGGAATCGACGTGCTCACCGATCAGCAGGCGGCCGGAGTCGTGATGAAGCTCGTCGGAGGGTTCACCCTCTGGGCCATCATCGTGGTGATCTTCGCCAAGTTCGCTCTGGCCGAGGGTGAACGAGACCGGGATGACCGTCGAGTTCGAATCGCCGAAGCCAAGCGGGCTGCTCAGGCCGAGGCTGAGCTCACCTACGAATCGGTGACCGAAGCATTCGAACGGTTTCCGGCTCCGCCCGAGAGCAGCTCGCCCACGCAGTAGCGAGTGATGCCCTGTGTCCGGCGTTCCGGAGTGGCGTCGGAGAAGCCGTCGCCCTGTCGCGTTGTCCGGCTTGGCGACGGAGGAGCCATCGCTCAGAAGGGGCGACTCGGATCGGCGAAGCCGGGTGCGGCGCAGCCGTGCCAATGTGACCGCCGGGTGCGGCTGTCCGGCGTGGCGACGGAGGAGCCATCGCTCAGAAGGGGCCACTCGGATCGGCGGAGCCGGGTGCGGCGCAGCCGTGCCAATGTCACGGTGCGGCGCAGCCGTGCCAATGTCAGGGCCGGAAGCCCCAGGTGGCCGAGCCGGGGACGAGGGTGCGACGGACGAGGCGAACCCAGTCGCACAACAGGGAGCGGGTGTCTCGCGGATCGATGATCTGTTCGATCTCGTAGAACTCGGCCGATCGGTGCGGCGATCGCAAACGATTCAGCCGCTCCGTGATCTCCGCCTTGAGTTGATCGGGATCGCTGGCCTCGGCCAGATCCGCCTTGTAGGCCACCTCGAGTCCTCCTTCCAGTGGCAGCGATCCCCAGTCGCCCGAGGGCCAAGCCATCCGCATCGACGTGCTGCCGGGCTTGCGGTTGGACGATCCGGCGATGCCGAACGCCTTCCGAATCACCACCGTGCAATACGGAATCTTGGCCTGTCGGAGCGCCACGAGCACGGTTGATCCGTGTCTGACGGTGGCCTCTTCCTCGGCCGTCTTCCCGATCACGAAACCGGGACAGTCTTCGAGGTGCACGAGCGGCAGCTGGAACAGCGATGCCAGGTCGATCAAACGGATGAGTTTGCGACACGCGTCGGCGGTCCATCCGCCTCCGTAGATCCGGGGATTCTCGGCATACAGCGCCACCGGTATCCCATCGAGCCGAGCGAATCCTCCGATGATCGAGGTGCCCCAGTTGCGCCCGATTTCGAAAAACGTGTCCGTGTCGACGATGGCGTCGATGATGGCCTGCATGTCATAGGCCTGCCGCGGCTCGCGAGGGATCGCGTCGATCAGCCATTCCTCGCGGCGACCCGGGTCGTCGTCCCAGTTCTCGATCGGTGGCAACTCATCGACGCTCGTCGGGAGATACGAGAGGAAGTGGAGTGCCCGCTCGAACGCTTCCTCCTCGGTGTCGACGGCGTCGTCGATTGCTCCGTTGGCCGTGTGAATCCGGGCGTGGCCCAGTTCTTCCTTGCTCACCTGGCCGAGGCCGGCCTGCTCGACCAGTGCGGGGCCTGCGATCATCATTTGTGAGGTGTCGCGAACCATGACCGAGTAGTGGGATGTGGTTGCCCGGGCCGCTCCCATACCGGCCACTGAGCCGAGTACGAGAGACACCGATGGAGCAACGTTGAGATGGTCGATCACCGTCTCCCAGCCGAGGAGGACCGGAATGTACGTCCGCCCTGCCTGCTCGATGGTCTTCACCGAACCTCCACCCGACATGCCGTCGAGCAGACGAAGGTGGGGGAGTCTCATCTCGACGGCGATGCTCTCCGACGCCTCTCGTTTCGCCGAAATCGAGGCATCGTTCGAGCCGCCTCTCACGGTGAAGTCATCGCCGGAAACGACGGCCGGACGTCCATCCAACTCGGCCAGGCCGAATACGAAGTTCGAGGGCACGAGTTCGATGAGTTCGCCTTCATCGTCGTAGCTGGCGACGCCCGCTGTCTTGCCCAGCTCCCAGAAGCTCCCGCTGTCGACTGCTTTGTTCAATCGTTCGCGAACCGTTTGTTTGCCGAAGTGGTGTTGGCGTTCGATCTTGTCGGCACCACCGAGATTCTCGGCCAGCAATTCCCGCCTTCGGAGTTCGTCGAGTTCGGGTTCCCAGGTCATCGCGAGAGCCTACGATCGACCCCCCGCTCGGGCCAGTTGGCGTCGAGTCGATGGCTCAGCTGTATCGGAACAGGCGTTTGGCCAGCAGGGGAGCAAACAGCGCCCAGCCACCGAGTGTGACCCAGGCCCAGCCCGGCCCGGGCGCTCCGGAAAGGGTGGACCGGAAGAGCGCTCCGAGTGCGGTCGACGGCAGCAGTCGAACCGTGGCCTCGAGCCATGGAGGCAGTCGGTCGAGTTCGAAAACAATGCCGCTGACGAGCAGAAGAACGATGTAGAGCGCGTTGGCCAGAGCGAGGGCCCGAAGTCCGTCGATCACGCCGGCAACGAGGAAGGCCAACCCGACAAAGGCGATGAGCCCAAGGACGGAGGCCGGAAAGATGAGTGGATGGAGGCTCGGTCGCCAGCCCAGCAGCAGGGCCGCCACACCCAGGATCATGACCTGCCCGACGAAGAGAATGCTCGTGACGAGAATCTTCGACGCCAGGAACTCGCCGACTCGGAGCGGTGTGATGGCGAAGCGTTTGATGGCGCCGAAACCACGGTCGAATCCGAGGCCGATGGCCAGCCGGACGAATGCCATCGACAAGAGTGCGAGGGCCAGGATGCCCGGTGCCAGATAGTCGACCGGCTCGCCGGTGCCGGTGGGAAGCACGTCGACGGTGCTGAAGAAAACGAGCAGAGCGACGGGGATCCCGATGGTGAGAAGGAGTTGCTCACCATCGCGCAGCGCGGCTCGGAGATCGACGCCGACCAAGGCCGAAATCCGACGTTTCATTCCGAGCCTCGAGTCGGTGATGCGGTTCGAGCCGGTGTTGTCCGGGTGAGTTCCAGAAACCGGGCCTCCAGCGAGGTGCGTCCGGCCTCGACCGATTCGGGGGCAATTCCTTGGTCGGCAAGCCAACTCACGAGCGTCGTGACGGAGGCCGGATCGGGGGCGGTTTGAACCTCGTACCGGCCGGGAGCCGTCTCCTGGACCGGGCCGAGCCTTTGGCTGAGCGAGTCGGTTGGGATGCCGGGGCGCGCCGTGAAGCGGATGTGGTGCCGGTCGGCCGTGAGTGCGTCGAGTTCGGAATCGGCAACCACGTGTCCATTGGCGATCATCACCACGCGATCGGCAACGCGCTCGACATCGTCGAACCGATGCGTGGTGAGCAGAACCGCACTTCCGGACGCGGCGCGGGTTGCGATCAGCTCGAGAACCTGTTCCCGGCCGGCGGCATCGACGGCCGCGGTCGGCTCGTCGAGGAGGAGGAGGTCGGATCCTCCACAGAGGGCGATGGCGAGCGACAGCCGCTGCTGTTCGCCCCCGCTCGTGCGCCGCCACTTGCGATTCGCCAGGGATGAGAGCCCGACGGTTGCGAGAAGATTGTCGACCTGAGCTGTTGATCCGTGGAGGTCGCGAAACAGTCGAACGGCTTCGCCCACGGTGAGCCCCATGGGGAGACCGCCCTGTTGTGGCATCACGCCCCAGCGATGAGCCAAGCGTGAGGTGTCGACGGCAGGGTCGAGGCCGAACACTCGAACACGGCCCGCGTCTGGAATGAGATAGCCCTGGATCGTTTCCAGCAGGGTGGTTTTGCCTGCGCCGTTGGGGCCGACGAGGGCGACGACGGTTCCCGGCATCACCCGAAAGCTCACCTGCCCGACGGCCTCGACGGGTCCGTAGGAGACGGTGACGTCGGTGAGTTCGAGAACCGCTTCACCCGCAGCTGCTGTGTTCTGAGGTCCCGACCGTGTCACCACCGGGGTCACGTTATCGCTGGCCTTCGGCTTGACTGTGGTTGTGGATCTGGCCCGAATGCGACATGAATACGAGACGACCGGACTCCGAGAGCGAGATGTCTCGCCCGACCCGATCAGCCAATTCGAACGTTGGCTCCAAGAGGCAACCGCAGCTCAGATCGACGAGCCCAACGCGATGGTGCTGAGCACAGTCGACACCGCCGGTGTGCCGTTTGGTCGGCACGTCTTGCTCAAGGGCATCTCGGACGGCGGCTTGGAGTTCTACACGAACTACTCGAGCAGCAAGGGAGAGCACATCTCGAACAACCGCAACGTTGCTCTGACCTTTCCCTGGCTGGCGCTCCACCGGCAGGTTTGCATCACCGGCACGGCGGCAATGCTGAGCGCTGCCGAATCCGATGAATACTTTGCCCTCCGACCTCGTGGCTCCCAGATCGGAGCGTGGGCCTCCGAGCAGAGCTCGGTGATCGAAGATCGCGAAGCGCTCGAAGCGAGCGAAGCCGCCATGAGCGTCCGCTTTCCATCCGCGGTGCCTCGGCCACCCCATTGGGGTGGCTACCGGGTCATGCCCACCACGGTGGAGTTCTGGCAGGGCCGTCCCAGTCGTTTGCACGATCGAATCCGGTACTCACGAGACACCAGCGGGTGGACAATCGATCGACTCAGTCCGTGAACTGGCGGGCTGACCGAACGACGGTGCTGACGAAACGACGGTGCTGACGAAACGATGGTGCTGATTCAGTTCACACCAATTGGCTGAGCAGGGAGAGGTGGTCGAGATCCTCGAGGTCCGGCCGGAAGAAGGCATCGAACCCGTTTTCCTCCGTGGCCTTGGCCACAGCGAGAAGGGTGTCGTACGAGGCGCCCTGTTGGGGTTCGGTGAAGATTCGAAACTGCATCGGAGGAACGTAGTGCAATCAGCCGATCGGCCCGAGGGTCGCGTTGGTTGCCTTCCAGCTCCGAGCGCCGGCAGCCAGCCCCTGGATGAGGTGTTCCATGTGGGGGAACCGCTGCGTCTCGTGATCGTGCGATGGCCAGTGCAGGACGAGTGGCGTGAGGCCTCGGACTCGTGGGGGCAGCTCGATTTGAACGCCGCCGCCACGGAGCAGGTTCACCGGATTGTCGGGGTGGACGCCACGGAGCTGTTGGGGGATGGCGTCGAGGTCATCGATTGATCGGTAGGCGGGAATCGAACGACGGACATGATGGGCCACATGGGAGGCAAGCGATCGGTTCTGCCCACCGATGAGAAGATCGACCCAGCGTCCATGGATGCCGTAACCATGGATGGCCACGGCGACTTCGCAATGCTCGATGAAATCCTTGAGGTGAGGTGACTCGTCGGGGCTCACGTGTTTCGACGGGACGTGCTGACGGAGTCCTCTGGGCTGGATCACGCCGTAGAACGACGACCCCGACCGCTCGGCTGCTTCGGCCGCAATGATGTCGGTGCGTCGCTCGAGGTTGCCGCCGTGGAAGGCCATGAAACCGAAGGTGCTGCGGAGTTCCAAGACTTCCTCGACTCCCGGTTGATCGAGGAGTTGGCGGAAGCTCATCTCATGTCGACTCACCGGTTGCACCGGTCAACCTTGACAGATGCCTGGTGATGGGGGCAATCCGGCCCGCCAACGAATGGTTCGACCGATGCCGATCTGCGTCGTGAGGCATCGTCGGTGTTGTGGCATCGCTCAGGTGGCAGGAACGGGGCTGCTTCCGCTTCGGCGAGACACGAAACCGGCGATCACGAGCCCGAGGTTCACCACCACGAACAACGGACCGAACCACCAGGTCTGATCGCCGACCCACTGCGACAACGATGCCTGCCATCCTTCGGCGGTGGTGACAATGGAGTCGATCCAGGGAGTGACCGAGTTGACGTCGCGGAAGAGCTGGATCTGCCAGATTCCATAGAGCGCCACATACGTGCCGACGATGACGAGGATCACGGCGGAAATCAGGTTGATCTTGGGGAGCACCGAGCGCATGTTGTTGACGATCCCCTTCTTCCCGAACGCCACCGCCAGGGTGAGGACGGTTGCGAGCAGGCCCATGCCGAAGCCGTACGAGACAAAGGCACCGAAGCGGTCGAGAAACGTGGCTCCGGAGGATTCGGAAGGAATGGCGCTGAGAAAGATTCCGATGGTGCAACTGAGCGACGCTACGGCGTAGGAGACACCGAAGAGGAACATCGATCCTGCGGAGCGGCTGCCGGTTCCCTTCTCGAGCTTGGGGATCTTGACCAGGGGCTGGAACCCGAAGAGCATTGCGATGCCGAGGATGACGAGGGCGACGCCCATCCCGAGCGTGATGAATCGCAACGCTGCGCCGATCGAACCGATGGCGCCGGCGAACGCGAGGCCGAGAATTCCGAACACAGCAAGAAAGCCGAGCGAAAGCGAGAGGCCGACGATCTGGGCTCGGTTCAAGGAGCGAATGCGGGATTCGCCGGCGTCGTCTTCGTCGAGACCGAGGAAGAAACCGAGGTAGGCCGGGAGCAAGGCAAACCCGCAGGGGTTGAGAAGTGCAACCATTCCCAAGGCGAATGATCGGGCTTCGAAGAGTTCACCCACGGGAAGGCTCCAATGTCGGGGCTCCAAAATTCAGGGCAACGAGTTCAATCATGCGGCCGGCGAACATCAGAGCGGAATGGTCGAATCGAGATGTTCCTTGATGAGCGAGCGCAGCAGTTCATCGCTGAGGACGCCGCTCCACACCTTTTGCACTTCGCCGTCGGCGTCGATGAACACGGTGGTCGGCATCGCTCGGCCGTCGACGAAGGCGAGGGAGCCTTCGACATTCCCCTCGAACACGGTGGGGTAGGTGACGCCGACGTCGCGGATCAGACTGAGCCAAGAGTCGGTGACATTGTCGCGACTGATACCGACGAAGATGATGTCGTCGGCGAGTTCTCGAGAAACAGCCTCGAATTCGGGCAGTTCGGCTCGGCAGGGTGCACACCAGGCGGCGAAATAGTTGACGACCATCGGATTGCCGCCGGCGAAGTCGGCCAGGGTCACCGTTTCGCCGTCGGGGGTCTGGAATTCGAAGTCCTGGAGTGCCACGTCGGCGTTGGCATCGTCGGCTCCTCGGCTGAATACGGCGACCAAGGCCACGAGTGCGATGAAGAAGATGCCTGCTGCCCACCAGACCGAATTCTGACGCCTCGAAGAACCGGAGCGATCATCGCCGGGAGTGGGCGATGAGCTGACTTCGATTGGTGGGCGGTCGGAATCGGTCATGGTGGGCAGTCTTGTGCGTACGGGGGGCAAACCGGCGGCGCCGGCTCACATGAACACAGTCACATCAACACTCGAACGAAACCGCGGGGCCCGCATGCCCATTCCCCTTGAATCTGAACAAGCGAGAAACTGACGAGAACGTCACCCGGGAGGAGCTCGCATGAGCCGTTGCTCCTCCCAGGCGATCGTCGATTTGATCACGAAGCGATCAGCTTCTGTAGGTGGACCGGAATCGGTAGATCGGGGACCTGGTCCTCGGGCCGCGGAATCTTGCGGGGCCGGCCCCGGCGACGCTTGTTCGCCAGAATCCGTCCGTTCAGGAACAGCTGTCCGCCCCAGACCCCCCACGGCTCGCTCCGGCCGATGGCCGATTCGAGACACTGGGCAATCACTGGGCATTCGGCGCAGATGTACTTGGCTGCGGCGATGTCTTGGAGTTCCTCGGAGAAGAACAGATCACCGGCATTCGCGACCGAAGCACAGCTTGCGTGGGCTTGCCAGTCGTCGTCCGACTCGGTGCTGATGAATGCAGCCAGAGCAGAATCGACGCCGGCGGTGATACTCGGTGGTTTCGGGTTGATTTGATAGATGGACATTTCGTGTTCCTTGGTGCGGTGCTGGCTGGCTACTGATGGTTTGGAGTTCGGAGTTGTTCGAGTGGAGGGTTGAGGAGCGGTCCTCGAGTGGCGGTCGGGTGGTCCAGACGAGGGCCGAAAAGCAAGAAAGCCGCTGGGAGCAATGCTCCCAGCGGCTTCGAGGTCGATCCTGATTTTGGTCAGAGTCGTCTCTTTCGCTGAGAGCGTTGCGTGGCGGTCCGGGTGAGCACCCAGAAATCGCGCGCGGCGCCACCAAAAATCGGGTTGGCGCACTCGCTGCGCTTCACGCCGTTGGCCCCGTTGGTCCGATGATTGCTACCCACGTGCCCCTGAGTCGGATACGCAGAGATCGCGTAGGAGACAGGGCGGAGGCGTTCGCACGCCGGACGCGACGCAGCGGTAGCCGTGAGGGCGGTGCTGTTGTGCATCAGGGAGTTCATCAGAACGGCCTCCTGGTGGTGGGACGGATGGTTGACGACGCTGGTCAAGCCGATGGGATTGGCCTGGGCGTTTGGAATACGAAAGTCCGATTCGGACAGACTGTCAACTGATTTAACGCAACCATCGAATCGGCTACCGTTGGCCGGTGTCCGAAATCCCCTGCCCACCCTGCTCGAGTCCACCTGCGGGGCGGGTGTCATCGTCGTTGGTTCCGGTGCCCGACGTCGGGCGAGTGTTTGCCGGAGATCGCCGGGTGCGCCTGGGTGACGTAGATCCATCGGGTCGGCTTCGGCTCGACTCGCTCACGCGCTACGCCCAGGATGTCTCCAACGACGACACGACCGATGCTGGTCTCACCGACGATCTGGCCTGGGTGGTGCGAAAGACCACGGTCGAAGTCTGGACCGATGCGACCTTCGGAGAAGATCTTCACTTCCGGACATTCTGCGGCGGGCTCGGGCGCCGCTGGGCCGAACGCCGCTTGTCGGTTTGTGGCAGCCAGGGCGCTCGCTACGAAGTGGCCACGTTGTGGGTTCAGATCGACGGTGTCACGGGCCGCCCGAAACAGCTCAGCGAACAGTTCCTTGCCCTGTTCGGCGAGGCGGCGCTGGGACGAGAAGTCGGGGCCCGCCTTCAGCACACCGGCATTCCGGACGAGGGCACCACGAGGCGTCCCTGGCCTCTTCGTGCCGTCGACTTCGACACGTTCAATCACATGAACAATGCCGCCTATTGGGCCGTGGTCGAAGAGTCACTGGCTGCCAGCCCGATCACCACACCCTTCCGATCCACCGTCGAGTACGGCCGCGGCATCGAACCGGGCCACGAAGTGACCATCTTCGAGACTTCGCAAGCCGGGTGTCGACTTCTGTGGTGGAGCGTCGACGGCACCACACCGGCATCCGGTTCGCTGTTCGAGCTCGCCTGATCGATCCCGGCGAGGCTGCCGGAGTCGGAGCGAGGTAGGTCGTTCCGAACTAGATCGTCGTGGTTGGTGTCAGCTCACGAAACACGGTTTTGCGATAGTGCTGGAGCTCGAGCACGCTTTCTTTGATGTCGTCGAGTGCGCGGTGGGCCACATCCTTGCGAGGTGCGGAGGCCAGGACGCTTGGGTACCACCGGCGTGCGAGTTCCTTGATGGTGGAGACATCGACCGATCGGTAGTGCAGGTAATCCTCGATCTCGGGCAGGTATTCGGCCAGGAACCGACGATCCATCCCGATGCTGTTGCCGCAGAGTGGCACCGCACCTTTGTCGAGATGCTCCTTGAGGAAGTCGAGGGTTGCGGCTCCTGCTTGTTCGAGCGTGATTTCCGACGAACGAATTTGGTCGAGCAAACCCGACTTCGTATGCATGTCGATGACCACCTGATCCATGTGCTGCAACGCATCTTCGGTGGCCTGGACGACCAACTCGGGCCCCTCGGCGATGACGTTGAGATCATTGTCGGTGATCAGTGTTGCGATCTCGACGATGACATGCCTTTTCGGATCGAGGCCAGTCATTTCGAGATCCATCCATGCGAGCATCCTGTGGACACTACTGGGCCGGCTAGGTCCCACGAACCATGCTCGACCCCGCCGGCACTAACCTCCGAGCGTGCCCCACCCCCTTCGCGAACGATGACGAGCCCCGAGTTGGACATACCGCTTCATCGAAACGATGAGGATCTTGTCGCCCCCGCCCGGATTCGGGCCGGCGATGCAGCGGCCGACCTGCCCAGCGCGATCGACATCGAGTTGCTCCCGGGAGAGCGGGCGCTGGTGCCCACCGGTTTCTCGGTCGCAATCCCCGAGTATCACTGTGGCCTGATTCTGCCCCGCTCGGGCCTGGCCCTGGAGCATGGAATCACCGTGCTGAACGCCCCCGGCCTCATTGATTCCGGGTATCGAGGCGAGCTCAAGGTGATCCTGATCAATCACGGGGGCGAGACAGTGAAGATCGAGCGAGGGCAACGAATCGCCCAGCTACTCGTGGTCTCGGTCCCGACCCTGGCGTTCGTCGAGGTGGCTTCCCTGCCGGCGAGCCCGGACGAACGGGGAGCTGCGGGTTTCGGTAGTTCCGGGTGACGGCTCGTCGGCTGACGAACGACGACTGGGGACTCGAGAGCAACTGCTTCGTGTGCGAAGCCCGGAACGACTCGGGGCTACAACTCGAGATGTGGGTCGATGATGAATTGGGTCACGTCTTCGCCGATTTCAGTCTGGGCTGGAGCCACAGCGGTGCTCCCACCCTCGTGCACGGGGGGCTCAGCCTCGCCATCCTCGACGAGGTTCAGGCATGGGCCGTGATAGCGCTCGAGCACCAGTGGGCGGTCACGGTGGAGACATCGGCGAAATTCACTCGCGGCGTCCGCCTCGATACGACCTATCGAGCGGTGGCCGAAATCGTCGACCGGTTGGGATCGAGTGTTCGCACAACTGGTCGAATCGAGACAACCAAAGGTCTCGTGTGCGTGGAATCGACGGCCACCTTCCAAGTACTCGGTGAAGCAGCGGCGGTCCGTGTGGTCGGGGCCGAACTCAGCGACGCCCAGCGGACCTACACCACCTCGATCTCCAAGGAGACCGACGAACCCGAAACCTCCGCATGAGAGACGAGTTCACGCAGATCTGACGCGAGGCTGGCCTGCACGTCGTCCAGTTTTGCGTTTGCGTTCTCGATGGTCAGGTCGAGGTGTTGCTCGGACCACGTGGCGAACAGCGTGATCGTTCCGATACCGGTCAAGGCCCTCACCGCAGCGTCGACAGCAAGCCGAAGATTCTCCACGGTGCGCACATCGAAGCCGAGACGAAGGGCGAGACCGGCCGCCGTGACCCGGCCAACGCGAGCGAAGTCGGGCGTCGCCGGGAAAGACACGGTTGCCTCGTCGTCGAGTGGCATCCGCTCACTATCGCACGCGTCGTGGCCTGCGGCGTGTTCGCCGAATCAGCAGCCCGCAATGAGCGGTGACAGCCGGATCCCAGGTGGCTCGGAACGAAAGGTAACCAGGCTCGGAAGTAACGAGTCATACGGGACAGCATGACGACCACTTCGACCACCGACACGACCACCAAACACCCGGGTTCGTGCGCCAATAACCTCGTCTCGGTAGGATGTCAAGATGGTTTTTGATGCCGATGTCGCTTTTCTCGCCGATCTCGAACCGGTTGCCGAAGAACTGCTCGAGCGGCATCTGAGTTCCACCAAGGAGTGGCACCCTCATACGCTCGTGCCCTGGAGCCGCGGTCGAGACTTCGCCGAAGACTATGAATGGTCGCCCGACGAAACCGATCTCAGTCCCGAGATCCGAAGTGCGCTGTTCGTCAATCTCCTCACCGAGGACAACCTGCCCTATTACTTCCGCGACATCGAGCGAATGTTCGGCAAAGGCGGCGCCTGGGGCGAATGGGTCCGTCGCTGGACGGCCGAGGAGGCTCGGCACGCCACGGTGATCCGTGAGTATCTCACGGTCACTCGGGCGCTCGATCCCGTCGATCTCGAGCGTGGACGGATGATCCAGATGAGCACGGGTGAGGTTCCAGAACCTCCAACCGCCGCCGATGGCATGTGTTACGTGGCGCTGCAAGAACTGGCCACCCGGATCTCCCATCGCAATACGGGTCGCCTGATCGAACCGCAGGATCGAGTCGGATACGACATCATGCGTCGGGTTGCGAGCGACGAGAATCACCACTTCCTCTTCTACCGAGACATCGCCAAGGCCGGATTCGACCGGAACCCGTCCGAGATGATGGAGGCACTGGCTCGTCAGGTCATCGGCTTCGCCATGCCGGGCACCGGGATCCCCGACTTCGACATGCACTCGAAGATCATCGCCAGCGCGGGTATCTACGACACCATCAGCCATTACGAACAGATTTTGGATCCGGTGGTGATGGGTTACTGGAAGATCGAGGAGATCGAGGGGCTCACCGCGGAAGCCGAGCAAGCTCGCGAGCGGGTGATCACCTACATCAACAAGGTCGGAAAGATCGCAGCGCGAATGAAGACGAGGCGTGAGAAGAATGCCGCCGCGTTGGCCGAATCCGGTGACGCCGTTTCAGTCTCCAGCTGATCGCGAACAGGCTCGCCTGAACCGTTATTTGGCACGACGCGTTATTTGGCATAGCGCTTTTCGATGTCGTCGAGCCAGATCGAGACCGTTGCCGGGTCGACACGGTCGATGTCGTAAATGGCCGTGAAGCGCCGCCGGCAGAGCGGGTGGCACAGGGCTCGCAGCATGCGGAACGTGGTGAGCTTTCCCGGGTTGCCCTGCAGAAGATTCAGAAGCCGGCTACCGCCGTGTGATGTGACCACCTCGATCCGACGGATGTTCCGGAGGCCGGGGTGGATACGAGTCGCCCCCTCGGGTAGCTCGAAGGCCACGCCCGAGGCCCAACTGCGATCGATCCAGCCCTTGAGTCGAGCGGGAAAACCACCGAACCACGTGGGGTAGACGAGGACGAGACGTTCAGCCCATCGGAGCGCGGCGAAGTGCTCGGAGAGGTCGGGCTTCGATTCGGGAGGGTCGAGATGGCGACGTTTTTCGTCGAGGCTCAAACGAGGGTCGAACCCCTCGGCGTCGAGATCGATGACGCGTACTTCGTGGCCACCGGACTCGAGGCCGGCAAGCACCCGACCGAAGGCGGCGCGCGTCAAACTCGTTGGTGATGGATGGGTGACAACCACCAAGGTGTGCATCAGAGCCTTGCCAGCTTTCGTTCAACCGTGTCGAGGAACTCGATCCGGTCCGAGGCTGGACGGGCGTCGAGCGCGTCGAGCGAAATCCACCGACTGCGACACCTCAGACCGCACGTGAAGCGGACGACTCGTTGCACGGTGCGACGCCCCGAGTCACCGACCAGCAGTCGGTAGAACCTCGGCGAGCCATATGTGGTGATCCCGATGAGGTGGCGCAGGTGGCCGAGACTGCCCATCACCTTTCGCGAGGTGGGGTGTAGTTCGAACGCAACACCGGGAACCATCGTGCGATCCAGCCACCCCTTCAGCATCGCCGGCATCCCGCCCCACAACGTCGGATAAATGAGCACGAGCGCGTCGGCACCCTTCAAGAGTTGGATGTGCTCTCTCACCATGGCGTCCGGGTGATCGGCTCCGATTTCCTCGTAGTGATCCCATTCGAACGTGGTCAGGTCGGGCTGGTAGTCGAGGTCGTAGAGATCGATGAGGTCAACGTGGTGGGCCGCGGACAAGCCTCGGAGGGCGGCATCGCGAATCGCAGCGCCGAAGGATTCGGGATCGGGATGGGCATGAACAACGAGAACTCGCATGCCGACAACACACTAGAAGACGGCCCTGTCTTCCGTTGGTTGCATCGATTCTGGCGGTCGTCGCAACCCTCGGCTAAGCAATTCGAATGCAGGACGAGAACGTCAGCTCGCCTCTCGATTCGCTCGGGGTGCTGGCCATGCAGTCGGTGTCCGTCGATGGCGATCTGGATCACCTCGAGTTGTACACGAGCGGTGGACTTCTCACGGTGCTCTGGCACGGCGGAGCCGATCTCGAAAACGTCGTGGTGTGTGTGGGTGGTGCGATGGGTGGACTCCTCGGCCCTGACGGCGGCTTGTACCAGCGGCTGGGCCGATCGCTTCCCGAGTTGGGTATCGGTGTGCTTCGCGTCAGCTACCGCCAGCCGAACGACCTGAGCATGTGTGTCCACGACACGGTGGCGGCGATGGAGCTGGCGGGAAGGCACGGAGCGAAACGCTTCGTTCCACTCGGCCACTCGTTCGGCGGCGCGGTGGCGATACAGGCTGCGATGCATCTCGACCGAGAGTCGGTTCCTGGTGTGGTCACGTTTGCCACGCAATCGGCGGGCTGCGAAATGGCGAGCTCGCTGGCAGACCGGAATCTTCTCTTCTTCCACGGCACCGCGGATCGGATTCTCCCGTCTCAGGCGAGCGAGATCGTGCGCATGATTGCCGGCACCGGTGAGGTCGTGTTGCTTGCCGGCGCCGACCATCTGTTGAAGCCGGCCGGCGACGAGATCTTCGATCGACTCCTCGCCCATTTGCCTGCGGTGTTCGACCAGAGCGAGAAGACCACCGGCAGCGACGGTCAGTCCGGACATGATCAGGCCGGGCATGATCAAGACGGTGAGAGGGAGACCTCGTAGATCACTGGCCACAACTTGCCGGTGATGAAGAACGTGCGGCTGGCGGCGTCATAGGCGATTCCGTTGAGTGCGTAGTCGGCGTCGTCGCGGGGCGCCCCGTCGGGACGGAGTGACGAGGCGTCGATGGATGCGTCGACGGCCCCAGAAATCGGGTCGATGACCACGATCTCGTCGCTGGTGTAGATGTTGGCGACGACCTGATCGCCAACACATTCGAGTTCGTTCAGGCGTTCCACAGGCGTGCCGTCGGATCTTGTGACCGCGACCTCTCGCACGACCTCGAAGGTGACCGGATCACGAAAGGCCAGTCGGTCGCTCCCGTTGCTCATGATCAACTCGGCCCCGTCGAAACACAGACCCCAGCCTTCCCCCTCGTAGGTGCCGGATCCGGTCTGTTCGAGGGTGGTGGCATCGGCTCGGAAGTAGACGCCATTGCGCCAGGTCAGTTGAATCAACTCGTCACCGACCACGGTCAAACCCTCACCGAACTGGTCATCGCTCAGACTCACCGAACGAAGGACGGCGCCCGAGGCGATGTCAATGACCCGCCGTTCGGACTCACCATTCAAGCCCGTGCTCTCGATCAGCATCGAGTCGAAGATCTCGAGACCTTGTGTATAGGCCGTTGGGTCGTGAGGAAAGGTTGCCGTGACCATCGGCAGGTATGTCCCCGCCAACCGGTCGGGCTCGACCTCGACGGTCGAAGTGGGGCCTTCTGTTACCGGCGGTGTGGTGTCGGTGGTGGCCGACTGATCGTCGCCTGTCGGCGCCGTGGCCGACGCGGTGGTCGACGGCACCGACGTGGTTGCCGCCTCATCGGCGGAGATCGGAGCGCCAGTGAACTGCGACGCCGACGAGCAGGCCGACGTCAGAACGAAGAGCAGAACGCAAAACGTCCAGCGACGTGCGTCGCTCATTTCAGCTTCCGGTGAGCCGAGCCTTGGCTGCTTTGCTGCGCTCGAGAAGGGCCGCTGGAATCGAGCTCGCCACGCCGCCGTCAGCCGCACCGTCATCCCCGCCGATCGCCGCCGCCGGGGCATCGGCCGCCGCACCCTCAGCCTTGGCCAACGCCGCCGCAACCTGTGCGTCTTCCCGTTCCCGCCAGAGGTCGTACTGGAACGGCCGGACAAGATCTTTGTGGGTGATGTGGCCGACCAGGCCGTGGTCGGGAAAGCGGACCCAGTACCGAATCCACGGCTCGCCACCGTCGTAACCCTCGAGCCCGTTGACGAGCTTGACCTTGCCGACGGCGCCCTCGGGCACGCCACGGGCCGGGCGGGCGACGAGGACGGCCTCGCCGGTCTTGAATGGCGTGTTCAATTCAGGGGCCTTCTTGGCCATGCGAAGCTCCGGAGCCGGTTGATCGGTCGTGCGGCTCAGAATGTAGCGGCTCCACCCGACTTCGGACGAGAGCGGCCTCGGCCATCGGGGCAGAGGCACCCCTGAAGGGGTTGTTGGTAGGCCGCCCGGGACTCGAACCCGGCACCTTGAGATTAAAAGTCTCCTGCTCTAACCAGATGAGCTAGCGGCCCGCAGGCAGCTTAACCACCAACCTCGGATCCCCACGTCGCCGATCCGGCTTCAGGCCGCCATGAGGCGGCGCTGCCCCCTTGACACACGAGGATGGCCGGTAGCTGCTTACATGGCGGGGTGTTCAACGTCGGTTCGAGAACTCGGTCGCTGCTGACTTCGGCGGCGGTGGCAGCCCTCCTGACGTCCGGTTGCGCCGAAATCGGCACGCCCGATCTCGGTGAAGGTGTGAGTGGGCCTGCGACGACAGCCGTTTCGTCGGCTGATCCGGCCGGTGCCGAACTGGCGCCGGAAGTCGTGTCGGCCAAGGTCTCGCCGGTGTTCAGCCCCTCGCGTGCCAGCGATTACACACCACTCGTTCTCGCCAGCACAACGACCGGACTGCTCACCATCGATCCCGATGGCACCGTCACCGCCGTCGAGTCGCCCTTCAACGATTCGTCGGTCGTGTCGGCTGTCGATGACTACTTCGGTGGTGTCGTGGCCGAGGTGCAAGGAAGCGTCGTGCAGTGGTTGCCGGCCAATAGCACCGAGGCTCAACTCGTGAGCCAGGGCAACGGGACACTCCTCGAGGCCGGCTTCCTGGACGCATCGCTTGCCGTGCAGATCTTCTTGTCCGTTGCGGGCGGCGTCGATCGCGTCAAACTCGTCGACGGTGAACGGGAGCCCTTCACCCGGCTCGCCGAGGGCGAGCAGCTGATGGATTTCTCGTCGAGCAACGGCATCCAAGCGCTCACGATTCGGGACGCCGAATGTGGGCAGCTCAGGTTTCTCAACGTTTCCGGCGAGCAGGTCGATCTGCGGGGCCCGACGGCAACCGACTGTGACGTCAAGCGGCGTCCCAAGTTCGGCAGCGTTGCCCTGAGTCCTGACGGGGGATCGGTGGCGTACACCGAGATCACCTATCGCGGTGATGGCCTCCCGGCATCCACCCAACTCATCGCCATGGAACTGGGAACGTCTGCCCCCCTTCTTTCCACCCAGATCGGTGGTCCGGGCGAGCAGATCGAATCGCTTGCGTACGACGGACGTCGTCTCACGTATCTTCGCACCGGCGAGAGCGGACGAGAGGTGGCGCTACTGGCCGTGGCCGGCGACGGTGAAACGGTGATCACGAACGTCAGCGGCGTCCAGTTCGTGAGTTTCGCCCGGCTTCCGCTCACGTTTGCCCCGGTCGAGGAACCAGTCGAGGTTCCGACCACAGTCGCCGAAGGCGGCTGACGTCGGCTGAGCCCGAGAAGTCCGAGATCGCTGGATCCGAACGCGACAAACACGGAGCGAACGCGACAAACACGGAGGCAATGCCCAAACGCGTTACACAAGAACTGCTCGACCACTCGTTTCGGCGCGCAGTTCGACCAGCCGGTCGGCTCGACGATGACTCAGGGTGCGAGCGGGTTCGACCCGATCGGTGGGATCGGGATCGGTTATGAGGGCGGCCGAGAGACGGCGCCGTCGACTTCGAAACTTCCCTTCAATCCACCGAACAAGCCGGGGTGGAGGCAGAGCCGCCGGTTGGTGCCAGCTCAGTTCGTCGACACCCCTACAATGCGGCGATGCATTTCGAGGCGAGCGCAACCCCAGAGTCCACGATCTCGGAAATGCTCGAATCTGGGCCGAAACCAGCGGCCTTGGCATCGATGGCCGATCTCGACGCGTTGTCGGCCGATCTCGATCGAATCGATTCCACGTTGGCCGAGTTGAACCGGCCGCCCGCTCCCGCACCGTCGCCGGGTCATCAATCGTCGTTGTCGTAGCCCTTGGCAATGAGAAAGCCACGGGCTCGTTCTGCCCTCGAATAACGATTGACGAGCGCCCAGAACGAGGCGCCATGATTCGGCTCGAGGAGGTGGGCGAGTTCGTGAACGATGACGTAGTCGAGAACCCAGCTCGGATAACCGGCCAAACGATCCGAGATCCGAATCGTCCGGTCTGAGGGGGTGCACGAACCCCAGCGGTGCGCCTGGTTCGTGACCCAGCGAATCGATTCGGGAACCGGGAGCCCGAGATCGGCGGCGAGTCGGCTCGATCGTTGGGTCAGATCGATGTCGTCAGAACTGCGGGAGCGTTCGAACTTACCGACGAAGTGATTGACGATTTCGTACTCTTGTTCCGTCGAAATCCAAGACGGAATCCGTATCTCGAGCAGCGAACCCTTGAGACGAGCCTGACTCGACTTCTTGCGTTTCGCACTACGGATCACCTCGACCGTCAGGGGCTTGCGGTCAAAACCCAGGGCCCGCAGGTCGTCGAAGGAGAGCTGCTCACTCACACCCGCACACCATCCCCGCCGGTCGACAGCTCAGGGTCGATCAGCGCCATCGTCTCGCCGAGGATCCAGCTGCCGGTGCCGGGTTGGGAACCGTCGCGAGCGTGAATGGTGAGCAGCCGACCCGACAGGTTCGGTACGCGGCCGTGTTCGGCGCCGAGGGCGATCTCGATGGTGCGAATCACGCCACCGTGACAAACAGCCAGAATCGTTCCTCCCGGGTATTCGGCAACAAGGTTTCGGAGGGCATCATCGGCTCGGGCGAACACCGCATCATCGGGTTCCCAGCCTTCGGGCCAGCGCCCGGCTTCGATGGCTCCCGGGTCGCCAGTTTCGATGTCAGCCCGAGTCAGACCGCTCCACACACCAGCCGAACGTTCGCGCAGGTCGGGCACCGAAATGACCGGGCCGATCCCGATCTGCTCGCTGATGATCATCGCTGTTTCGAGCGCCCGTAGCTGCGGTGACGAAGCAATGAGATCGACCTGCCCAACTCGAGACCCAGCGGCGTAGGCCTGCTCGCGCCCGTAGTCGGAGAGCGCCGGATCGGCCTGGCCCTGCCATCGTCCCTCGGCGTTCCACAACGATTGCCCATGGCGGACCAACAGAATCGAGGTGGTGGACGACGGGCTCACCAGAACGACATTACCGCCGGTCCGTCAGGCCGAGAACCTCGGCGTGCCCGGAGAGCCGCGCTGCCTCGCTCCACCGACATCAGCCGGTGGGGATCTAGACTCCGCCCTCGTGGCCACCCTTCGACTCTTCGCTCAAGCCCGGGAGGCTGCCGGCACGAACAAGGTCGACATCGACGCCGACTCCGTTGCCGCCGTTCTCGATCAGGCTCGAATCAACTTCGGTTCGGGATTCAGTGCGGTGTTGGACGGGAGTCGAGTCTGGCTGAACGGATCTCCGGCCGAGCTGGATGCTCCGGTTTCGTCCAGGGACGAGGTTGCCGTGTTGCCCCCGGTGTCGGGCGGATGACGGCCTCGAAAGCCCAGCAACCTCGACAACCCCGGCCCTCGATGCGCCAGCGGCGAGACGAGGGTTTGCGTCGCCGCAATCAGCAACGAGAAACCCGCTGGCGCGAGCAGCGCCTCGCCGTCCCGTATCGCACGGATGGGCCCAAGCTCACGCTCAGCCTCGTTTGGTTCGCCCTGATCCTGAGCCTTGGCTACTTCCAGCCCTACCTTCTCGCTTTGGTCGTGGCCGCAGTCGCGGGCATCGCCGGGTTGCAGGCCGGCCACAATTGGGCACCGGTCGTCGATCGTCGAGTCACGAGCGCAGTCGCGGTCGTCGTCGCCCTCAGCGGTCTTCTCGGTGCCCTTGGGGCGGGTGTGGCCATTGTCGTCTGCGTGATCGCACTGTCGGTCAATGCGGTCACCGCCGTTCCTGCCGCTCAATCGCCGTCGGCGTCGAAGGGTCGCCGACCGGTCGGCCCAACACACACGGATCGAATCATCCACCACGCCGAAACCCATGTTCGCTCCTCGATCCCGGCCGGGCTGGCCGCCGCATCTCTGGTCGCATTGGTGGGGTTGGAATTCAGCGCATTCCTCGCGCTCGTCCTGCTCGTGAGTGCCTATGAAACCGGCGACTTCCTCATCGGCACGGGCTCGGCGAACGCAGTAGAAGGCCCGATCGCCGGGACCATCGCCCTGATCGTCGTATCGGCCGCCCTCTATCTCGTGGTGCCTGTTCCCTTCGACACCAACAACTTCCCGGTCTTCGTGATTCTGGCTGCAATTGCCGCTCCCGTCGGGCAGGTGGCGGCCTCGGCGATCTTGCCCCGCGGTGACTCGTGGGCTCCTGCTCTTCGCCGTCTCGATTCCTACCTCATCGCGGCACCGCTCTGGCTTCTGCTTCTGCCTCGGCTCTGACCATCTCGGAGGCAGACGGCCGGAGGTGCTCGTCCCGGTAGCCTGCCGACTGTGATGGAACCCCTCGAACAACTGCTCGCTCCGGACGCCCTGACCAACCTCACAACGCGACCAATCAGCGAGCTGCGAGCGTTGCGGGTCGCCTGTACCCGAGTCGAGGGCGATGTGTCGCTCGCTCGTCGGGTGGCTCAAGGTCGGCTCGACATCGTCGGTCACGAGATCCAACGTCGGAGTGGAGCCACGGATGGCGGGGCTGAACTCACGGGTCTGCTGTTCGACCTTCCCGACATCCTCGCCGATGCGAAGTCCGCGGGCGGCACCCCTTCGGGCCGCCCCGTCGATGTCAACGAGCCGGGCCCGGTTGCCCTCGAGTTGGTTTCGAGGCTCGACAGTGCAGCATCACCGGCGGAACTGTCCGGCGTTTCCGATGTCGGCGATGGCCGACTCCGTGAGACGTTCGAACGCATTCGTAGTTTCGAAGTGGAGATGTCGGGTATCCGCCGTCAACTCCACGAGCGAATTGATGCGATTCAGTCCGAGATCGGGCGTCGTTATCGCGATGGCGAAACGTCCATCGAGTCGTTCATCTCCTGATGACACGCGAACACTCCAGTCTCGATCTCGGTGCCTTCATCCGTGAACAACGTCGCCTCGCCGAACTCAGCGTTCGTCGTCTCGCCGAACTGGCGGGTGTGTCGAACCCCTACCTGAGTCAGATCGAGCGTGGGCTTCGCAAACCTTCGGCCGACATTCTCCAACAGATCGCCAAGGCGCTCGAGATCTCGTCGGAAACGCTCTATGTGCGAGCGGGAATTCTCGACGACGAGCGAGCCCCGGCCTACCCCGACGTCGAGGCGGCAATCCGGCGAGCATCCGAACTCACCCCCGAGCAGAAGAAGGCGCTGCTGGGTGTCTACCGAAGCTTTGTTCCCCTGCCATTGGTCGATGACGCAACGGTTGGGCAATCATTGTCCGATGGCGAAGACTGATTCAGATTGGAACAGGGGCTGATCCGGTGACGTTGCAGCCATTTGTGCGCCGAGTCGCAGTGCTTTCGCTACACACCTCACCACTCGTTCAGCCCGGTTCTGGCGATGGTGGCGGCATGAACGTCTACGTTCGCGAGTTCGTGTCGGCTCTGGCCCAGGCCGGCGTGCAGTGCCGCGTGTATGTCCGCAAATGGCAGGAGGGCCTCCCGGAGATCGTCGAAGTCGAACCCGGATTCGAAGTGGTCCATGTCCCGGTCGGTCGGGTCGACGCCAGTAAGGAAGACCTCGAAGCGCTGGTCGAGCCCTTCGCTCGGTGGGTTGCGGAGGACTTCGGAAACTTCAAGCCCGACGTGATTCACGCCAACTATTGGCTCTCGGGCGTAGCTGGCCAGATTCTCAAACGAATGGTCGAACTCCCGCTCGTCACCACCTTTCACACGCTGGCTCGGGTGAAGGCCGACAGCGGCGACTTCGAACCCGAGCACCGTGCGCTTGCCGAGGCGGGAGTGATGACCTGCGCCGATGCCGTTCTGGCGAACTGCCAGGCCGAGGCCGATCAACTCGTGCAGTTCTACAACGCCGACCCGAATCGAATCGAGATCGTGCCACCCGGTGTCGACCATGCCTTCTTCTCGCCAGGGCATCAGGGCGGTGCTCGCTGGGCCCTCAAGACCGACGAAGCCCCGCTGCTTCTGTTCGTCGGACGAATCCAGCCGTTGAAGGGTGTCGATGTTGCGATCCGGGCGTTGGCCCAGATCCAGCGGAAGGACGCTCGTTTGTGGATCGTCGGCGGGGCCTCGGGCCAACGAGGCGATGTCGAAGTCGAACGCATCCATCAGCTGGTTGCCGAGCTCGGCCTCACCGATCGTGTGGAATTCAAGCCACCCCAACCCCACCACCTTCTCTCCACCTACTACCGCGCCGCCGACGTGTGTCTCGTCCCCAGCCGTTCGGAGTCATTCGGGCTGGTCGCGCTCGAGGCTGCGGCCTGCGGAGTGCCAGTGGTTGGATCAGCCGTTGGTGGATTGCTCACGCTGGTCGAGCACGGCCACACGGGCTATCTGGTGGAATCCCGAGATCCTGCTGTCTATGCCGGTTGGATCGACTCGATCCTCGGCGACCCCGTTCTGGCCCGCCGCCTTTCGGTCTCCGCTGCGGCTCGAGCTCGGAACTACACGTGGTCAACGTCTGCGGCCCGACTGCGGCGGCTCTACGAAGACCTCACCCAAACCGATCTGTCGCCCTGTTCGGCCGCCGACGTCATTCTCGACCAACCCGCCACCGCGGTCGGCCGGAAGACTGTGCCCGACAGCGAACGGTCGGTGGCTTGATGCCCGACGCCTGCAACGGCGAACAACTCGACGAGCTGGAGAGCCACATCGACCAATGGTTGTCGAGCGAACTTCTCGACAATCCGATCATCGCATCCGTCGAGCGAGACGTAGCAGGAAGTCGGCGCTGGTTCGTGCGACTCAACGGCGAAGCCAAGGATGTCTTCACCGTTCGGTTCCAGCTCCAGCAGCGAACGCTGGCCTATGAAACCTACGTCATGCCGGCTCCCGAAGAGAATCACGCCGAGTTCTACGCCCACCTGCTTCGCCGCAACCTCAAACTCTTCGGAGGGGCCTTTGCCATCGGCGACGAGGAAGCAATTTTCCTTCGCGGTGCTCTCCACAACGATCTCGTGACGGTCGACGGCGAGCTCGATCGAGTGCTCGGTTCGCTCTATCAGTGGGTGGAACAGTTCTTCCCGGCAGCCATCCGCATCGGCTACGCATCTAAATTCTCTTAATTACGTTTGAATCTACTTAATAGTGCCCATATCATCGAACCCGTCGACGGGTTGGTCACGGGGTTACGGGGTCGGGGAAGCCCAAGAACGCCATGGCTGCCCGTCGACACCTCAACGCCGCTCGGCCTGTAGCCGGTAGCTTCAGGACCGTGACGAAGCTCCAGATGATCGGTGGCGGAAAAATGGGCCAAGCCCTCCTCGGTGGAATGATCTCCGCCGGGTGGGCCGAGCCGGGCGACCTTGCCGTCGTCGACGTGTCGGCTTCGATGCGAGCGCAGGCTGCCGATCACCTGCCTGGTGTTCTCGTGCTCGAGGCGCCGCTGCCCGATGTCGATTCGGTACTGGCCGTGAAACCCCACTTCGTCGTCGACGTGGCGTCGAGTCTCAGCGGTACCGGGCGCGTCGTCTCGATCGCGGCCGGAATCAAGATCGCCACGATCGAAGCCGAATTGGCACCGGGAACTCCAGTCATCAGGGTCATGCCCAACACCCCGGCGCTCGTTGGCCGAGGCGCCTCAGCCCTCGCCGCTGGGAGTTCTGCCAGCGACGACGATCTGGCTTGGGCCATCAGCATTTTCGAAGCGTGCGGAAGCGCCGTCGTGGTGTCAGAGATGCAGCTCGATGCGGTCACCGGTTTGTCGGGCTCGGGGCCGGCCTACATCTTCCTGATCGCTGAAGCGTTGGCTGATGCCGGTGTGGCGGCCGGGCTACCCCGACCGATCGCCGAACAGCTTGCCAACCAGACGATCTACGGAGCGGGGGCAATGCTCGCTGAATCTGGATCATCGGCGAATGAACTGCGGGCTGGTGTGACCACTCCGGCGGGCACCACGGCCGCTGGTCTTCAGGTGCTCGAACAACGGGCTGTGCGTTCGGCGCTGATCGACGCCGTCCAGGCCGCCGCCGAACGATCCCGGGAACTGGGCCGAACATGACCCTTCGGTTCAACACCATCTCGTTCCTCACCGATTACGGCATCGCCGATGAGTTCGTCGGTGTGGTCAAGTCGGTCATCCGCACGATCTGCCCCGACGCGCTGGTGATCGACATCACCCATGACATCGACCCCCACGACGTTCGAGCCGGGGGCCTGGCCCTGGCCCGGGCCGCCCAATATCTGGCGCCCGGAGTCGTCCTCGGCGTCGTCGATCCCGGCGTGGCCACAGCACGCAAGCCCGTCGTGATCGAGGTGGGCGACGGACAGAGCTACCTCGTCGGACCCGACAACGGACTCTTCGCTCCGGCCGTCTCATTGGTTGGTGGTGCGACGGGCGCCGTCGTTCTCGACAACGCCGACTATCACATGGCGGCCCCCGGCCCCACCTTCGACGGACGCGATGTCTTCGCTCCTGTCGCCGCCCATCTCTGCAACGGGGTGCCGATGTCGGAGTTGGGCACGGCGATCGATCCGGCGAAGCTGTTGCCCGGAATCTTGCCAGTGAGTGAGTCCAACCCCGAGGACGGCTCGATCTCGGCCGAGGTTCTCTGGATCGACCGCTTCGGCAACATCCAACTGAATGTCGACCCCAGCGAACTCGACCAGTGGCCCAGTTTCGTCAGCATCGAAGGCGGGCGCACGACCCGCAGCGCCCACCGGGTGCGGGCGTTCGCTGACATTCCCACCGGGAGTATCGGTGTGCTGGTCGATTCCTACGGCCTCGTCTCTCTGGCCGTCGACCGTGCCTCGGCGGCCTTCGAACTGAACCTCAGCGAAGGTGATGCCGTCACGCTCCGACCGAGCGACGGTGTGGCCACCTCGGTGGCAACGCCGGTGAAGCTCAGTCAGCGTCCGACGGTGATTCCCCCGATCTCTGACATGGAGTCCTGATGCGTCCTGCTGTGGTCCTCACCATCGCCATTTTGCTACTAGCGATTCTCGGAGCCGGCGTGCTCCAACTCTTCATACTGTCGTGACCAGCGACCCGTCCTCGAAGCCGGCCGATCCTCGGGTGCACCGGACAATCGTTTCGTGCAAGGTCCGGACCGGACAAACGAACCTCCCCCTGGTCGTCGGCCGA
Organism: Acidimicrobiales bacterium; assembly: GCA_037969565.1. Lineage (GTDB taxonomy): Bacteria > Actinomycetota > Acidimicrobiia > Acidimicrobiales > SZUA-35 > SZUA-35. The sequence goes on along the minus strand of JBBKXQ010000150.1, from coordinate 3,774 downwards.
CACACCCCCATTGGCCAGATCAGCTGGAGCACACTTCTCGGAATGGCTCGTCCCGCGGGCCCCACTGGTTCCACTCGTCTTCTGACAGGTTCGACCCGGCCGCTCGACAAGCGATATCGGGCCACGTCGACATGTCGAGGTTCCAAACGAGGGCACCGTCCTCGGTGCCGGTGATCAACTGGAACCCGTTCTTGCCGATGTTGACGCCGCTGTTCGTTCCACGGGCCGTTTCGAACGGTCGGCCGATCTGCTGGCCGCTCGCCACGTCCCAAAGGCGCCCCGGGCCGTCGAAGTTGGTCAGCAAAAACTGGTCGTCAGCAGAAAAGAGCAACGCACCATCATTGAACGAGTTCGAGGTGCCGACGGAACCGACCATGTTTCGAATCGGCTCGAAGGTGTCGCCATCGCGAATCGTGATCACGCCCTCCGAAGATGAGCTGGCGAGCAACGAGCCGTCACCATTCCAATAGCCGATGGCAATGTCGTCGTCGGCACGTTCGCCGAGATCGATCCGGGTCCAGGTCCCAGTTTCCCAAAGGTCGAAGAGCCCGTCCGAAGTCGATACCAGCAGCCGGCGCGAGCCGGGATCGAATCGAACGCCGGAAATCAGAATTGACGGACCCGTTCCGCGTGGAGGCGGAAGCCGGAAGTCGAGCATTCCTGTGTCGAACCGAATTACCCGAATGTCGAACAGACCGAAGGCCACGATCGAAAGCTCGTAGCTCGTGCTTCCCGCGCTCGAGCCCAGGTCGGAAACGAACTCGCGGACCAGCGGGTTTCCAGGCTGTTCCAGGTCGATGATCTGCAGCCTGGTCTCGTCCCTCGAAAAACCGGTGACCGCCATCAGATCGGAACCCTCCGCCGGAGCAATCGAGGCGAAGATATCTCCAGCGGGTGTGAAGTTCGTCAACTCGGTAGTCCATGCGTCGCCGACTCTCCGGTAGATGACCGTGGATGCCGGCGCCCCTGCACCTCCGCCTACAGCGATCTGACCCGCACTGGCAATCGTGAGATTGGCGGATGTGAACGGCCGATCGAGAAGCATTGCGATGAGCGGCTCGCTGCGAAGAGGGACGATGCGAATCCCGCGGTCCGTCGCCAGAACAACCCGGCGAGCAGGTGCGTCCAGATCGAATCCCGTCGCCAGGGAAGTTCCCGAATCGACCACTCGTTGGAGCGTCAGATCCTTCTGGATGAAGGCGACCGTTCCGTCGGAAAGCAAGAAGAGCACGTTCTGCCCTGACGTGCGGGCGTCGATGATGGCCGGAAGGCCGCCGCCGTTCAATGCGTCGATGGGTTGGAGCTCGGCTGCGGACGCCGAGTATTGAGGTTCGGGGGCGATCTCGGGAGTCCAGTACTTGGTGCCGCTTGCGATCAGTCCAAGATGGTCGCCGTCTCTGAGGACCACGCGGGCACCATCCAGGGTGACGTTGCCACCCCCGAAGTCTCCCGTCACGAAAGCTGGGTCCACGAGTTCGTTCGCAGTCCAGTCGAATCGCCGCACGTAGGCGCCGACCGTCATGACGAGCTGCTCGGGATCCTCGTGAAACACACTCATCGTGGGAATCTGAACGAGGAAGCTCTGGAATAGAGGGTTGTCCCCCAGCACTGGACGAGCCTGCTCATAGAGGTTCGGCGAGTCGTCAAGATCTTGTGAAACCTCGACCCGACCGTCGGCTGACAAGATCGTCAATACGTTCTCGGCATCAGCAAGCGCGAAGCCAGTGCCATCCGCCCGAACCGTCACAGAAGTGACGGGATGTTCCGTGACGAGTCGGAATCTCTCGGTGAGCTCACGGTCCACATCGAACGCGATCACCGACGAGTCTTCAGTCGCAACGATCAGTACCGGTTCCTCCAATGCTGACGCCGCTCGTTCCTTCTCGAGGACGCCTGCGAAGAAGCCGGATCCGATGACGAGCTCGATCGAATCCACCGTTTCGCCCGAGTCAGGATCGAACAGGTCGACTCCGTCCGGACGAATCCCGGCAACAAGGCCGTTGACCAACCACTCCACATCGACGTAGGTCCGATCCGGCCCCAGCACGATCGTGGAAGCGGCGGACGACGACAATGCAACTTGGAGGGCACCGCGTGTCTCAGGAGTCGCTTCCCTCTGGTGAGCAGCCGTCGCGACAAGAAGCGAGGCTCGGGGATTGATGTCGGCCAAGGACTGAGCCGTTGCGACCAACCGCGAGGTCTCTGCGTCGAAGGCTGCAGTGCGAGCCGACGCTCGTTGTTGGAAGGCAACGAGGCCGGCGATCATGGCGAGTACGAGGAGAACTGCTGTGCTCGCCAGAAGAGTTCGAAGCCGACGGTTGCTGCGGACTTGCTGGTCGAAGCGCTCGATCTCAGCTGACTCGGTTGTCTCGCGAAGCGCAACGCTCGAATCGAGAAAGTCCGCATCGGCCGGAGCTAGGCCGGCGTGTTCCTCGGCCCAGGTCTCGGTGGCCTCGAGACGACCACCTCTGAAGAGTTCGCTCTCAGGCCGACCGGCGATCACCCACTCTTTCGCCGCCGCATGCAAGCGCCTCTCCACCCGGATTCCCTCCCGATCCTCGTCCAACCATGCTCGGAGCCTCGGCCAGGCGCGAATCAGCGCCTCATGGGCCACCTCGACTGTGGGTTCGCGGGTTGCGGGGTGATGATCGAACGACAGAAGTCGAGACGAACCAAAACGATTGACAGCCTCGAGAACGGCAGGATCGGTCCCGAGTTCACCTCGATCAACGCGCCTTCGAGTGTCCTCGGTCCCCTCGCCGAGATTTGCGAGCTGACCGAAGATCCGCCTGATCGCGTGTTGCTCGTCTGGCTCAGCGTCTCGATACAAATCCTCTGCCCGCTGTGTCAGCGCGCCGGCGATGCCTCCGGTTGCTTCGAAGTCGGCGTGATTGATCACCGTCCGGTCGCTCCGATCAAACGCCTGAGTGAGCGCGAACTGGAGCAGTGGCAACGTGCCAGGCTGACCGCCGGCCTCGGCCATGATCGACGCAACAAGACCGGGCTCGAACGTAACCCCGGCTGCCGCTGCCGGGCTCACGATGACCTCCTCCAACTCGTCTGGAGCCAGCGGCGCGATTGCAACCGTGCGCTGACGAAGCAGTTGCGCGAAGCGTGGATGCCGCAGCGGCTGGTCATAGAAATCGGCCCTGAGCGTCAGGACGAGGCGCAGCGGAGAGCCTGGTTCTTCGAGAGCCACACTCAATCCATCGAGGAACGCCGTCTGGTTCTCCGGCGATACCTCGCCGGAAAAGAGTTCTTCGAACTGGTCGATCGCAACAAGGATCGCTCCTCCGCCCTCCGGCAGAACCCGCTGAATTGCCCGCAGAATCCCCCGCGGTCCCGATCGCAGCTGCTCGAGCAGTGCCACCGGGGGATTGACGGCGACTCGGAGCAGTGCCGTCTCCAGCGCCTCGAACGGATGGGCGCCTGGGGTGAGACTCGTGAGAAACCACTCGTCCGATCCAGGTATTGCTCCCTTCCGGACAGCGGGGAGCAAACCAGCCCGAACCGCTGACGACTTGCCCGAACCCGACGGACCGACCACCGCCAGGAGCCGGCCCGAGTGAGAGTCAAGCATCTCGACCAACTCCGAGACGAGTCGCCGGCGACCGTAGAAGTCGGCGCTGTCATGCTCGCCGAAGGCCAACAAGCCTTTATAGGGGTTGCTCGCCGGCGGATGAGAACCGCCAACCACGGGCGAACCATCCACCGCAGCTCGAAGCGCGGCCGCGAACTCATCGGCCGTCGCATGACGTTCGACAGGGTGGGAGG
>JBBKXQ010000149.1:0-5099 GCA_037969565.1 Acidimicrobiales bacterium | reverse complement strand
AGGCTTCCCATTCGGCCAGATCAGGATCGGTGTCGATCACGTGCGAACCTCGAGCTCCAGTGGTGGCTGCGGTGTGGCTCATCGTGCTCGCCCCACACCGAAGACCAGACGAATCGGGGACGGGATACACCACACGCCGAGTTTGCGGCCACCAATACCGATCAGCCAGGCGTTCCACGAGATCGTGATCACCGTGGCGACGAGAGCGACGCCGATGGCGGAGTCGAACTGCCAGGCCACAAGGGCGGAGAGCGCGGCGGCCACGATGGCGTGACCGGCCATCACATAGCCGTAGATGACCTCACTGCCGGTCATCGACACCAGGTATCCGGTGGGACCCGACAAGGCGTTGACCAGATTGCCGATGAGCAAGACCCACAACAACGTGCGACCGTCGGTGTACTCGGGCCCGAAGGCTTGCAGGGCGAGTCCGGATCCCAGCACGAGAACAAGACAAGCCGCAGCGGTGAACATCGACGAAACGGCGATGCCACGATCGACGACTCGTTGCATCTCGGGAGCGGCATCTCGGCCGTCGGCCGACAGGCGAGAGAACTGGGGGCCGATCACTGATTCCACCGCACTGTTTCCCATCCGGCCGAGCACGGCAATACGTTGCGCAACGGCGAAGATACCGGCCTCGCGGGGGCCGAGAATGGCGCCAACGATCAACAGGTAGGAAATCTCGAGACCGGCGCCACCGAGCTGGCCGATGAACAGCGGTCGGATTCCCGCCCGCCATCTCGGGTCGGCCGCCATACGGCCATTGCCGGCAGGCAGGATGCGTCGAACCACGATGGCTTCGCCGATGGCAACGACGGCGCCGGCCAGGGTGAGGGCAAGAAGAGCTGCCGCAACCGACCGTCCGACGATCAAGGCCAGGACGAAGGCGATGATCGCGAACGCCGCGGGATGGACGAGATCGGTGAAGGTGACGCCGAGGACGTGGCGATACGACGCTTGGAGCACCTGCTTGAAGATCAGCATCGCGGCCACGCTGACGATGAGCGTGAGCCCGATGAGGGTTGTCGCCGAGCGGTCGTCGAAGATGACGACACTGGCGGCCATGGCCACTGCCATGACCACAACCGAGCCGAAGAGTGTGGTTCGTAGGGCTTGGCGAACGATGCCGCGTGCTCCGTCGCCGTCGCCTTCCCGCTCCAAGTGGGGCAACCAGCGAACGATCGCCAGTTGATATCCCCGATCGGGCAGGCGGGAGAGAAGCCCACCCCATCCACGCATGACCACGAATTGGCCGTAGCCGGTGGGGCCCAACCAACGCGAGAGGAGGGCCTGGATCACGAGCCGGAAGCCCGTGCCACCGACGTTGACGATCACCGTGCCGATGGCGGCAGCGCGTACCTTGGCCTCTCGCCCCGTGACGGACTTCATCAAGCGCCGGGGCGCGGTCTGTAGGTTCATGCGATGGGGATGAAGCGTCGGATCGACGCGGTGAGGCGTTGCTTCTGCTCGAGTCGGACGTGGGCGACGAAGGCGTCGTCCATGCCACGGGTTCGGCTGATGGCTCCCCGGAGGAATCCTGCCGTTCGAGCCAGTCCGCCGATGATCACGGGGCCTTCGGCCAACTTCCGGATGAGCTTGGCGAACTCGAACCAGAAGGCGTTTCCGAGATCCCAGTCTTGTCGCCCCTTGAGATATTCGGCCTTGGCCCGCGAAACGCCGCCGCCGGTTCCCATCACGCGGACGTGGCTGAACTCGAGATCGTCCAGTACTGCAGTTTCCCAGCCTCGCTGGCGGGCTCCGTAGCAGGCGACGGCGTCGAGTCCGCCGAACTCCAGGCCTCGATAACCACCGAGTTCTTGGAACACCTCGGCTCTCAGCACTTGGGCCGGACCCGGCACGTGATTGCCTCGATGACCACCGATACGACCCTTGGATCCCACGGGCTCGCGATAGACACCGCCGGTGACCCCGAGTCGGGGCCGTTCGTCCATCACCTGGCTGACCCTCTCGAAATAGTCGGGGGGAAGGATGACATCCCCATCGACACATGCGACCAGATCATGAGGAGCGAGACCCACGGCCTCGACGCCGGAATTCACGGCGTGAGCCTTGGCCGCGAACGAGCGCCGACCGGTGGAACCGAGGTGGAGGGCGGAGACCCATTCGGGGTTGCGGGCCGCTATGGCGTCGGCCACCCGTTCGGTATCGTCGGTGCATCCGTTCGTGACAATGACCCAATGGCGCGGCCGCGACGACTGGGCCTCGATCGAGGCCGCCAACAACTCCAGATGATCAGCTTCATTGCATGCCGGCGAGACCGCGAGCACCGGCGCCAAGCCTCCCCGCCCGAGTAGACCCATCCGAACGACGTTACTACGATCGGCCATTCATGAGAACACGTCGGTCGGTCGAGGACCGCACTGCGAAGTCCACCTTTCGCATCCTTGCCTTCCCGGCACAGAAGACCGGAAACCCCCATGTTCGAGCCGTTTATCGATGTATGGAGGCGCTGGAATCCGACATCGAGATCATCGAATTCGACGTGCGCCGCCGTTGGGTCGATGTGCCCGATGTCGTCCACATCCACTGGCCGGAGCGGGCCAGCGAGCCCGAACGTCTGATTGCCGCCACCTCGAAATCGGCTCTGATGATCCTCCATCTGTTGATCTGGCGGCTCCGAGGCGTGCCCGTCGTTTGGACCGTTCACAATCTCCGCAGTCATGAGCAGCGCCATCCTCGTCTCGAACGGGCCGTCAAGGCGCTCATGATCTCGATGTGTCGGGGGTCGATCCATCTCTCGCGTCTCGGTCGAGATGAAGCGCTCGAGTGCTACCCCTCACTTCGACGGTGGCCGACACCGGTGATACCGCTCCCGATGTTGTCTCGCCTCACCAGCCCCGGAACTCGGGCTTATCGGTCCACCAACGACGCCGACGAACGGCCGATCCGGCTGGTGTCGTTCGGGAGGATCCGGGCCTACAAGAACACACCGCGGCTCGTCGAGGCGTTCGCCGAACTCGGACCCGATCATCCGAGCCACCTGATCATCGCCGGGAAACCAGACGACGCCGAGATCGGCGCTGCCCTCCGCGCTCACGAGGGCAACCCCAGAATCGACCTCGAGCTGCGCTGGTTCGAAGACGACGAGATGGAGCGGATCATCAAGAGCGCCGACGTAGCGGTGCTGCCCTATCTCTCGTTTCTCAACAGTGGTGTCGTGATCGACGCATTGGCCTTCGGTGTTCCGGCTGCCGTCACTCGGTCTCCGGCCACCGAGGAACTTGCGGAAATGATGGGCGACGAATGGGTTCTCCTGCTGCCCCGAGAGCTCACATCCGATGTTGTCGCCCACGTCATCGATTGGGCCAAGCGACCTCGACGAACGCTGCCGAATCTTCTCGATCACGAGCTCGAGACCGTTACCGGGCGCACCTTGGATTTGTTGCGTGAAGCAGCTGGGCAATGCGGCCCCACGACCACTGGGCCCAGCCAGTGAAGACGTATAGTCACGGCGGTGGCGCAGGGATCGACGAGTGACGGGAACCATTGGCACGCAGTCATTCTCCTGGTTGTGTTCATCGCCCTCATCGTGGGCATCGCACTGGTCGATCCACACATCGTCAACCGGGGACCGTCGATTCGTCCCGTCCTCGACGAGGAATGTCTGAACGATCCGCCCGACATGCCCGAAGCCATGTCGCCGCCGACGATCGACCCGTCGTCAGCCGCCTTCTCTGTTGACTTCGACGACGCCGAGGTCGGCGAATATTCCGAACGTGACCTCGCTCGGGACTGGAACGATCCCGAGTGGAACAACGGCGTGGACGAGGGCCGGGTGACCGTCGTCGAAACACCCGACTTGGGGAGGGCGCTCCGGGTCGAGTATCCCGATGGCAAGTTCGGCGCCGGATCCAGCGGCGCTCAGTGGCCACTTCCCTTCGAGCCCACCGAGGCCGCCTATCTTCGGTATCGGGTGAAATTCGTTGGCGACTTCGAGTTCGTGCGGGGTGGGAAGCTTCCCGGATTCGCCGGGGGCGAGGCCAACACGGGCGGCGAGCCTCCGGACGGAACCGATGGCTGGAGTGCTCGAATGATGTGGCGGGAATCGGGGTGCGCCGCTTTCTACGTCTACCACCCCGACCAACCAACTGAATTCGGAGAGGATTTCGACTGGCAGACGGCGTTCGCTCCCGACCGGTGGTACCTGGTCGAACAGGTCATCGTGATGAACACCCCGGGAGAGAACGACGGTGTCGCTCTCGGTTGGCTCGACGGGGAGCTCGAGGCGGAACGCCGAGATATCCGCTTCAGAGATGTCGACACGTTCGCCATCGACCAGCTGTACTTCTCCACCTTCTTCGGCGGCGGAAGCGATTCCTGGGCCCCGGACAAGGATGAGTACATCGAATTCGACGATTTCGTCGTCGCCCCGATTTCGCCCGAAGCCGTCGACCGAGTCGGCCAATCGTGACTCGCTCCGGTCTGAACCGCTCGATTCGCTCGATGAGGAGCCATCCAGCCACGGCATCGATCATCGACGGGGCATTGGCCGCTCGAGCGATTTTGATGGTCGGCACCGCCCATCGATGTTCGTGTTGCGGATGGCGGCTGCGCCGGTTCACCCAGGGCGGGCCTCTGCTCCGGGGCAAACCCAATGGCTACTGTCCGCGCTGCAACTCCAAACCTCGTCATCGATTTCTCTGGTTGTGGCTGGCCCAGCACACCCCACTCTTCGAATCACACGCCGGCGATCCCCGCTTCTCGGTTCTGCACATCGCTCCGGCCCGCAGCACCCATCGGTCGTTCCGGAAACTCGGGTTGTCCCGATATGTCACCGCCGGACTCGATCGCAAGTCTCGTTACGACCTGCGGATGGACCTCGGCCGCCCGGCGCTGAGAGCCGGCGAGTTCGATCTGATCGTCTGTGTTCACGTTCTGGAACACGTCGATGACGACCTTGCGGCGATCGCCGGACTCTACGAATTGGTGGCGCCGGGCGGAACGGTGGTGGTCGGCGTGCCCCTTCGTTCTGATCAGCCAACAGCGGAAGATCCATCGATCACCGATCCTGCCGGCCGCGAGGCCGCCTTCGGCGAACCCGATCATCGTCGTTGGTACGGACTCGACATCGTCGA
>JBBKXQ010000148.1:0-33672 GCA_037969565.1 Acidimicrobiales bacterium | reverse complement strand
CACCATCCGTGACCCTTCTTCCCAATCCCGAACCCGGTCAGCGCAACGCGGTTGCATTCGTCGACCGACACCTTCGTCATGTCGTCTCAGGAGACGTGGTCGCCTCCCTGCGATTCGTGGGAGGGCAGCGTCGTGCCGACGCCGCGCTCAACGCGTTCGACGTTTCGGGCTATGCCGTCAAACGCAATGAGGTTTATCCCCAACCGACTCGAGGGGCCTCGGCTCTGTCGCCCTACATCCGCCACGGTCTACTGCCCCTTCGGACGGTGTGGGACCGAGTGGCAGACGGACCCGTTCGCGACGTCACGAAGTTTCGCGACGAGTTGCTCTGGCAGGAGTTCTCGCGTCACTGGTACGCCCGGCTCGGTGCTCGCACGAAGCATGGCGTGCTTCAGAGCCTGGCCGGCACCGCAGGCTCGACCTGGGACCGGTCGATGGCCTGTATGGAACTCACACTCGACGAACTCGAGGAGGATGGTTGGCTCGTCAACCAGACACGCATGTGGCTCGCCAGTGAGTGGGCGGTGCGGCGGGGCTTGCAGTGGCAAGACGGTGAAGACCACTTCTTCCGCCATCTGCTCGATGGCTCCCGAGCGGCAAACCGACTCGGTTGGCAGTGGACCGTCGGCGTCGGTTCGAAGAAGCCGTATGGCTTCAGTCGTTGGCAGGTGGAGAAGCGGGCCAAGAGTCTTTGCGCGTCCTGCGATTTGGTGCACGACTGCCCCATCGAGGATTGGCCCGACGATCCCAATTTCTCTCCGACCGAGCAGCCGGTCGAGCTATCGAACGCGGTGGACCCGACCAGGGATGCCGGTCCGGTAAAGCCTGTGGCAACGGGTGAGTCTGTGGCAACGGGTGGGCCAGAGGCGGTCTGGCTCACGGCCGAGTCGCTCGGAACCTCCGACCCGGCGCTGGCATCACATCCCGATATTCCGGTCGTGTTCGTTTTCGATGAGCCCCTCCTAGCCCGGCTTCAGCTCTCCGCGAAGCGCTTGGTTTTCCTGGTCGAGACACTCGCCGAGATCGGCGAAGGCCGCGCCCTCGAGTTGCACCTCGGAAAACCCGTCGACGTCTTGGCTCATCGATCTGTGGCCGTCACGTTCGCGCCGGTTCCTGGCTTCGCGACACGGGCCGAGAAGATCAATCCGTCTGTCTTGTATCCGTGGCCCTGGTTGACCCGACCGCAAGGCGGAAGTGTCGCCAGTTTCAGTGGTTGGCGGAAGTCGGTGAAGATTCCCCGTTGACACCCCGATCGGGGTGATCCACCGCCGGGCTCGATCGTTGGGCGAACCCGGGTCGTCCGATCCAAGCTGCGAGAAGCCCGAGACCGGTGATGACGAGAAGCGAGCGGATCCCTTCCGAAGCCGTCACCCAGCTCAGGCCGATCCGGACGATCAGGATTGATCCGACGGCGGCGAGGGCGATTCCGGCCGCAGGGTGGAGATTTCGGGTCCAGGCTCGTATCGCAACGAAAAAGATGAGCAGCATGATGCCGACGTAGGACCAAGCGATGACTCGCAACACCCGAACCAGCGTGTCGCATCCCTCCGGATCGGCACAGACAAGATCCCAGCGTTCCCAGACGGCGTCCACGGGCAGCATCGTAGGTGAGGTTGATCGACGTGCTCGGAATCCGTGGCGGGTTCTCCTACTGCCGATTGCTGGGCGCCGGACGGCGAATCGGGTGACCGGCCGCGTCCCCTCTCGACGCTCGAGCCGGTACTAGTGTCACCCCTGATGAACGTTCGGTGCGGGCAGCTGTGACAAACCGTCGCGAGACCGACGCGCTTGGCGTCATAGAGATCGACATTCCGTCGCGTACCGACCTCGTCACGGTGGTTCGTATGATCGTGGTTTCGGCTGCCTCGGCCGTCGAGGCGCTCACCGGCGACCGACTCGACGACCTTCGATGGGTCACGTCGGAAGCCATCACCAACGCGGTGGAGGCCAATCTTGCGCAGGCCGAGTCGGATGAGGGACCGCAGGGTCGAGTGCGAACGCGCTGCGAAATCGGAACCGACTGGGTGCGGCTCACCGTGATCGATGAGGGCCCCGGTATGTCGGAGGCCCCGGAAACGCCCGACATCGAGGCTCCAGACCGTTTGGAACTCGAGGGAGGATTCGGCGTTCCCCTGATGCAACATCTGGCCAGCAGAGAGGTCAAATTCGTCTCGGGAGCCAGCGGCACCACGGTGGAGTTGGAACTGCACCAGTAGCATTCGGCCCGTATGTGCCTCGATATGCTCAACCGGTTCAGTTCATACCAGCGGTGCTCAGGTCAGCATGGCTGAGGGGGTCGTTTCGGTCCGGGAGGAAGCGTGGAGTGGCGGCGACACCCGCCTCGCTCGTTCTGTGGCCAAACCAATGGCCAGGTTCTTGGCCCAGGAAACGGCGTCGGGCGTTCTCCTCCTGATCGCCACTGCGGTGGCCTTGATCTGGGCGAATTCGCCGTGGAGCGAGACGTATCACGAGTTCTGGGCCACGGAGGTCGACTTCGCGATCGGTTCGTGGATGCCGTTCCTCCACGATGGTCACGGTCTCAGCCTGGAACTCTGGGTCAACGACGGCCTGATGGTGCTGTTCTTCTTCGTGGTGGGCCTCGAGATCAAGAACGAGGTGTCGGTCGGGGATCTCTCGAATCCTCGCGACGCGGCTCTCCCCGCCATCGCGGCTCTGGGCGGAATGCTCGTACCGGCCGGGCTCTACGCCATCGTGAACATCGGAGGCGATGGCTTTCATGGCTGGGGTGTGCCCATGGCCACCGACATCGCCTTTGCGGTTGGTGTTCTGGCTCTGCTCGGTCCACGCATTCCTCGCCGCTTGAAGCTCTTCCTCCTGGCGCTGGCCATTGCCGATGACGTCGGTGCGATCGTCGTCATTGCCGTGTTCTACACCCAGACGATCAGCTTCGGCTGGCTTGGCGCAGCCGTCGGCTTGCTCCTGCTCATCGTGGTGATGCGGAGATATCGAATCTGGTTCACGCCAATCTACGTCCTCATCGGCATCGTCGTTTGGTACGCAACATTCCGATCCGGCGTGCACGCCACCATTGCCGGTGTGGCTCTGGGCTTGCTCGCCCCGGCGCACCCGCTCCTCGGCGGTCGCGCCTTCGAACGGATCGAAGACGTCATCACCGGCGAAACGGCCACGATCGCAGAGCTCCGCGATGCGAACTGGAAACTTCGAGAGGCGTCTCCGATCACCACGAGGCTCCTGACACTGATCACTCCGTGGACCGGCTTCGTGATCATCCCGCTCTTTGCGCTGGCCAATGCCGGAGTCACGCTCAGCGGCGAAGCCGTGAGCGACGCACTCTCGTCGCAGGTGACTCTCGGCGTCATCGTCGGCCTGGTTGTCGGGAAGCCGTTGGGGATCTGGCTGGCCACCTCATTGGCCACCCGGTACACCTCGATCACCCTTCCCGAGGGGCTCACCCAGATGCATGTTCTCGGTGCCGGTGCGGTTGCGGGAATCGGGTTCACGGTTGCCCTGTTCATCGGCGATCTCGCCTTCGATGATGCGGCGCTCGCCGACCAGGCCACCATCGGCATTCTGGTGGCTTCGGTTCTTGCAACGACGATGGGTTTCATCATCTTGAGCCGCTTGCCGGCGGCGAAGAAGGCCCCCGATTTCGAAGAAGTGAAGGCCTGATCAGACACGGTTCACAGGCTGAGGTCTTTGCTGATTTCGGAATGGTGATGGGAAAAGCAGACGTTCTCTCCTTACCCTGCCGTCGTGCCCCAACCTTTGGTGATTGTCGAGAGCCCGGCGAAAGCCGTCAAGATCGCGGAGTATCTCGGAGCCGGCTACATGGTCGAATCCTCGATCGGCCATGTGCGCGATCTCCCGCGAAACGCTGCCGACGTACCGGCCTCGCACAAGGGGGAGAAGTGGGCGAGCCTCGGCATCGACGTCGACAACGGCTTCAAGCCGCTGTACATCGTCAACTCGGAGAAGAAGGATCAGGTTCGCAAACTCAAAGCCCTGATGAAGGATGCCAGCGAGCTCGTGCTCGCAACAGATAAGGATCGTGAGGGTGAGGCCATTGCCTGGCACCTGATCGAAGTCCTGAACCCCCGCGTCCCCGTGAAGCGAATCGTCTTCACTGAGATCACGCCCGAGGCAATCCACCGCGCCGTCGAGGCCCCGGGCGAGCTCGACCGTCGCTTGGTCGACGCCCAAGAGGCTCGGCGACTTCTCGATCGGCTCTACGGATACGAAGTTTCTCCCGTGCTGTGGAAGAAGATCATGCCGAAGCTCTCGGCTGGTCGTGTGCAGAGTGTCGCAACCCGCATCGTGGTCGAACGCGAACGGGAACGAATGGCGTTCCGGTCGGCCAACTACTGGGACATCAAAGGCACGTTCGACGCAGCCCAGGCCGAGACTCCATTCACGGCGATGTTGCTCGAGGTCGATGGCCGACGTATCGCCAGCGGACGCGATTTCCGGCAGGACGGACAGCTCGCAAAGTCCGACACGATCCATCTCGACCAAGCGGCTGCAGGCACCCTGGTGGAGGGGCTCGAGGGCAGACCGGCAACAGTCGAGAGTCGGGAGGCGAAGCCCTACCGCCGCCGTCCGGCTGCCCCGTTCATCACCTCGACCTACCAGCAGGAAGCATCGCGAAAGCTCCGACTCTCGTCGGCGCAATCGATGCGGGTGGCCCAGGGGCTCTACGAGCGTGGCTTCATCACCTACATGCGAACCGACAGCGTCACGCTTTCGGAAACGGCCATCGCTGCGGCGAGGGCACAGATCCAGCAGCGCTATGGCAACGACTTCCTGCCCCCGGAACCGCGTTCCTACAAGGGCAAGTCGAAGAACGCTCAAGAAGCCCACGAGGCCATCCGGCCGTCGGGCGACACCTTCCGCACTCCCGAAGAGGTTGCGGGCGAACTCTCGACCCAAGACCGACAGGTCTATGAACTGATCTGGCAGCGCACGGTTGCCTCGCAGATGACCGACGCCACCGGCGAGACCGTCACCCTCCGCCTCGGCGCCGAAGCCTCGGACGGCCGCCGCGCCGTGTTCTCCACCGCTGGCACGGTGATCACCCATCAGGGTTTCCTCAGTGTCTATCGCGAGTCGAAAGACGAAGATTCGGCCGAGGAAGTCGATGAGAAGGAACAACTGCTGCCTCCGCTCAACGAGGGCGACGCAGCAACGATCAATGCACTCGAGGCTGCGGGGCACGACACGCAACCGCCGGCTCGATATACCGAGGCATCGCTCGTTGCGAAGCTCGAAGAGCTCGGCGTCGGACGTCCGTCGACATTCGCGTCGATCATGGGCACCATCCAAGCCCGCGAATATGTGTGGAAGAAGGGCACGGCCTTGGTGCCGAGCTTCAAGGCGTTCGCCGTGATCGGGCTCCTCGAGGGGTACTTCCCCGACCTCGTCGACTACGCCTTCACCGCCCGGATGGAAGACGATCTCGACTCGATCGCCGAGGGTGCGGCCGAGGCGCTGCCGTACCTCACCGCCTTCTATTTCGGGGAAAACGAACTCCCTGGTCTTCGAGACAAAGTCAGTGAACGGCTCGGAACGATCGACGCCCGGGCCGTCAATTCGATTCCGCTCGGAGCCGATCCAGACGGTGTCGCCATCGTCGCCCGCGTTGGTCGCTACGGGCCCTACCTCGAGCGGGGCGAAGACCGGGCGTCCATTCCCGAGGATCTCGCCCCCGCCGATCTCACCGCCGCCAAAGCGATGGAACTGCTCGAGGCGCCGAAGGACAACCGGGTGCTCGGCACCCACCCCGAAAGCGGCCTCGACATCGAGGTGAAGGCGGGCCGGTTCGGTCCGTACGTGCAGATGGGTGAACACGACGATGAGAGCGGTGAGAAGCCCCGCACCTCCTCCTTGCTCAAAGACATGGACCCCGCCGAGCTCACGCTCGAGCAGGCCGTGCAACTCCTTTCGTTGCCCCGCCTGATCGGTGTCGATCCAGAAGACAACGCGGAGATCGTGGCCCAGAACGGCCGGTATGGTCCGTACATCTCGAAGGCCATCAAGGGCGAGGACGGCAAGGTCAAGAACGACAGCCGCAGCCTCGAGTCCGAAGGTGATCTCTTCACCATCACGCTCGAGAAGGCAATCGAAGTGATGAAGCAACCGAAGCGACGGGCCGGCCAGGGCGTGGCCAAACCTCCGCTGCGAGAGTTGGGAATCGATCCCGCCACCGATCTCCAGATGACATTGAAGGACGGCCGTTTCGGCCCGTATGTCACCGACGGTGAGAGCAACGCGAGCTTGCGCAAGGGCGACGAGGTCGAGACGATCACCATCGAACGGGCCTCGGAGTTGCTGGCCGACCGCCGAGCCAAGGGGCCGGCCACGAAGAAGAAGGCCGCAAAGAAGAAGGCGACCAAGAAGAAGGCGACCAAGAAAAAGGCTGCCAAGAAGACGGCAACGAAAGCCAGCAAGAAGAAGGCAGCAAAGAAGCCGTCGGCAACAGCGACTCAGAAGAGCGCCGCTCGGGCGGCTCTGTCGGCCGACTCGGTCGGCAGCGTTCAATCGGCGATCGACTCGGTGTCCGCCACCGACGACGACGCTTTCTGATCGATCGTGGTTCACGAGGGCGCCGCTCTCTACATCGCCTTCGAAGGGGGCGAAGGTTCGGGGAAGAGCACACAGGCCCGGCTTCTGGCCGAAAGGCTGGGTGCCCGCATCACCCACGAACCGGGGGGCACCGATCTGGGGGTGAAACTCCGCAAGCTGCTGCTGGGCGTCGGCGAATCGCCGGTCGGATCGAGAGCCGAAACGCTACTGATGGCCGCCGATCGGGCCCAACACATGGTCGAGGTGGTCGGCCCGACGTTGGCGGGCGGCCAACACGTCGTGTCCGACCGCACCGCGTACTCGTCGCTGGCCTATCAGGGTGGCGGCCGCAACCTCGGGGTAGACGATGTCCGCGCCGTGAACGACTGGGCGCTCGACGGTCTCTGGCCCGACCTCGTGGTCCTGCTGGATTGCGAGCGATCGGCCACGAACACCCGGCTGGACCGGGCGCTCGATCGGCTCGAGGCTGAAGAGTCGGCGTTTCACGATCGGGTTCGCAGCACGTTCCTGGCGCTCGCCGCCGATGATCGCGATCATTGGGTGGTGATCGATGGAGCCGGCACGATCGATGAGGTCGCCTCGCAAGTGTGGGAAGCGGTGCAAGCCCGTGTGGCCGGAGGCGAGGTCCGATGACTGATCTGCCCGACCCGTGGGCTGCCGTGCTCGGCCAAGAGGCCGCCACCGCGAGGCTCGATGCGGCGGCCAAGGCGCCTGTCCATGCCTACATCTTTCTCGGTAGTCCAGGCACCGGGAGCTACAGGGCTGCGCTTGGGTTCGCCGGTCTGTTGCTCTCGGCCGAGGCCGAGAGTCAAGGCGAACTCATCGCTGCGGCCAGGCACCGTCGACTCGCACTGGAGGCCGGCCATCCCGATCTGGTGATCATCGAAGCTGCCGGCCAGACCTTGCGGGTGGAGGAGGCCGAGGAGATCATTCGACAGGCATCGACCTCACCCGTCGAGGGCAAGCGCAAAGTGATCCTCGTGCGATCGGTCGAAATCATCAACGAAACCACCGTCGGCAAACTCCTGAAGATCGTCGAGGAGCCACCAGCGACTGCGGTGTTCATTCTGCTGGCCGAGGAAGTGCCACCGGAGATCGTCACGATTGCCAGCCGTTGTGTGCCGGTCGAATTCTCGCCGATCTCCCTGCAGTTGATCGAAACGGCGCTCTTCGCCGACGGGGTTCCCCCCAAGCGGGCGAAGATCGCCGCCGCCGCCTCCGGTGGCGACATCGATCGGGCCCGTCTGCTGGCCACCGACGACGCACTCGCCGACCGGGCCGCGCTCTGGCGTAGCGTGCCGGAACGGCTCGATGGCACGGGAAGCATCGTGGTCGAACTCGTGAATCAAGTCCGCGAAGGGATGGACGGCGCCCAGGAGCCGCTCGAGATCATGCACCAGCAGCAACTCGATGTCCTTCAAGAACGGGTCGAGCTCACCGGTGAACGCGGGTCGGGTCGAAGCCAGCTGGTGGCCCGGCAGAAGCGCGAGATTCGGAAGCTGCGAGGTGACGAGCTGCGATTCGGGCTGGCCACGCTCGGTCGGGCCTACCGGGACCGGCTGATCGCAGCGCCCGATCCGGCGGCAGATGTTGCGGTGCAAGCGATCCAACGGGCCGCCGAGGCATTGATCAGGAATCCGAGCGAGCCGCTGCTGCTGCAGTCGTTGTTTCTCGATCTCGGGGCGGCGTACCACTCGGCCTAATTCCTGCCGCCTTGTCGTCTCGGCCGATAGAGTTTTCCGACCTTGCCCGGATAGCTCAGTTGGTAGAGCGTCTCACTCGTAATGAGAAGGTCCGCAGTTCGATTCTGCGTTCGGGCTCCATCCACCGATCTGGCACCGAAATCGGGGCGAAAATCGGGGCAACTTCGGTGCCAAATCGGGGGTTTTGGGCTCAGTCGCCGTCGCGTTCGGCCGATGGGTTGTGATGACTCGTGCTGAACGACGGAATGTGAGCCGGTGACCACAGAGGTCGATTCCATTCCGAGGTCCTCAGGCCGAGCCGAGGTGCCGATTGCGTCGGGTGTTTCATCCGGGCCGTCGTCTGCCGCCCGGCGGGCCGACATCCAGGGCATGCGGGGCCTGGCCGTCCTGCTCGTCGTCTTCTTCCACGCCGAGGTCGCCGGTTTCAACGGCGGGTTCATCGGCGTCGATGTGTTCTTCGTCGTCTCGGGCTTTGTCATCACCCGG
This sequence comes from Acidimicrobiales bacterium, assembly GCA_037969565.1. GTDB lineage: Bacteria > Actinomycetota > Acidimicrobiia > Acidimicrobiales > SZUA-35 > SZUA-35. Next base: position 24,922 of record JBBKXQ010000148.1, on the reverse strand, counting down.
CTGCTCGACCGGGAACTCGTTGCCACGGGCCGAGTCGATTTCAAACGTTTCTACGTTCGGCGCATCCGACGACTCCTACCTGCTTCAGCAGTCCTGCTGAGCGCGGTGGCCCTGTTGTCGGCATTCCTGCTTTCACCGCTCGGGCCGCAGCAAACCGCGGCCTCCACCGGAACGGCGGCCAGCCTCTTCTCCGCCAACGCCTACCTCTACGTGTCTCCGGCCGGCTACTTCGACGCACCCGCGCTGCTGAATCCCTTGCTCCACATGTGGTCGCTCGCCGTGGAAGAGCAGTTCTACGTCGTCTTCCCCCTGCTGCTGATGGCGATGTGGAAACTGGTCGCCGGATTCGGACCCGACGCCGACCGGATCCGTCGCCAGGTCGCTGCTGTGTTCGCGATCGTTGGTGTCGGATCCTTCGGTCTGTCCCTGCTCGTCAGTTATGCATCGGGGCCGTTCCTCGGCATCCAGGATCCCGCCCAACTCGCGTTCTACGCATCACCGATCCGAGCTTGGGAGTTCATCGCCGGAGCGCTGCTTGCGCTCACGGCCACCAAGGTCGATCGCCTTCCTCGAACCTTGCTCCACGCAGGCGCACTGGCGGGCTTTGCACTGATCATCGGGGCGAGCGCCATGCTCGACGAAACGGTGCGCTGGCCCGGGATGGCTGCCCTCCTGCCCGTCGTGGGAACTGTCCTCATCATCCTCGGTGGAGCCCGAGCAACCGGTCCGGTCTCGAACCTGCTCTCGGTCAGACCCATGGTCGTGCTCGGCGACTTGTCCTATAGCTGGTACCTCTGGCATTGGCCGGCGATCGTGTTCGCAAGAAGTCTCTTCCCGACCAGCGGCGGCGCCGTGATGATCGCCGCCGCGTTGTCCCTCGGTCCGGCCTGGCTGTCGTACCGAATGGTCGAGGAGCCGGTGCGGCACGCTGAAGGCCTCCGCGGTAAGCGAGTGGCGATCTTGGCCGCTTTCTGCATTCTGGTGCCGGTCGTGTCGTTCGCTGGGCTGCGATTCGGTGCCCAACAGAGCTGGGGTAGTGAGAACATCAAGGCGGTCGAAGCCCTCGGCGGCCTCCACCTCGATCAGCAGAATCAGTGCGGAACGATCACCGTTGCCGATCCGGGCGAGCGTTGTCGGTTCTCCGCCGGCGAAACCGACGCCGGCACGATCGATCCATCGACACGAATCGTTCTGATCGGTGATTCGAGTGCCGGGCAGTACAGCGAAGTGATGGTGGCGGCGGCGGCAGAAGTCGGTCGGCCGCTCGACATCGTCACTCGTCACGGGTGCCCCTTTGCCCCCCTTCAGTTCGAACCGAGCAGCTTCAGTGGGTGCGCGAATTTCGCAACCAACTCCGTTGAACAACTTCTGGCCGATCCACCGGCGGTGGTCGTGATCGCCACAGCGCTCGACGGCTATTTGCGAGAGCCGATCGACTGGAAGTTGCCAGGAACGTCCGAAGTGGGCCGCGACCCCGCGCTCAAGGCTTCGCTCTGGTTTGATGCCTGGGTGCCAATGCTCGAGCAGCTCGAGGGAGCCGGAACGGTCGTGATCGTGATGGCCCCCAACCCCCGATTCGATGGCTGGTTCCTGTCCGGATGTCCCATGGTGAAACTGGCGTCGGACTCTGCATCGTGCGGCACGTCAGCACCGCGATCGCAACTCCTGGCTCTGCGGACGGACGCGCTGGCCGCCATATCCCGATCGGCGGGCACGGGTGGCGCCACGGTGTTGGATCTCTTCGACGAATTGTGTCCCGGCGACGTGTGCAGCACCAACGTCGGCGACACCTTCACCTTCCGGGATGGCGTGCACCTGAGCGTTCCCGGTTCCCTGACGCTCACGCCGATATTCGTGGCCGCCCTCGATGCTGCGCTGGGCAATCCGATTCGCTGAACGACCTGCTCACCCGGCCCTGAGTTCTCGGTTCAACCCGAGCCCCGGTATGGTCCGCTCCAGTGGCTGACCAAGCAACCTTCGTGCAAGACACCGAGGAGTTCATGCCGTCGCTCTATTCGACGGCCCTCCGACTCACGAACAATCGATCCGACGCGGAAGATCTCGTTCAAGAGACCTACCTGCGGGCCTACCGAAGCTATGCGTCCTACACGGCGGGCACCAATCTGCGTGCTTGGCTGTTTCGGATCCTCACGAATGCCCACATCAATCGGTATCGGGCGAAGAAGCGGCGTCCCGAGGAGACCGAGTTCGACGACATCGAAGACCTCTATCTCTACCGCCGGCTGCAGAACGCAAGCGGGCTCGGTCGGAGCGCCGAGGACGAGTTGATGGACACCTTCTCCGAGGCCGAGGTCGTGGCCGCGATGGACTCGCTCCCAGAGGCGTATCGAACCACGGTCCTTCTGGCCGATGTCGAAGGGTTTGCCTACAAAGAGATCGCCGGAATTCTCGACATTCCGATCGGAACGGTCATGAGTCGCCTCCATCGGGGAAGAAAAGCTCTGCAACGTGAGTTGTACGACTTTGCCGTCGCTCGAGGAATCACTTCTCCCCCGGAAGCCGAGACCTCACCAGACAGCGAGTCCACCGCCGACACCCTCGCCTCCCACCGTCCTCTCGTCGAGAACGCCGCTCCCGGAACTGTCACCCATGACCAACTCCTCTGATCTCCCAGCTCCGTCCTTGGTTGCCGACAGTCTTTGCGGCGATTCCGATGCTTGCCGGGAAGCGGTGGCCGAACTGTTCGAATTCTTGGACGGAGAACTCACCAAGACGAGGAAGGCCACGATCGGCCAGCACCTCGACGATTGCAGTGACTGCCTCGAGGCCTTCGACTTCCACGTCGAGCTGCGGATCGTCATCAGCCAGAAGTGCCGAACCGAACTGCCCGAAGGGTTGAAGGACCGTGTCCTCAGCGCCCTTCGTGCGCTCGACGAGTAAGGCCGTAGACTCCGCTGATGTTCGCAGTCATCTGGCATTTCTGGATTGGGATGGTTCTCGCCCTCGGATCGTTTGTGACGGTTCTAGCCGTGATCGCCGGGTACTTCATCAAGGTGGAGAACCCGAGGTACCCGAAGAAGTTCTAGTGGCACTCTCTGTCGACTGGGACGTCGCTCGCCGGATTGCTGCCCGTGTGGGAGGCACTGATCCCTTCGCCGACAGCTATCTGTTGGACTCGCTCGAACCCGATCTGCTCGAACTCACCGCGCTCGCCGAAGAGTTGGTGGCGGCCGAGACCGGTCTGGTGTCGCTTGCCGGCTCAGCGAAGGCTCGGGTCACCGACCGGGCCGGTTGGGTCGATGCCAACCTCGCCAGCTTCGATCGCCTCACCCGCCCTCTCCTGGCAAAGTTCGCCGCCGACGAAAACGATGCCGCCGACGAAAACGAACGCAGCCCTATCGGCGATGCGATCGGGAAGTTCTTCGATCCCATCAACAAGGTGATCGATCCGATCACCCAGAGCGTCGGGCCCAAACTCGCGGGTGCCCAGGTCGGCGGCCTGCTCGGATGGATGTCGGGCCGGGTGATCGGCCAGTACGACCTCCTGATCATCGAGGACGAGAAGCCCGACGAACAAGACTGGGTCTACTACGTCGGACCCAACGTGCTCACCCTCGAGAAGCGCTACGGATTCCCCCCTCGCGAGTTCCGGCTCTGGATCGCAATTCACGAGTGCACCCACCGAACGCAGTTCACTGCCGTTCCCTGGCTCCGGCCGTATTTCCTTTCGCTCGTCAACGAATTGATGGACGAAGTAGACCCCGACCCCGGTCATTACTTCGACGCCATCAAAACTGCCGTCGAACAAAAGCGCAGTGGTGAAACCGGCATCACCGATGGTGGATTGCAACAGATGCTGGCATCACCGAAACAGAAGGTGATTCTCGACAAGGTCAGCGGTCTGATGAGCCTGCTCGAGGGCCACGGAGACATCGTGATGGATCGAGCCGGACGCGACCACATTCCCAGCCAACCTCGCTTCGCTCGGGTGATGAGCCAGCGCCGCTCGGGATCGAGTGGACCAACGAAGATCATGCAGAAGTTGCTCGGATTCGATGCGAAGCTCGCCCAGTACGAAGAAGGCGAGAAATTCATCCATGCCGTCGAGGCGGCCGGTGGAAAAGAATTGTTCGATCAAGTGTGGACTGGTCCTGAGGCGCTGCCCACCCTTGTCGAGATCCGCAACCCGCAACTCTGGATCAGCCGAATCAACTCGAGTGGGCCGTCAGTCATTTCGACTGGTGTCTGAGCAGCAAGAGCTCGCCGAACGCCTTGGTCCGTTTCTGGATCGATGCGAGTTTCCCGAACCCGGCTCCAACGCTGTCTGCGCCGTGTCGGGCGGTCCCGACTCCATGGCGCTTCTCGTCCTGGCCGTTGCCGCGGGGTTGTCCGTCGAGGCGGTTCATGTCGATCACGGCCTCCGTGCCGGCTCGGACACCGAGGCCGAAATCGTTGCGACTGCTGCCGCTCGGTTCGGAGCCGACTTCCGGTCCGAGCGGGTCCAAATCGGTTCGGGCGGTGACGTGGAAGCCCGAGCCCGCGACGCCCGCCGCTCGGTGCTGGGGCCCGACGCACTCACGGGCCATACCGCCGACGATCAAGCCGAGACGCTCTTGATCAACCTCCTCCGAGGATCGGGGGTTCATGGACTGGCTGCGATGACCGGCGGCGGAATCCATCCCATTCTGGGACTCCGGCGTTCGGACACCCACCGGATCTGCCGCCAACTCGACCTCTCGGTGATCAGCGACCCCACCAACGATGATCCTCGATTCGTTCGTAACCGAGTCCGTCACGAGTTGCTGCCCCTGATGGCCGACATCAGCGACCGAGACATTGTTCCGCTGCTGAACCGAACGAGTGATCAGGCCCGAATGATGGTCAGCCAGATCAATGATGATTCGAGCGCACTCGACCCCGCCGATAGCCGGATGCTTGCGTCAGCGCCGCCGCTCCTGGCGGCGGTTGCCCTTCGCCACTGGCTGCGGAACGATGCAGGCCACCCGCCGTCGAGCGCCGAACTGGAACGGGTCATGGCGGTGGTCCGGCACGAAGCGACGAGTTGTGAGCTCTCCGGCGGACGCAAACTCCGCCGCACCGATGGTCGGCTTCGTATCGAGTGACGCTTTCGTCGCAATGACAGGCCTCGACACCGGTGGCCGGCATCCTTCGGGCTCCCTAGGCTGCACGACTGATGCAGACCCTCGTGCTGGGCATATTGAATGTCACCCCTGACTCCTTCAGCGACGGCGGCGCGCATGATCAGGTAGCTGATGCCGTCGCACGGGCTGAAGAAATGCTGGCCGAGGGCGCCGACATCATCGACGTCGGGGGTGAGTCGACCCGACCCGGGGCCGAGGCAGTTCCTGCCGACGTCGAAATCGATCGCGTTATCCCGGTCATCCAGGCGCTGGCGCCCACCTGCCGTCTGTCGATCGATACCCGACACGCGGATGTGGCCCGGGCTGCCGTGGCGGCGGGCGCCGAGATGATCAACGACGTCTCCGCATCACTCGCTGCGGTCGCGGCCGAAACCGGGGCATCGTGGGTTGCGATGCACATGCTCGGGGCGCCAGGCACGATGCAGAAAAATCCGACCTACGTCGATGTGGTCCGGGAGGTGCGCGATTTCCTCGTCATGAAGGCCGACGAAGCGGTCGCTCTGGGCGTGAAAGAGGTCTGGATCGATCCCGGGTTCGGTTTCGGAAAGACCCTTCGGCACAATCTCGAGCTCCTTGCCAACTTCGACGTCTTTGCGTCGACGGGCTATCCCGCGGTGGTCGGCACGAGCCGTAAGGCCATGCTCGGCACGCTGCTCGCCGCCTCCGACGGGGTCGAGGGTCCGCTGGGGACCGCCGATCGGCTCGAAGGCTCGGTGGCGACTGCGACGTTCGCGGCGCTACTTGGAGCGAGGATGGTTCGCGTCCATGATGTGAAGGCAACGGTGCAGGCAATGACGGTTGCTTCCGGAGCTTCGATAACCGGTTTGGAGCCCGATTCGCGTCGAATCCCGGCATCATCATCCACGGAACGTCGAGACAGGAAAGGCCAAACCTGATGGCGAAGGGGAAATGGGCGCAGGGGATCGAACCCCGGCACTTCCAATGGGTGATCGGCCAGCAGCTCGCGATCAGCGAGCGTCCGGGCGGGTATGGCGCGAACCATCGCAAGGTTCGGCGTCAGGAAGAGGTGATCTGGATCCGGGAGAACAAGTTCGACTACGTGATCTCGCTGATCTCGTCCGACCACAATCTGCATTCCTATGACGAGTTGGGCGTTCGATGGAAACATTGGCCGTTCCCTCCCACCGCTGACAACGAAGTGGCGCTCGCCCAGATGTACCCCGAGCTCCAGACGCTGCTGGCCAGCGGGGCCAAGATCTTGATGCACATCGAGGAAGTCTCCGATCGCCTCATCGGCGTCCTGAGCGGTTACGTGCGGTGGTCGGGCATGGTCCCGGAAACCCACAAGGCCATCATCGTGGCCGAACAGATCTTCGGACGGCAGCTCGGACCTGCGGGCCGGAATCTGGTCACCGCCGCCGAGCGGATCGCTGGGAGCCAACCGGCATCGTGAACGGTCGGGGGCTGAGATGACGACAGGCGCCGATAGTGAGACGTCGGAGCCGAGTGCACTCGCCGACCGAATCGAGATCCGAGGCTTCGAAGCGTTGGTGTTCTGCGGCGTTCTGGATGAAGAGCAAGCTCGGCGTCAGCCGTTTTCGTTCGACATCGACATCTATCTCGACATGAGCCGAGCGTCGGCTACCGACGATCTTGCCGCCACCGTGAACTACGGGGCCACGATCGAGGAAGTTTCGGCTGTGCTCGTCGTCGAGCGTTATCAATTGCTGGAACGAATGGCGGGCCGAGTGGCCGAGGTCGTTCTGTCCGATCCGAATGCCGAGGCCGTCACCGTCGTCGCCCGAAAGACGCGGCCACCAGTGCCGTCGATCGTTGCCTCCACCGGTGTTCGCGTCCACCGGACGCGGACCCGACCGGGCACCATCCCATCCCCAATCGGGCAATGAGCAGGCGGGCCTTCCTCGGTCTCGGAACCAATCTCGGCGATCGTCGACGCTTGCTCGTTACTGCCGTCGGGTCGATTTCCGAGGTCAATGCGGTGTCGCCGGTGTATGAGACCGAGCCCGTCGGCGGACCCGAACAGGGCTCCTTCCTGAACATCGTCGTCGAAATCGACACGCGTCGGACTCCTCGCGAGCTGCTGGCCCTTTGTCGAGAACTCGAAGCAGATGCCGGCCGCCAACGGATCGAGCGTTGGGGACCACGGACGCTCGACGTCGACATTCTCTGGATCGAGGGTGTTTCTTTGGCCGAGCCCGATCTCGAAGTACCGCACCCGAGGATGCACTTGCGCAACTTCGTGATGCGGCCACTCCTCGACCTTGCCCCCGAACTCGAGTCGGACTTCGTTGCCATCGGCTTCGATCCGGCCACGGCCCTGGGTCAGGTGAAATCGCTCGGCGTACTCTGAACCAAGCTGACGTCGACCAAGGCGCCGAGGTGCCGCGACCCGTCAGTGGGGTGCGAAATATCGGGACGGGCCCGGATCATTGCGGGAGTAACCTGCCCTGCCGATGCGCCACGCCACGAACTGAACGTGTTGTGTCAGATCCGACCCACGAAAGCACCATGTCTCGCAACATTCCCCACCGATTCGACCCAACGACAACGGCGGCCGCGCTTCAGGCCGAGTATGTCGATCTGGAAGATGGCACCGAAACCGGGGTCAAGGCCACGATCGCCGGTCGCCTCATGCTCCGACGGGTGCAGGGCAAGCTGGCCTTCGGCACGCTTCAGGATGGTTCTGGTCGGATCCAACTCTTCGCTCCGGGCAAGGTCACTCCGGATTTCGAAGACTTCTGCGATCTCAACTTGGGTGACTGGATCGGTGTCTCGGGCGAGGTGATGAAAACTCGCAAGGGCGAACTCTCCGTGAAGGTCGAGAGCTGGACGCTTCTCGCTGCGGCCCAGAACCCGTTCCCCGACAAGTTCCATGGGATCGCCGATCAAGAACTGCGCTACCGCCAGCGCTACGTCGATCTGTGGGTCACCCCGGAGAGCCGGGAGACCTTCGTCCTGCGATCGAAGGCCATCTCTCTCACCCGGCGTTGGCTCGAGAATCGCGGTTTCATGGAAGTGGAGACCCCGGTTTTCCACCCGATTCCGGGCGGAGCGATGGCCGAGCCGTTCACGACCCACCACAATGCCCTCGACATGGAGTTCTATCTCCGTATCGCCCCCGAGTTGTATCTGAAGCGCCTCACGGCCGGCGGGTTCGAGCGGGTCTTCGAGATCGCTCGTGTCTTCCGCAACGAGGGCATCAGCACCCGGCACAAACCCGAGTTCACGATGCTCGAGCTCTACCAGGCCTATGCCGACTACACCGACATGATGGAACTCACCGAGGAACTGGTGGAGTATCTGGCGCTCGAGTTGCACGGCACCACGGTGCTCGAATACGGCGACAAGTCGATCGACGTCAAGACCCCGTGGCGTCGGGCCACCATGCTCGACCTGATCGAAGAGCACACGGGCAAGGCGTTGCATCTCGAGATGGACATGGACGATCTCCGGGCCGTTGCCGCTGAGTTCGACGTTCCGGTCAAGGACTCCTACGGACCAGGAAAAATCTTGCTCGAGATCTATGAAAAGACGGTCGAAGGCGTGTTGTGGGATCCGACGTTCGTCATGGATTACCCGAAGGAGGTCTCACCCCTGTCGAGAGACCACCGCGAACTCGCTGGCTTCACCGAGCGCTTCGAGGGAATCGTGGCCGGTCGGGAGTTGTGCAATGCCTTCAGCGAGCTGATCGACCCCGTCGAGCAACGAGCTCGGTTCGAAGATCAGGTGGTCCAGAAAGAAGCCGGTGATCAAGAGGCCATGGTGATCGACGACGACTACCTTCGTGCTCTCGAATATGGACTCCCACCCACCGGCGGCCTGGGGATCGGTGTCGATCGACTCATCATGTTGCTGGCCAACGCCAGCGCCATACGTGACGTCGTGCTGTTTCCGACCATGCGGCCCGAGAGCTGAGCGCCCATTACTTCGTGGTTGGCTCGCCGTCGGTGCTCATGGGCTGGAACGTCAACCCAGCAGGTTGGCGATGATGAACTCGGCCCGGCGGTTGAGCTGGGCGCCATCGGAGGTTTCGTTGTCGGCGATGGGTGAGGACTCGCCCCTGGCGTCGACGACGATCTGATCGGGGTTGATGCCCTGATCGGTCCAGTAACGCTTGACAGCGGCACCTCGACGCTCGGAGAGCGCCATGTTGAAGTCTTCCGATCCATCGGAATCGGTGTGACTGACCACGGTGATCGTCACCTGCGGGTTCTGGGTCAGCAGCAGGGTGCCGAGCTCGAGTAGCGGAACGAATGCCGGGTTGATCGCATCCGAGCCAAAGGCGAAGAGCACGAGGTCTTCGACATACAGCGGAGCACTCTCCGGGAATGACGAGGTCTCGACCACGACGTATTCATTGACGACATTGTCGGGTCCGACAACGGCTGCTGCTCGCGCGACGATTGCGGCGCCGATCTCGGCACTCGGAATCGCTCCCCGCAGGTAGAGCTTGCCACCCTTCAACACGGCCCGTCGCTCGATCGCCGACGCAGCTTCGGCAGCCGCCTGGCTCGCCTCGTCGGGAGCCGCGGTGGTCTCAGAAACGGTCGTCTCGTCCGGCGTGGTCGTCTCGGCCGTTTCGTCTGGCTGTGTTGTTTCCGCTGTTTCGGTTGTTTCGTCTGAATTCGTGGTTGCGGAAATGGCGGAAGCCGATGTGGTTGTGACCTCGGCCGTTGTCGCAGTTGCGTCGTCGGAATCGTCGCCGTTGTTGTTGCGACCGAGAGCAAAGCCGGCGACCCCGATCAGGAGTACGAGCGCCGCCGCTCCGACGATGGGAAGAAGCGACCCTTTGCGACCCTCTTCGGGCGGCGGAGAGTCGCCGGCAGGAACGGAACGTCCAGCCCATGTCGGTGGTTGGTTCATGTTTGCCGACTCTCGAGGACATCGCTGCTCTTCAGCGCCGCAACGCGACCGGTCATGTCGCGGCCCGGGATGAGGGAGTCATCGAGCCGATGCTCGCCGTCTGGGTCTGTCATGCGAAGTCCTTCTGGGCCGTGATCGTCGGTGGATGGATGAATCCACACGAGGAAACGGTCGGCCAGAACGGGCTGATCTTGAGTATTGGGAGCGGTTGAGGCGGCAGCGTTCACGGATGTCGACGCATGGAGCAGCGTTTCGAGCCGTTCGGCGAGATCGGATCGGCCCGCCAGGGCGTAAAACGTGAGCGCCCTTCCGATGTCGGCGACGAGGACCAGTGCAGGATCATCGGCGTGTCCGGTCACATGGTCCTCGAGCTGTTGGATCAGCCGAGTGGCGGCGTCGATGTCGTCGATCGCTGCGTACTGCCTGCAGGTGGGGATCTGGGCGAGGCGAATCAGCGACCGGTCTCCACGATCCAGAACGAATATGGAGCGGCTGGGGTACATCGCAGCCTGCTCGAGCGCGGCCGAGGCGATGAGCGCTGTCACCTGAGTGCTCGGCTCACCCACGACCATCAGGCGCTCGTTCAAGAAGGCGTAGGAACTCGGTACCAACGTCAGGTCGATGATCGATGGAGCGGCGGGGGCAGAGGTGGCCGGCGCAGCGGGAATGGGGCGCAGATCAATCACCGAATCGTCGTCTCCCGCAGTTTCGGAAGCGGCGATGGGTTCGATGAGAATCGCACCGAGTCCCTTGACGAATGGTTCGGCGTTGGCGAATTCGTCTCTCGATGTCGGCTCGCCCGAGTCGCGGGTGAGGATTGCTTTCTCGACCGATTCGGCATGCGATTCGGTGATGCCGTGGGGCACGAGGCCGCTCGCCCGTTGGTCCGGACCCATGACGGCTGCGGCCGTTCCGTCATCGTTGATGATGAGAACGATGTCGCATGGGATTACGAGTTCCTCGGCGGCTTCCGCGAGAACCACGCTCCCCGGTTGGGTCTGCGCCGGCGCGACACCATCGAAGAGCCGAATCTCGAATTCGCCCTCGGTGGCGGTTGTGCCGGACTTGGGATCGAGCCAACGCCAATCGACGGCTCGATCATCGGACGCAACGACGGTGATCTGGAGGTTGTCGCCTCCGAGTGTGCGTGCTGCCGTGAGCAGATGGCGGGCGGAGGCGAGCGCGGCGCGACGAGGAGCGACGATGCCGATGGTGTCTCGGCCGATATCAATCGTGAAGGGAACGGCAGCGAGGAAATCGTTGATGGCGAGGATCGCCTGATGATCCCACCCGGAAACGCCTTCACCCTCGATTTGCGGGCTCCAGCTGAGATCGCCGGAGGCGATCGCAATCTTGCCGCTGAACGGCATGGTGCGGCTCAGGTGGCCGACCGATGGCCCCGCGGCCGGCGATCCATGAGTCACGAGATCGGTGATCCCGGCGGGCCCGGGGAACGACCGGCGTAGATCTCGAGCGGCGTCAGCGCGGGCATGTCGCAGAGCGGCGCTGAACTCTGTTTTGGCCGCGGCCAGAGCCAGGGTTCGGCGATGTTCGGCCGAACTCACTGCTCGTCGATGTCGCAGTAGCACTCCGAACAATCCCATCGCACCAAGGCCCGCCACGATCAGCAGCCAATCCTGAACAAGGGCCAGGGCCGAACCGACGATCGTCAGCGTGAGAAAGAGTGCGACCAGCTTCCGGTTTCTCTTGATGTTCAGGTGTTCGACCCGAGGAACTCGAATCAGTGGGTTCGTGGCAGCCGAGGTCTGGTCTGGATCCGATCGTTCGATCGTGAAATGGTCGGTAGCGAGCTGGATGATGTCGCCGGGACGTAGTTCGACGCTGCCGTCGACCAAAACCCCCTCCACCGCCAATGGTTCGGTGCCCCGGCTGGCGAAGACCCGATCCGCGCTCTCGACCGTCAGACCGAAACTCACCGTTTCCGGCTCGCCCTCCCCGAGACCGGCAACACTGGCCCGCAAGGGACCGAACTGGAAGTCGCCCGCTTTGAGGAGCATGGCTCCGCCTGCGGTGAGTCCAGCCTCGTGGCGGAGACGCACGACTGGCGCGCTCTGGTTCGACTCATGCTGGTTCGGTTCGCTACCCACGATGACAGACACTATTGGAGGCAGCGTCGTCACCACAGAGTGAAGCGCCCCAACAGACGCACTCGAGGCGAGGCCATCCGGCCTACGCCCGACCGATCCGATCGGTGGCTTTTTCGGCTAGGCGGCAGCTCGGCAAACCGTTTCGGATCATTCGATGCCGTGTTTGATGGCGAACCGAATCAGTTCCTGTTTTCGGCTCAGGTGCAATTTGCCGAGGATGTTTCGAACGTGGTTCTCGACCGTCTTGGGCGAGATGAAGAGCGCCTCACCGATCTCCTTGTAGGAGTGGCCGCGGGCCACGTACTGCAGAACTTCACGCTCTCGATCCGACAAGGCCTGGGTGGGGCCGGTGTCTTTGCTCAGCCGGCGAAATTCACCGAGGACCAGGCTGGCCAGTGCGGGCGAGAACACAGGTTCTCCCCTCGCTGCTCGCCACAACTCGTTTCTGAGTTCATCGGGTGGGGTTGATTTGACCAAGTAACCGATAGCGCCGGCGGCAACGGCGTCGAGCAGATCACGCTCGGCCTCGCTCACGGTCAGCATCACGATGTTGGTGATCTTGCCGCACTCCTTGGCGACCTTGATTCCGCCGCCGTTCGGCATGTTGAGATCACAGACGACGAGATCCGGCTTGTGCTTTTTGATCGCCGAGATGGCCTCATCGGCATCCCCGGCCTCAGCGACGACGACGAAGTTCTCGCCGAGGTCGGCTCGTACGCCAGAGCGCCAGATCGGATGATCGTCGGCGAGGACAACGGTGACCTGGCTCGTGAAACTCATCTTCTCGTGCTCCGTTCGTGATCATCCCTGACGATTGGGTTTCTCTCAGACATGCAATCTCACTTCTGTGCCGCGACCCGGTCGGCCGTCGACCTCCACCCTGCCGCCGAGCTCTTCGACCCTTCCCCGTATCGATCGACGGATTCCTTCGCCGACCTGAGCAACGGTGCTGTCGAAGCCGGCTCCTTCGTCTTTCACCGAGACGAAGAACTCACAATCGGCTCCTGGTTCGGCGTAGACCGTCACTCGCTCGGCCCCGCCATGTTTGGCCGCGTTGGTGAGTGCTTCGCCGACGGCCCCGGCCAACGCATGGATCACCGGTGCGGAGCCCGGCGGGAGGTCGGGGGCACAGATCACGGCCACTCGAATGTTGTACCTCTGCTCTGCACGTCGAGCCACCGAACGGAGAGCCGACGCAACGTCGTCGGCAACTTCACTTCCGGAGAAGAGATATTCCCGCAACTCGAGTTCTTGGGTTCGGGCGAGCTCGACCAGTTCGCCGTCGTCGCTGCGGCGCTGGATCACGGCCAGGGTCTGCAGCACACCATCGTGGAGCGTTCTCGCCACTTCCTCTCGGGCCCGAAAGGCTGAGATCGAACGGTCGGCGGCCTCCTGCTGGGTCAGCAGATAGCCGGCAACCCAGCCACCAACGCCGAACAGCACAGTGCTGGCAATCCGGGCGAGGCTCCAGGGACCATCGTCGGCCGTGTAGGGAAAGGCCAACCAGCCGAGATAGCGGCACAATCCAAGGCCGACACCGGTGACGACGGCGGCTCTCGTGCCGGCCGCGACGGCGGCCGTGAAGATCACGGCGAGTGGCCACACAGTGGGCAGTGCCTGTGAATGGGAAACGCCGAACACCCACGCATCGGCGAACAGCAGCATGGCCGCTACGGCGATCTCCGGGACGACGACGATCGGTTGGAGTAGGCGAATCGGGTCCCGGTTGTAGTGGAACACGAGGAACGCCATGACGAGCCACGCGAGAGCGAGCAGCAGGACGCCGACCCCGGGGTGGGCGACGTCGTCTTTCAGGCCTGCCGGATCATTCGACGTGCGTTCCCAGATCTCCCAGATGAACACGACGGACATCCACGCGCCGACCAGGAGCCGGAAAGCGAGGACGCCGCGGAGATAGGAGCTGCGGGTGGGTGGCGAGATGTCCGGTGCCGCAAGGACACCGAGCAGCGGGATCGTGCGTTGCCGCTTGCTGACATCCATGGCGAGACTCTAACGAAGCGCCACGGAGCCGTCCGGATGGTGCGTCGAACCACCCGATCTGGCACCGAAATGGGGCCGATGATCGGGGCGATCTCGGTGCCAGATCAGGCCTTGGCGGGCCTCAGAGGGATTCGGATTCGACCTGGTCGAAGGGAATGCTCGTGAGGAGATGATCGGCAGCGCCGGCCAGCGCCTTGGCCGCCTCATTGGTGCTCACGAGCGCCAGAACGTCTTTGGCCTCATCGATGAACTGTTGCGCAACGGCCAACGACGAGGCGACTCCTGGGCCGCGCCGCACGATGTCGATGGCCCGAAGGCGGTTCTCGATCGCCAGTCCGTCGGTGAGGAGTTCGCGGAGCATCTTGCCCTCGGGCCAGGCAAGCGTGTGGATGACGGGGAGGCTGTAGACCCCTTCGATCATGTCGTTCCCGGCGGGCTTTCCCAGCTGCTCGTCGGTTGCGATCACATCGAGGATGTCGTCGACGACCTGAAACGCCATTCCGTACAACCGCCCGAACTCGGTGAGACGATCGATGTTTTCTCGACTTTGTCCGGAAACGATTCCGCCGATCCGGCACGCAGCTGCGTAGAGCGAAGCAGTTTTCCCAGCGATCGACGGGAAGTACTGCGCCTCGGTGCGGTCGACGCTGTACATGGTTTGGAGTTCGGCGACTTGCCCTTTACACAACTCGGCAATGGTGGTTGCCAGGAGCCCTGCCACCTCGACGCCCAGATCGGCAGCAATTTCGGAGGCCTTCGCCAGCAAGAAATCGCCCGAGAGAATCGCTCGAAGGTTGCCCCAGCGAGCATTCACGCTGATCACCTGGCGCCGCATCTCGGCCTCGTCCATCACGTCGTCGTGGTAAAGCGAGCCGATGTGGACCAATTCGACCGAGACGCCGCCTCGAATCACATCCTGATGTACGGGTACACCGTCGGGCAGCACACATGCGGCTGCGCCGACCGCGAACAGTGGGCGTAATCGTTTCCCACCAGCCTTGATGAGATGAGAAGAAATCTCGGTGAGGTAAGGGTCGTCGTCGACGCGAACGACGTCGAGCAGGGTGTGCTCGATCCGATCCTTGTCGGCGGAGCCGGTGGGAAGAAGGGAGAGTGGGTTGATTGCCACGCAGCAGAGGTTATGCGAAGGGCCGATAACTGGCGCAACCTGGCCGAAATCTCCCGGTCGGAGCAGGATTCTTGGACCTTCAGTCAGGCGCGCTGTACTGCCGATACCTCACGTACTGGCCACCAACGCCGACCTTGGGAACAGTACGGCCTGTAGGATTGTTGTCTGGGTTCCCTCTACCAGCTTCGGCCGTCCGAGGAAAATCACCGTTCTTTCTCTCAACTTCAGTTCTCTCACCATAAGTTCTCTCGCATTCAGTGCTCCGGAGGAGATCCACATGTTCGAACGCTTTACCGACCGAGCCCGCCGAGTAGTCGTCTTGGCCCAAGAAGAAGCGCGACTGCTGAACCACAACTACATCGGCACCGAACACATCCTCCTCGGACTCATCCATGAAGGAGAGGGTGTTGCGGCCAAAGCGCTCGAATCGTTGTCCATTTCGCTCGAAGCGGTCCGCAGCCAGGTCGAGGACATCATCGGCCAAGGCGGATCGTCGCCGAGTGGACACATCCCCTTCACACCGCGGGCCAAGAAGGTCCTCGAACTCTCCCTGCGTGAAGCGCTTCAGCTCGGCCACAACTACATCGGCACCGAACACATCCTCCTCGGCCTCATCCGTGAGGGTGAGGGCGTTGCCGCTCAGGTGTTGGTGAAGCTCGGTGCCGACCTCAGTCGTGTTCGTCAGCAAGTGATCCAGCTGCTCTCGGGCTACTCCGGCCCCTCCGGACAAGCCGGAAGCGGCAACGCGCCCCAAGGTGAAGGGGGCAAAACCAGCGCCACATCCGGCGGAAGCGGTGGCGACACCCAGACCGGCTCGTTGATTCTCGATCAGTTCGGTCGCAACATGACCCAACTCGCTCGCGAGAAAAAGCTCGATCCTGTGATCGGTCGCGCCCGCGAGGCCGAACGAGTGATGCAGGTGCTCAGCCGTCGCACGAAGAACAACCCGGTGCTGATCGGCGAACCCGGCGTCGGCAAGACCGCGATCGTCGAGGGCCTGGCCCAGAAGATCGCCGACGACGAAGTACCCGACACGCTTCGGGGCAAGCAGCTCTACACACTCGACCTCGGTGCGCTCGTTGCCGGTAGTCGCTACCGGGGCGACTTCGAAGAGCGGCTCAAGAAGGTCCTCAAGGAGATCAAGACTCGGGGCGACATCGTTCTGTTCATCGACGAGATCCACACGCTCGTGGGTGCGGGCGCCGCTGAAGGCGCCATCGATGCCGCAAGCATTCTCAAGCCCATGCTGGCCCGTGGCGAACTCCAAACCATCGGTGCCACCACCATCGACGAATACCGCAAACACCTCGAGAAGGACGCCGCACTCGAGCGTCGTTTCCAGCCGGTCAAGGTCGAAGAACCAACCGTCGAGCACACCATCGAGATTCTCAAGGGCCTCCGAGATCGCTACGAGAGCCACCACCGGGTCACCATCACCGATCAGGCCCTCGTGGCCGCGGCCAACCTGGCCGATCGTTACATCGCCGACCGGCATCTGCCCGACAAGGCCATCGACCTCATCGACGAAGCCGGCTCCCGGCTGCGGATCAAGCGGATGAGCACGCCGCCCGCGTTCAAAGAGCTCGAGGCCGAATTGTCGGGTGTCGTGCAACAGAAGAAGGCCGCCGTCGAGAATCAGAACTTCGAAGAGGCCGGCAACCTGCGCGACAAGGAGAAAGAACTCCTCGGTCGCAAGGAATTGATGGAGGGCGAGATCAAGGCCAGTGGCGTTGATCTGTTCGACGAGGTCAACGAAGAGTCGATCGCCGAAGTGCTGTCGATCTGGACCGGTATCCCCGTCTACAAGCTCACCGAGGAAGAGACCGAAAAGCTTCTCCGGATGGAAGACGAGCTCCACAAGCGGGTGATCGGCCAAGCCGATGCGGTGCACGCCGTGTCGCAGTCGATTCGCCGCACGCGGGCCGGACTCAAGGATCCCAAACGTCCGTCGGGTTCGTTCATTTTCCTGGGCCCCACTGGTGTCGGCAAGACCGAGCTGGCCAAGACGCTCAGCGACTTCTTGTTCGGTGACGACAACGCCATGATCACGCTCGACATGTCCGAGTACATGGAGAAGCACACGGTGAGCCGCCTCATCGGTTCGCCTCCGGGCTACGTCGGCTACGAAGAGGGCGGGCAGCTCACCGAGGCCGTTCGTCGGAAGCCATTCTCCGTCGTGCTCTTCGACGAGATCGAAAAAGCTCACCCCGATGTCTTCAACACCCTCCTCCAGATTCTGGAAGAAGGTCGGCTCACCGACTCGCAGGGTCGTTCGGTCGACTTCCGCAACACGGTGCTGATCATGACCTCGAACCTGGGTACCCAAGACCTTCGCAAGGCCCAGCTCGGTTTCTCCACGAACGACGAAGCCGTGACCTACGAACGGATGAAGGAAAAGGTCGACGACGCCCTCAAGGCTCATTTCCGGCCGGAGTTCCTCAACCGGGTCGATGAAACCATCGTGTTCCACGAGTTGAGCAAGGCCGAGGTCACCGAGATCGTCGACCTGCTCATCAAACGAACGGTTGGCCAGCTCGAAGATCAGGGCATCGGCATGGAGCTCACCACCGAGGCAAAGCTCCATCTCGCCGACGCCGGCTACGACCCCACCATGGGGGCACGACCGCTCCGTCGTGCGATCCAACGGCTGGTGGAAGACACCCTCTCCGAGAAGCTGCTCTACAAGGAGTTCCGAGCCGGGCAGATCATCGTGGTCGACGTCGCCACCGACGAGGAAACCGGTCGTAACGGTCTCACCTTCACGGCCCATGAAGGTTTCCAGCCTCCTCCCACGCCGGAGCTGGCCGAAACTGGTGAATGACACCGCAGGCGAGCCGGTGACTCGCCGACAAGCTGATCAGTGATGTTGCAGACGCCGTCCCGTTCGGGGCGGCGTCTTCATCGTTCCGGGCGAGCGAAGACACGAAGAGACCAGAGAGCAACATCACGGCGGTCCTGGTCCATTAGGTTGTTCCGGTGCTCCGGCGGTTCGACTCCTCCTTCTTGAAACGGCCGCTCGTCTGGGTGGTTGCTCTCTGCCTGTTCCTGCTGACGGGCTGCAACTCGCTGCTCAATGTCCGGGTCGACGTGAACGAGGACGGGTCGGGCGTCGTCACCGCCACGGTCGAACTCGACCAGGAGACGACGGCGGCGATCATCGATCTCGACACGGTGGGCCTGGCGCTGAATGACCTCGATCAGGCCGGTTGGCAAACCGAGCCGCCGGAGCGGTTGCCGAGTGGTGGTCTGCGTCTCATCGTTTCCAAGTCATTCGGTACACCCGAACAGTTCTTGGACGTGCTCGACGAGATCTCGGGCGATGCCCGATTGTTCGACGGCTTCGAACTGACCCGGTCCAAAGCCTTCGCCCGGGTCGACTACCAGCTCACCGGCGCGCTCAATCCCCGAGGTATCGAAGTCTTCGGTGACGAGGCGCTCACCGGCGAACTCGGGCGCTCCATCGAGAGCCTGGCCGGCCGCTACAACGCCACGGCCGCCGATGCCACGGTCGTTCTGCGAGTGAAATTGCCAGGCAACCCTCGCGACCTCGAGACCGTCACGGGAGAGGTGCCGGGCGACGAAACCGGCACGGTGCGCGTGTGGACCACGACGCTCGATGCAGCCGCACCCACTGCGGTGGTGATTGCATCGACGACCCAAACCGTCGCCGCGCTGGTGTGGCGGGGCGTGGCGATCGTCGCTGCCGTACTTGCCGGACTCGTGCTCCTCGGCCAGTTGCTGCGAGTGCTGCGCCCTCAGAATCGGCGAGGCCGCAACGGCAAGAACGGCAAGGGAGCGGCGAAGGGCAAGGCGACCACCAAGAAGGGCACGACTCCCAGCGGAGGTCGCCCGAAGCCGAAACCCAGGGTTTCGCCGGTGCTTGCGAGCGAACAAACCGTGATCGACGGGACCGAAGTGAGCACGACCCCACTCGTCGTTGCGCTCGACGGCATGGGAGTGATCTATCGCGAGGGAAACGACATCCAAAAGATCCTGATCCCATTCGTGCGTGAGATGGGATCTGAAGTCACCGAAGACGAGATCATTTCGCGATCACGATCGCTGAGCCTCGGTCGAATCACCCCTGCCGACTTCTGGAAAGCGGTCGAAGTCGTCGGAGATCCCAATGAACTCGACGACCTCTATCTCGCTCGGCACCAACTGAGCCCAGGCGTGATCAAGTTCTTGCGAACGTTGCGAGACCAGGGTGTGCAAGTCGCGTGTGTCACCAATGACGCAACGACGTGGGCCAACAAACTCCGGGTGCGACACAGCCTCGAGGGTTTGATCGACCCGTGGATCATGAGTGGCGCCGTTGGTGTGCGGAAGCCCGACGCCCCGATCTACGAGGTGCTGCGGCGGGTGACGGGGAAACCTCCCGGTCTCATCATGGTCGTCGACGACGACCTGGTGAATCTCGACGCCGCTCGTGCGATGGGCTTTCGAACCGCATGGTTCAACCCGATGGCCGACAGTGCCGAGTCGAACGGCCATGCGATCCTGCGCAGTCTCGACGTGCAGACCCCCAACCCGGCGCCAACGGTTTGAGGCGGCACGGTGGGGCAAGGTCCTCACCCTGGCGGGATCAGCTGTCTGGTCCATCCACCTCGTTGACGATGCCCGTCGTGACGTCGTAGACGAAACCCCGGATGTGCTCCTTGTAGGGGATGAACGGGGTGAGGTGCAGACGTTGCATCGACTGTCGGACGTCGAGATAGGGGTCGATGAATGACTCGAGTGACCACCAGGGCTTCACGCCGAGTTCGGCCTCGAGCTCTGCCTTGAATGCGTCTTCGCTCACGCGTTGGAGTCCGCAATCGGTGTGATGGAGCAGAACGATCTCTCGTGTCCCGAGCGAACGCTGCGAGATGCAGAGCGATCGGATCACGTCGTCGGTGATCACACCGCCGGCGTTGCGGATGATGTGCGCCTCGCCGTTCTTCAGGCCGAGCACCTGGAATGCGTCGATCCGAGAGTCCATGCAGGTGACGATGGCCAGCGAGCGAGTTGGTGCCACGCCGAGAGCCGCATCATGAAATCCGGTTGCGTACGAAGCATTGTGAGCTCGGAGTTCCTCGGCGTTCGGTTCGAATGTTGGCTGGTCACGGTCGTTCATCGGCACAGTGTCACATCCCGTCGCCAAGATGTACCACATGGCAAAGAAGCGGAACGTATACGTGTGTCGAGATTGCGGGGCTCAAGCGGCAGCGTGGACCGGTCGCTGCTCGGGTTGTGGCGGATGGGCCACGGTCGAAGAGGTCGCTCGGTCGATGGCCCGCTTCGGCGATTCGGTCGAGTCGATGACCGCACTGCCCCTCGCCGAATTCGACCAGAACACCTCGATCCCCACGCCCGTGGGGATCGTCGAGGTCGATCGCGTGTTGGGGGGCGGATTCGTTCCTGGCTCGGTCACGTTGCTCAGCGGCGAGCCCGGCATCGGTAAGAGCACGCTCAGCCTGCAAATGGCGTGTTCGGTGGCCCACGGAGGAGCGGGTGTGATGTTGGTGACCGGCGAGGAGGCGCCGAGCCAGGTGGCGGCCCGTGCTGCACGACTCGGTCACATTCCTCCCTCGCTGGTGGTGCTCGACGACACTTCCGTCGATGTGATCATCGCCACCCTCGAAGCGGATCGGCCGGCGCTCGTCGTCATCGACTCGATCCAAACGCTGCGCGTGCCCGACATCGATGCTTCGCCCGGCTCGATCGTGCAGGTGAAAGAGTCGGCGGCCCGTCTGGTCACGGTGGCGAAGCGACTGGGCGTCTCGCTCCTGCTCATCGGTCACGTCACCAAGGACGGCACGCTGGCGGGGCCACGGCTGCTCGAGCACGTGGTCGACACCGTTCTCTCGTTCAGCGGCGATCGGCACCACGATCTTCGTTTCCTCCGCTCGGCCAAACACCGATTCGGAGCCACCACCGAAGTCGGCCTCTTCGAGATGACGGGGCTCGGCCTCGTTGCCGTCACCGACCCCAGCAGCCGCTTTCTCACCGACCGGATGGTCGGAACACCGGGGTCGATCGTGGCTCCCGCGCTGGATGGGCATCGGCCCGTCCTGGTCGAGGTCCAAGCGTTGGCCGCCCCTCACGGTGATCGTCCCCTGAACTTGGCGGTCGAAGGTGCGAGCTCGAGCCGGGCAAAGTTGGTTTGCGCCGTCTTCGAGCAGCGAGGCGGAGTCTCGGTCCATGGTCAGCAGATCTTCGTGTCCGTTGCGGGCGGCGCATCGGCGGAAGAACCCGGAGCCGACCTCGCGCTGGGTTTGGCCGTGGCTTCGGCGATCGCCAATCGCCCGTTCCCGGCCGAACTCGTGGCCTGTGGTGAAGTGGGGCTGTCCGGCGAGCTGCGGTCGGTGCCCCAGATGGAACGTCGTCTGCAGGAGGCGTTCAGGTTGGGCTTCCGCTCAGCTGTTGTCCCCGCGTCAACGAAGTCCGGACCCGTTGGACTCCAGCTCCTTCGTGCAGCCACGGTGGCCGAGGCCCTCGACGTTGTGCAATTGTCGCCCCGTTCTCGTGAACAGTTCCGAAGAGATCGGGTTGCGTGAAGTACGCTGCTGCGATGGAACGTCGCAGTGAGAGTGCTATGGAACGTGCTCTCGCTCAGGTCGCGCCTGGTTCGCCACTTCGCGACGGACTCGATCGTGTGCTGCAGTCCGGTCGTGGCGGCTTGATCGTCATCGGTGATGGGCCCGACGTTCTCAACATCTGTTCGGGCGGCTTCCTGCTCGACGCCGCATTCACACCACAGCGACTTTCGGAACTGGCCAAGATGGACGGCGCCATCATCCTCGCCGGCGACGGCAGCCGCATCGCCCGGGCCAACGTACATCTGGTGCCGAACCCGAACGTGCCAACCGCCGAAACCGGCACCCGCCATCGCACCGCCGAGCGGGTTGCTCGCAGCCTGCACGTGCCGATGGTCGCCGTTTCGGAGTCTCGAAAGCAGATTCAGGTCTACGTCGGCGAGCAGCGACATCCGATCGAATCGGTCAGCCGTTTGCTCGAGCGTTCCAGCCAGGCGCTGCAAACCCTCGAGCGGTACCGAACCCGTCTCAGTTCCGTCACCCACGACCTCAACGCACTCGAGGTCGAAAACCACGTCACCCTGAAGGATCTGATCGAGGTGCTGCAGCGCACGGAAATGGTGGTGAGGATCGCCAATGAGATCGAGCGAAACCTGGTCGAGCTCGGCTCCGACGGCCGACTGGTGAGGCTCCAACTCAACGAACTCATGGGCGGCACGGTTGACGACCGTCGTCTGCTCATTCGTGACTACTTCGAAGAAGACGCCTCGTTCCGAATCGAGGAAGCCATGGAGGCACTCAGCAATCTCGACGACGAGTCACTGTTCAGCGGTGAAGTCATGGCCAAGACCTTGCACCTTGCTGCGGCCGGCACCGATCTCGATGCCTCGCTCAATCCTCGCGGTTACCGACTGCTCACAAAACTCCCGAGACTTTCCGAACCCTTTGTCGAGCGGGTCATCGAAGAGTTCGGCAACCTCGCCGCCGTCCGATCTGCGTCGATCGACGAGTTGGCCGCAGTCGAAGGGCTCAACTCGGGTCGAGCCGAAGAAATCCAGGCCGGCCTCACCCGGCGGGGCCAAGTCTGAGTCACCCGTTTCTTGGCGACCTGCGAACGGTGCTCGGTCGACCGCTGATCGGGCGAGGATCGGTCAGCGGGCTCTGAGGTCGAGCTGGTCGCGATTGAGTATGTGGTAGCGGCGATCTCTCTGTTCGATCCAACCGAGCCGCACGAAGCTGGCGATCGCCTTGTTGACACGCTCTCGGCTGGCGCCGACCATGCCGGCGAGTTCTTCCTGCGTGACCGGTAACGAGAATTCGTCGTTGTCGCCGGCGATCTCGAGCAATCGTTTGGCCGTGCGGCCGGTGACGTCGAGAAACACCGAATCAGCGAGAACGCCATCCATCGCTCGGAGTCGACCGGCGAGCAGCTTCACGACCCGCCACAGTTGCTCAGGCTGATCTTCGTAGATCTTGCGCAGCGGTTCGTACGGAATGGTGATGGCCTGAGAGGGTTCGAGGGCACGGGCGTCGGTGGAACGATTCTGATGATCGAAGAGCGGCATCTCGCCGAAGAGGTCACCGTCTTCCATCAGGGCAACCACCGATTCGCGACCATCGATCGATCGGTTCACCATGGCGATCCGACCGCTGAGGGTGACGTAGAGGTGGTCGGGCTTGTCGTTCTCGGCAAAGAGTACGTCGCCTCGCTTGAGGTCTCGCACCGCGCTTTCCAACGACAGTTCCTTCAGGGTTTCGTCGCTGAAATCGCTGAACAGTTCGATGGCACGCAGCATCTCGGTATCGACCATGGGCGTCACGCTATCCGAGGATGGTGTGTTGGATGTCACCCTTTCAGAACACGGTTCCGTGTCGGCCAGGACTCCGTCAGCACCACGCAGGTGCGATCTCGGGCGGTGCGAGTTGCCGTTCGTCACCACCTCAGTCTCCCGAGCTGCGAAGTCGGCCCGGTATCGTCGCCCGTAATGGAACTGTGGTCAGTCGTCGTCGCCGGGGGATCCGGATCCCGCTTCGGCGGACTGAAACAGCTCGAACCGCTGTTCGGTCGGCGCGTCCTGGACTGGTCAGTCGATGCCGTCGGCGATTCGGTCGGAAGCCGGGGAGTGGTCGTGGTGGTTCCGCAATCGGAGGCCGGCCGCTCCGATCTGCCCGGCGACATCCTGGTTGCCGGAGGTGAAACGCGATCCGAATCCGTGCGGTGCGGCCTCCAGGCTCTTCCCCCATCAGCCACCCATGTGCTCGTTCATGATGGCGCGAGGCCGCTGGCCGGTGCCTCCATGGTGGGCCGAGTGATCAACGCGCTCCGGACGGCAGACGCCGTCGTTCCAGTCGTTCCGATCACCGACACGCTCCGCTCGGTCACAGGTGGCAGTGTCGATCGGGCCGAATTCGTCGCCGTCCAGACTCCTCAAGGTTTTGCGGTGGCGACATTGGCGCTCGCCCACGCCGCCGGTGGCAAAGCCACCGATGACGCCGCGCTGGTGGATGCCACTGGAGGATCGGTGGTTCACGTCGCCGGTGACCCGAGAAACATCAAGATCACCGAGCCCGCCGATTTGCTGCTGGCCGAGGCGCTCCTGGCGGCAGTTTCAGGCGTGACCGTGAGTGCCGAGCCAGCACCGTCGAACGAGGCCCGGACATGAACGAGTTCCCCTTCCGAATCGGGCAGGGATTCGACGTACACCCTTGGTCGGACGACCCGGAGCGTGAGCTGGTGCTCGGTGGCGTGCACTTCTCGGACCATCCCGGGCTGGCTGGGCACAGTGATGCCGACGCCGTGGCGCACGCCTGCACTGACGCCATTCTGGGCGCGGCCGGTCTCGGCGACATCGGTCAACAGTTTCCCGACACCGACCCCACTCACACCGGCGCCAACAGCCTCCAACTCCTCGCCGTGGCAGTCGAACTTCTCGAAGACGCCGGCTGGAGGGTGGGAAACATCGATTGCACCGTGATCCTCGACGCTCCCAAGATTGCACCGCATCGAGACGAAATGGAACGCAGGCTCTCCGAAACCGTGAGAGCTCGCGTAACCGTAAAAGGCAAGCGCACCGAGGGTGTGCCTGGTCTTCAAGGAGGCGTGCAATGTCACGCCGTAGCATTGGTGGTTGAACTATGAGCAAGGATCGAGCGTCCGCGGGACGTCCTGCATCGAGTAAGGGTCCGGGCAGTAAGGGT
>JBBKXQ010000147.1:0-48371 GCA_037969565.1 Acidimicrobiales bacterium | reverse complement strand
GCCACCGAGCGCGTGCCCCGCCCTCCCCCACTACCGAGGGCCTGGGTGATGGCCTCTCGTCGTAGCCGGTGGTAAGGGACGTAGGCGCCGTAGCCAAGGATTCCTCGCATCGCCGGACGCTACACGCCAGCCCCTCGGGCAGCCCAAAAAAGGCCGTCACCAACTGGCGGCTGCCCCGAACGGGAGGCGCTCAGCTGTAGAACGGGTTCTCGCCGGCGGTGTGGTCGGTGGCGTCGACGACCTCGGTGATCTCCGGGAGCGCCTCCATCAGCATCGAGCTGATTCCGTCTCGCAGCGTCATGGCGCTGGCCGCACAGCCCTGACAGCCGCCGCCCATGGTGACGATCGCCTTCGAACCATCGACGCCGACGAGGGTGGCGAATCCGCCGTGAGCACCGAGGGCGGGATTGATGGCTTGGTCGAGGACGGCCTGGATCTTCTCGGGAAGTTCACCGGTGAGGTCGAGGTCGAGGCCGTCGAGCGGGTTCGGGGTGTTGGGGTTGCGGATCACGAGACCGCCGGCTTGTCCGGTGCCGGGTACGTCGAGCGTGGATCCCTGCATCCGAGCGATGGAATCGGCGGGGATGACCACGGTGAGTTCACCGTGGTCGCCCTGGGTGTAGACCGCGTCGCCCTCGACCGCCTCGCTGATCGGCGCAAGATCGAGTGCGTACTGGAAGTCGGTCATGTTGGAGCCGGTGATGGCAACGCGTAGTGCCGTTCCTTCGGGGTCGTCCTCAGAGGCGCGAACTTCGAGGACGGTTGCGAGGGCAACTTCGGAAACGGTGAGAACGGCCTGATCCGATCCAGCGGTGTTGCCGTCAGTTGCGGCGGAGTCGAGATCCGCGGTGGTCGTGTCGGAGGTTGCTGCGTCAGATGTCGATGCGTCAGTGGCGGTCACGAGTACAAGGGTAGCGATGCATTCTCAGCCATCCCCATCGCGGCTCCTGTACCGCCGAACCGGAGCCGTGACAGGAGGGCTTAGCTTGACCGGGATGAAGGGACCGGGACGGAATCTGCGGCGCATCCAGTGGCTGTGGCTGCTGTCGATCGGAGCCCGGGTGATTGCGGCCGCCCTACTGATCTTCGGACCCTGGGTCGACGAGCCCAAAGAACTCGACGGTTGGGATTCGAGTCGCTTTCAGGAGATCGCCGAAACTTCGGGCCAGGCCTACGTCGACTTCGATGTGGAGTATCCACCGGGGAGTGTGTTGGCGATCGAGCTTCTCGCCGGTCCCGATGTCGTCAGCACGAACCGCCGCCTCGTTGCCGCATCCCTGGTGATCGACCTCGCCCTCGCCGCCCTGCTGGCGACATGCTGGCGACGCTCGGCCGGGTTGACCTACCTCCTGCTCGGCCTGCCGCTCGTTCCCGCTGGCTTGTTGCGGCTGGACCTCTGGGCGGCTTTTGCGGCCACAGCGGCGGCGGCTGCCCTCGTCGCTGTTTGGCCGGAGAAGGCTCGATTGACCGGCGTTCGGTGGTTCACGACCGGCTCGGCGCTCTGCTTCAGCGTCGCTGCGGTCGGCGGAGCTCTGGTCAAGATCTGGCCTGTCCTCCTCGTACCCGCCGCATTCTCGGTCGGCGCCAGGAAAGCGGCGATCTCCGCCACGATCATTGGTGGACTCGCCGGGCTCACCTGGATTGCGGTGAGCGGTAGTGATGCAATCAACCAGATCGTGAGTCTCCGAGGGGCCACCGGCTGGCATCTCGAGAGCGTTCCGGGCTCGCTCGTTGCCTTGTTCAGCGATACCGAACCGGTCCGAGAGGCCGATGCGTTCCGCATTGGTCACCTCCAACCATGGCTCGTCACGGTGGGCCGTTTCATTGCGCTCGGTGTTGCCGCGTGGCTTGCGTTCCTCGGAACCCGCCGCACTCAGCAGGGTGCCGAGGCCGAGACCTTCGCCCTCGTCATGCTCGGCAGCGTGGCGATGTTGATCGTCACCGCCCCGCTGTTGTCGCCCCAGTTTCTTCTGTGGCTCACCCCATGGGCCGCCATGCTCCCGTTCAGCGGACGACATCGCGTGCTCATCGGCGTCACCGCCGCCGCGATCACCCTGACGGGAGCGACGCTGGCAATCTTCGGGCCGCCCGATCTGGACCATCCGCTGGCCGCGATCCTCCTGTTGGCTCGCGATACGGGCCTCGTTGCCATCGTGATTCTCAGCGCTCGGGCCTTGTCCGACGATGGGTCGGGAGTCGACCACGTAGTGTCTCGTCGGGCATCGGGCTGAGCGTCACGAGCGCCAAAGCCGCCATGGCCATGACAATCGGAATCACCCGCCAGGTCTCGATCAACGCCAATCCGAGCTGAGGCCCGACGGGCAGAACGACCAGGGCGGCGAAGGCGCAGGCTGCGACGAAACCTCGATTCGGCTCGCCGGCCATGGTGGCGGCGAGGATGAGCAATCCCCACGTGAGGTACCAGGGCTGGGTCGTCGGATGTAGGAGGGCGACGGCGACGAGGGCCCATCCGAGCGCAGCCGGTCCGATCTGATGTCGTCGGACCAGAAGGAAGATCGTGACGACGGCCGCGAGGGCGATACCGAGCAGGCGGGCGACCGGCAGCACGTCGACCGCGTCGAACCCGGTGACGAGCGAGACCCCTCCACCGAGGACTCTCGTGACGCTGAGGTACGCATCCACCGGCGTGGAGTTCATGATCGCATCCACCCAGCCCCAACCCCAGCCCGTGAATCTCGTGGCGAGGGTGATCACGGTGAGGATCTCTGCGGCCGCAACCGCGAATCGAAGCACGCGCATTCGGTGCGAGGCAGCAGCCATGATCCACGGCCAGGCAAGGAAGACCGCGCCCAGCACGGCCGGGACCTTGATGGACGCAGCGAACGCACACAGCGCCATGCCGACCTGACGCAGCCGCGTGTGCCGACCGAGTGCCACTCCACTCATCAAGAATGCGAGCATGATCGCTTCGTTGTGGGCGCCGGAGACGAGATGTAACAGGACCAGCGGGTTTGCGATCGTGAGCACCATGGCGTCGGCTTCGTTGCGCCCGAGGCCTCGGGCCAGGTCCCATACCGCGATCGTTGCGACTGCAAGCCCCGCAACGGCCAGAGCCCGAAACATCATGACCGAGGCAACGAGGCTGCCGGCACGCGCACTGACGGTGGAGGAGAGGGCAACGAACACAGGCCCGTAGACGACCGGGGCCTCGAGGTAGATCGGATCGACCGGGCCGAGTACCGGATCGTCGCCGAGGGCCGAGGGTCCTTCGGTGTAGACATCGATGCCTTCGGATGCCATCCGACCCTGGGCCGCATAGGCATAGACATCGCGGCTGCCGAGTGGCGGACCAACGAGAAGCGGTAACGACCAGACAACAGCGACCAGCACAACCGTGGCGGCCGGGATCGAGCGGAGCAGCGTCTCCCGCCGGAGTTTCAACCACGAGCGGATGAGGAGGATCATTCCGCCGTAGAAGAGGGTGAGCGCGGGAACCAGGTCGATCCGAGGACGGACCGGCACGGTGGGGACCGACCAAAACCGTCCGGACGCCTCCGGGGCGACCGCCCCCGCCAGGGCACCACCAACCACGAGGGTGATCGTTCCCACCAGACCGAGCAGCACAGTCGATGGCGATACACCACCGGCACCGACGACGAAGCGAGGCCGCTGGAACCGCCCTGGTTCAACGCGGCTTCTCACCCGTGCAGTGAGGGCTGCCCCCGAAACGACGATGACGTGATCCTAGAAACATTCGCCTGCCCCGAGACGCACCGGCCCGTAGATCCGGATCGTGAGACCAGCCGGTGAGCAGTCTCACTCCCCAGACCGCAATAGAGTTGCTTTCTACGTTCATTTACTCTTAACTACGTTCTACTCCATCCACTCGCTCACGAGAGCCACTGACTCCTTCCAACAACCAACGCAGGAGAAACCGTTATGACCATGCTCGGCGCCCAACTCGACGACCTCGCCTCGCTCAGCACGCGACTCAACACCACCGCGGCCGACGTCGGTTCGAGCCGCGAACAATCAGTCCAGACGACCACGCTGGTGATCACCGAGGTCAGTGATGCGGCTCGCCGCGCCCTCGACGAGATCTCCTCCCACATGCAGGCACTCGACCAGTCGGTCTCGGCCGCCGTCGGACAGGCCGATCAAACGCAGTGGACCGGGGCCAACGCCGACCGCTTTCGACACGGAGCAGCCGAGTTTCGAGGCGCGATGCAGTCGGGCCAAGCGGCCACGACCGAAGCATTCGCCTCGTTCCAGGCCTCGGTTGCGTCGATGACCGAAACCCTCAACCAGTTCGTCAGCGAATTCTCCACGGCGCTGGCCCACGCCGAATCGTCCACGATCGAGATGGCCAACGCGGTCGAAGGTCAGCGGGCCAATCTCGACCAGGCCATGAACATCGGTCTCAGCTTCAGCTGAGATGCCGACTTCATTCGAGTTCGAGCAAGCAGCGGCAAGTTTCGACGCGGCGGCCGACCGGGCCGAGCGACTGCTCGAGCACACCCGAAGGCATTTCGGCCCCGACACCATGCGCGACGGCAAACTCCCCCTCCTGGCCGACGTCACGGTCGACACCGCCGTTCTGGCCGCAGCGTCAGTCGCCGACGAACTCCGAGGTCAGGCTGACACCTGTCGAATCCGAGCCGAGGCCTGCCGGACCTATTCCCGGCAATTGGCGACGTACGGAGCGGAGATGGATCGTTGGCAGCGCAATCAGCATCGAGCCGACGAGTCCGCTGCTGGCGGCCAGGGCTTGGTGGTTGCCGGGCCCCGGCCCCGGCGTCCGAGCCGGCCGAGTTTCGTTGAAATCTGACGTTCACCCAACGCCCCGTTGCCGAGTTGATCAGCCCTAGGACGGCCCCGTGCCCTGGATCGATCCCCAAAGAACCCGCGACGCCGCCCGTCACCTTCGCGTTGTCGCCGACGATTCAGACGACCTCCAATCCTCGATTCGCCGGGGCTTGACGCTCAGCGACCTCCCCCCGCGGCGATCGCTGGCCCAGCTGCGCGAAATCGACGAGGAACTAACGCTCCTCGCAACGGTTCTGACGCTTCGGGCCGACGCCGTCGAGGACTATCGGATCGACGGACCCGCGTTCGGTTGGTCACGCTCGAGAGAAACCATCACGACGTCTCGCCTCTTTGCCTCGCTGCTGGACGACGAGGGAGCCCGGGCCCCGATCAGCGGCGACCTCGCAATCGAAGTCCTCCTCGCCCATCGTTCGGCTCTCGAGTGCACCGCCGACCGTCGAGATCGCCCCGACGCCTTCATCACCATCGAGCGGTTGAACGAGGTGGCGAACGACGCTGCGCAGCCGGCTGAACTCCGGGCTGCGGCCGGCGCCTTCGTTGCCAATCCGGCATGGATCGCTCAACTTCGGGATGATGCGAGAAACGTGGCGCTCGCCCTCATATCAACACGAATTCCGGCTGATGCCTTTGCCGTCGAGGCACTCCAGTTGTTTCGTCGCCGCAACGAAGTCATTACGATGCTCGTTGCCCAGGCGAACCGAGGTCTTCGGGACCCGACCGTCAGCCGCTTCACTCCGGAGGAACTCACGAGCCGCGGCGTCGAGCCCGAAGAGTTGCGACGGCTCGGCTTGTCGGCCGATCATGGCAAGCTCGTCATCGCCGCCATCAACAACGGGACGTTCCTCCATTCACCCCGGAGGGCGAGAGAGTTCATTGCGTCCCTTCCCATCGAGGCGGCGCATGGCGGATTCATCGACATGTTCGAAGTTCGCCCGGACTCCCTCCGGGCCCTGCACGAGACCGCCACTGCTGATCTGGTTGGCGGCGACGCCGATCTCCTCACCCACCTGAAGATCATCGCCCATCTCCCCGAGTCAGCTGACGGATACCGCAACCATCTGATCACCCGGGCCTACGCCGAATTGGGGCGACGGTTCGAAGCCTCGATCAATGGCGATCGCGCCTTCGATCCCAGCGCACCAGGTCACTCCGGAGCGAGTTGGTTCATCTTCGGTATGGCGGCATCGGACTCCGTCGGTCCGGTCATCGACGGCAGCCTCTCGGTTCTGGGATTCGTGCCCGTCACGAATGAGGCGAGGCAGGATGTGGCCAACGGCAACCAGGCGATCTTCAGCGACTTCACCGACGGCTTCGAGGCTCGTCTTCTCGGGCGCACCCCCGACCAACCATATTTGGATGCGGGGTTCGACCTCATGGATCAGGCTCATGACGAGGTCGATCCCCGCCGGCGGCAGGAACTGATGTTGACATCGTCGGCCTACTTCGGAATCCACGAGCAGACGATCGTCGATCCCTATCTGAGTCTCCCGAGTACGACGATCTGGCAGACCGCCGGAGGACTACTGCTCACCGGGTTGCTGGGCGATGTGCGAACGGCCTCGGAAGTGATGACCGACGAAGGTGAATTACACCTACGGGATGCCGACCACCGCAAGCTCGCACCGAGCCTGGCCATCGGCTCGCCCATCCTGCCGATCGATGATCCGAACAACCTGATCGCCGACGTCGATCTCTGCGAGCTACTCGAGGATCCGTTCTGTTCGGTCGTCGACCAGCCGAACGACTGGTCCAAATATCTCGAACGGATGGCCCCGATCGGCGACGTCTTCAAGTATCACCTCACGGACCCGGCGCTCTTCACCGCCGTGCAGACCTACCGACCGCTGATGGCTCCCACCCCGACCGACAAGCGCAGGTTCAGGCCGCGACCTGAAGCACGGTGACTCGACCCCGGTCGATCAGGGCGGCCCGACCGAGAGGCGCATGAGTGAGGTCGGGGACGATCACCCGGCAGAGCTCACCATCGGCTCGAGTCGGGTTGAGCAGCACGACTTGGGCCGTGGCCAGCAAGGGATTGATCCACGAGCCGAAGGTGCGAGCGGCGGCGGCCGTGCATCCGACGATCAGACCCCTGCCCGCCGCCAACAGTTCCGATACTTCGGCTCGTTCCTTCAGCTCGGCGTCGTCGATGACGCTGATCTCGACATCATCGGACAACCCGGCGCGAATCGTTTCGATGGCCGTGGTCCGACCGCTTCCGGGCTGACCCAGCACCAGCACGACGCGCCCGGGACCAACAACGACCGCCGCCTGACGAAGCTCGGTGTCGAGGCCGATCGGGACGGTCCACAACGCTCCGGCCTGCTTCGTCACAGAACAGGTGGCCGACGGCAGATCGAATCGGGATATTCGATCCGTCAGAACTCGAATTGGTTGGGGCCAGCCACCGATGGGGACAGGAGCCGCTTCCAACCGAGCCCGCAGCGAATCGATGTGGGCCGCATCGACTCGCAGGGCGACTCCCACCAGGCCAGAGGTCGGATCGACGACCTGCGCACCGTTGAGGGCCGGGAGGTCCTTCAGCCTGGTGCCGAAGGAAAGCAATCCGGCCTGGTCGGCCAGTCGATGGAGCAGCCGGGTGGACAGCAGGGCCGTGATCCGACTCGGCACTTCACGGTCAGAGCTCCCGGTGACCACAACCCGCAGCAGGCCACCTCCGCCGCGACGCACGAGACGAGTCAACTGATCAACAGCGGCCTGGCCGCCGGCATCGAGTAGAGCGTCGGCCACCGCACCCCAGCCGTGGATCACGAGGAGCGTGGGTCTGGCTCGGTCCGGAGGCGGGGCCGACTCGGTTCGAGCCAGGTCCGCAACCGCCTTGACGGTTCGCGCTGCGTCTCCGGTCGGGATGACGTCGGCAACCGCCGCCAGTTCCCGGAGTCGGACCAGGAAGCCCGTACCTCCGTCGAGCAGAAGGACGTCAGGTGTTCCACCCTGAGCCCCACCGACCTCGATTGAAGCAACGATGACCGCCCCGACGGTCTGCTCCACCTCGGCGAGGTCTGCTCCGAGAACGAGCAGACCACCCGAAGCACTGGGCCAGATGAGGGTGGGGCGAGATCGTTGATCGGGATCATCGAGCTGCGCGATCGGTATCGACTCGCGATCACTAGGAACATCGGCTGAGAGGTCGGACCAGGCAACGGTTTCGAGCGGGGCCATCCATGGCGCACCCGACAGCGGGAGCGATCGCTCATCGGTGAGATTGCGCGTGAGCCCGATGAGAAGGGCCGA
Organism: Acidimicrobiales bacterium; assembly: GCA_037969565.1. Taxonomy (GTDB): domain Bacteria; phylum Actinomycetota; class Acidimicrobiia; order Acidimicrobiales; family SZUA-35; genus SZUA-35. The sequence goes on along the minus strand of JBBKXQ010000147.1, from coordinate 40,328 downwards.
CGGTGCTTGTGGGGCGCCGGGTTGCGTCGTCGCGGCGCCGACCGACCTCTCGACCTGAGCCAGTGCACACAGAAACGCCGGGCGCTCTTGCTGAGCCGGCGCCAACGTGGGATGGACCACGAATGGCTCGAGCACCAGTGGACCGGAAACGGCACCGAGGTGAGCGACTTGAACGAACCGATTCCGGTCGGATCCGAGCCGCACGATCGCCCTCCCTGCAATGGCCGGCAAGTCGGCGGCGTCTCCCACATCGATCACATCGAAACTGTCCGCCCGATCTTGGACCCGGAGGCAGATCCGCAGATTGGTGTTGGCTCGGATCTGGCCGGTCACGACTCCGGCCGGTCGCTGTGTGGCCAGAATCAGATGCACGCCCAACGACCGACCTCGTCTGGCGATGTCGACGAGGCCGTCCAAGAAATCGGGAAGTTCATCGGCGAGAGCAGCGAATTCGTCAACGACCACGACGAGTCGCGGAAAGCCCAATCCGTGCCCGAGCGGAACGTCGGAGAGGTCACTTTCACCGATCGTGCGGAGCCGGCGTTCGCGATCGGCGAGTTCGGCCCGCAGACTCCGGAGCGCCCGAGAGGCCCCGTGCCGATCGAGATCGGTGACCACCGCCGACACGTGAGGCAGCCCAGCGACGACGTCGAACGCTCCCCCACCCTTGAAGTCGATCAACACGAAGGAAACGAGATCCGGCGGTTGTCTGGTGGCGATGCCGGCGATCATCGTCCGCAGCAGTTCACTCTTTCCCGAGCCTGTCGTGCCGGCGACGAGACCGTGCGGTCCGTCGCCGACCAGGTCGATTTCGACGAGGCCATGGTCGGCGAGCCCGACCGGAACCACGATGCGGCGTCGAGTGGCGGTGTCCCAGTTCAGCGCGACCTGCGCCGTCGACGCTGCTGGATCGGCCAGATCGAGCTCGACCAGATCGGCGAAGGAAGCCGAACGAGGAAGCCGAGCGGCCGGCTCGTCCCGCTCGGGATCAACGAAGGGGGCCAGCGAGCGGGCAATCAGATCGGCCGCTGCGGTCTCGAATGCGAAGACGTCGCCATGAATGGTTGGCACCGAAGCCGGTGTGACGAGATCCACGAGCTCGAAGCCGGCGTCGGGAGCGACCCGCAACTCGTGTGTGCAGGCCGCCGGCACCGAAGGGCTGTCACCGAGCCAGAGAATCCGACTCCGTTCCAGCCTGCCGCTCAACGCCACTGCGAGCGGGCCGGGGGCACCGGGTTCCCGCCCGTCGACGACAACCAGCGCCGGTCGCGACGCTTCGGCGATCAGGTGGAGCATCTGCTCGGTCTCTTCATCGGAACAGACCACCGACACCAAGGACGGAAGCCACTTGATCCAGTCCCAATCCGACAACCGATCGGGAGTGGTGAGGACGAGGAGATCGAGATCGGCCGGCCCGTACCTCGCGGCGCTGCTCGAGATCAGCCAGCGCGCCGAATCGAGGACGGAGGAACGATCACCAACAACGGCGAGACCACGTCCCGGGGCCAGGCCGACGAGGATCGGGACACCCGCCAGTTCACTGGTTCGCTCCGACGACTCGCCGGTCGACAGCGTTGGTTGGACCCAGCAAGATCCGTCACCCACAGCCACCGTCAGCTCGTCATCGGCACCGAGCCGATGGTTCCACGGCGTGCGGAGCGAGGAAGCCGAACGAAGAACCCCGGCGGGACTCGGCCACAGGCGGCAGCGGCGATCGATCTCTGCTCGGGCCCACGCAGCCACTGCCGCCTCGAACTCGTGATCGGCCTCGATGATCGCTCGACGCCGGTGGCGAACGACGCGGGCATGACTGATTCGCCCAACCATCCAGCGACCGAGACATACCGCTACGGACGCAACGGCGAGGAGGGCGAAGAGTGGGGAGAAGACGACGGCGCCGACGGCGCCGCTGACCACACTCGGAACGATCGCCGACCAGGCCATCGCAGCGGGATCCTTGGGAGGGTCGGGAACGATGGCCCTGATGGCAATCCGGCCCGGCTCGGGGGGAACCGACACGGGGGCCCGCAGCGCCGTGACTCGGCCGCCAGAATCCGGCCGACGCACCCTCGGTTGTGGGCGCGGATGACGCAGATCCACGAGATCGCCACGGCCGAAGGGCAGCGGGTCGGCCCCGCGATCACGCATCGTCCACCGCACGTCGATGTCACCTTCGCTGGTTCGAAGGCGCCACTCGCCCACCTGTTGACCTGTTCGTTGCTGACCGCCGGAAGAATGCATCTGTCGAGTGTAAACAAACGCCTTTTAATGTATTTAGAGCTGATCTGCCCAATTCGTGATCAGGATCGAGCACGCGCCGCCCGCAGGCCGACATCAGCGTTCGATTCTCGACGGGGATCCTGACGTGCCAGGCTCTGCCATGCCCAATGACTGGCCGGCGGCCACGACACTCCAGATCGGCACGAGTCCACCGTGGGGCTTGTTCGAGTCGACGCCCGATGAGCAGCGGGCCCAGCTTGCTGCCATCGCCGATGCCGGGATCGACCACCTGTTCTTGGCCGATCATGTGAGCTTCCGGGGCGGAGCGGGCGCCGACGGTCTCGTCCAACTCGCCGCACTCTCCGGGATCGAGCCCCGACTCGGGCTGTATCTCGGGGTGTTTCTACTGGCCCTACGCCACCCGATGGTGGCGGCCCGCCAGATCGTGACGCTGGCATCCGCTGCGCCGGGCCGACTCACGGTGGGTGTCGGTGTCGGAGGAGAAGATCGCCACGAATTCGAGGTCTGTGGTGTTGATCCTCGCTCTCGGGGCCGCCGCACCGATGCGTCGCTCGACATTCTCACCCGGTTGCTCGACGGCGCAACGGTCGACCACGCCGACGAGTTCTTCACGATCGAGGGTGGCCGGATCCGGCCGACTCCGACACCACCGGTTCGGATCACGATCGGCGGTCGGAGCGACCGTGCGCTGGAACGGGCGGCCCGGTTCGGCTCCGGTTGGTTGGCGGCCTGGTGCTCGGCTCGGCGTTTGGCCGAGGGCATCCAGAAGGTCGAGACGATGGCGACCGAACAGGGGCGAACACCAGACTGGCAACACGGCATCCAGTTGTGGGTTGGCGTCGGGAGCGATCCGGCGGATGGCCGGAAGCACGTGGCCGAGGGCATGGCGAAGTTCTACAAGATGCCGTTCGAACCGTTCGAGCGATACACGCCATGTGGCCGGGCCGAGGACATTGCGGCGGCCCTCCTCCCCTATGTCGAGGCCGGTGCGTCGGTGCTCAACCTCGCCGCCGTTGGACCGGACCGACAAAGCGAAGTGGCGACTCTGGCCGAGGTGAAGCGGCTCCTCGTGAGCCACGTCCGCTGAAATCTGCCGACTGAAAACTGCCGGCTGAAATCTGGTGGCCGGCACCGGCCTCACGAATTGGTCAAGCAGGCCATCATGCGATCGAGGATCTCGTCGAGGATCACCCGGCTCGTTGCGAAGTTCAGCCGGGCGAATCCCTCCCCACGAGGACCGAAGTCGGGACCAGGCGAGAGGGCAACGCGACCTTCGTGGAGGAGCTTCTTCGACGGACTCGGCCCGAGTTCGAGAGCACGAAAGTCGAGCCAGGCGAGATAGGTGCCCTGAGGAGGAAGGAACCGCACCGCCGGCAACTCGGCGGCCAACCGTGCGTCGAGATGATCTCGCTGGCTCAGGAGGTGCGCTCGGAGCTCATCGAGCCACGGCAGGCCCGAACGCCAGCAGGCCAAGGCGGCCTCGGCTCCGAGGGTGTTCACGGCCCCTCGCAGGTGGTCGGGATGAGCCAGGAATCTTTCACGGATCGCCGGATGCCCGAGGTGGGCGACGGCACTCCGAAGGCCGGCCAGATTGAACGACTTGCTCACGGCGGAGATCGTCACCGTGCGGCTCGCCAATTCCGAGGGCCCGAGCGCGACCGGCCGGTGTTTCTCCCCCGGATACACGAGGTCGCCCCAGACCTCGTCGGAGATCACGATCAAGTCGTGTCGGGCCACCACATCGGCGAGGCCGTTCATCTCGTCGGCGCTGAACACGCGGCCGGTCGGGTTGTGCGGGTTGCACCACAGGACCACACGCGTCCGATCGTCGATCACTCGTTCGAGCACCTCGGGATCGAACGACCAGTCCACGGGATCGAGAGGACAGTCGATGATTCGCCGACCCGACGACTCGACGGCGTGGATGAACGGTGGGTAAATGGGCGTGAGGAGCACGATTCCGTCGCCGGGTTCGGTGCAGTGCCAGATCGTGTATTCGATGGCATGGAGAACATCGTTGAACAGCACGCACTCCGAGGGGTCAGGACTCCAGTCGTGATGGACTTTCTGCCAATCGGCGAAGGCTGCGGCCAGATCCAATCGAGCGAGGTGGTTGTAGCCGACGTCGCCCCGATCGATCACCGACCGAATGGCTTCGACGGCGATCGGGGCCGGTGCGAAATCCATGTCGGCGACCCAGGCGGGAATCACGTCGTCGTCATAGCGGGACCATTTCGCCCCGTCGAGCGTTCGCAACCGGGCCAGGTCGGCGCCGTCGGGCCCGTGACCGAACTCGGGAGTCACGGGCGGATCTCGAAGTAGCGGTTGCTCACGTCCTCGGGAAACTCTCGGAACTCGAATTGGGTGAACCCGGCGGCCTCGGTGAGACCGCGCAGGCGCTCGGGATGCAGCCCGAGTGTTCCGAGCCCGGCGCCGCCCGCTTCCGACAGGGCCGAGTTCATGCAATAGGCAACCGACATCGAATAGAACAGCGCAATCACCGGATTCTTGCGATTGGCGGCGAAGCTCGACTCGGCCTTGATGTCGGCCACCAACCACACGCCATCATCAGCCAGCGCGGCCTTGGCGGCGTGAACGGCCTCGGCCGGTCGCGGCAGGTCGTGGATCACATCGAGGGTGCTCAGGAAATCGACCGACCCCGGCTCGAGGTCGTCGAAGCCGAGCTCTTCGAACCTGACGTTGGACAGGCCCAGGTTCGCCGCCCGGTCCCGGGCTGCGCTGATCGCCGGCATCGAAGGGTCGATACCGAGGAAGGTGCTGTTGGGGAACGCCTCGGCCATGACACAGGCGGCGATGCCGCTCCCACAGCCGGCATCGACCACCCGGATACCCGACTCGAGCCGATCGATCAGACCGTTGACGGAGGCGAGGATCACCGGTACCAGGAAATGGCGCTGCCTCGGACCGGACATCGAGGCCTGCATGTGAGCCGTCGCGTCGCCGTGGTCTCCCCAACTGAACCCCACACCAGTGCGAAACGATTCAGCCAAACGATCCGTGGTCTGACCGTCTACCGATGCGCCGAATGCGGCGGCGGCGAACGACGGATGATCCGGCTGGGCGAGGATGGCCGACATTTCCGGCGTCAGATGAAACTGCTCGCCTGGATCACCCAGAATCTCGGTATCCACGTCAACGCCGTCGTCATCCCCGACGTCGACGTCTCGTTCGAGCGCTCGGTGCTCGACCAGACCTCCAGCGGCAACGGCGTAGAGCCATTCCTGCACCCAGCGAACCTGCAGGTCGGTGTCGGCTGCCAGTTCGGCTGCCGACCTCGGACGGCCGTCAGCCATGGCCCGGAACAAGCCCAGACGATTTCCGAGGCGGACCATCAGTGCAACCATTTCGCCTTGCTTGACTTGGAACACGGCAAGACTGGCGTACGGCAGCTTTGCGGGGTCGGCCGGCGGCAAGGTGAGCGATTCGGTCATTCCGGGATCTTTCCACGGGACCAGCGCTCGGCGCAGATTAGGAGTCCTGTTCCTCCGACAATTCGAGCCAGCGATGCTCCAACTCCGAGATCGATGCCTCGAGCTCGCCGAGTATTTTGCCCACCCTCGTCAGCTCGGCGTGATCGCTTCCTGCCGCGACGAGTTCCTCGTTGAGAACGGCCCTCCGCTTGTCGAGCTTGGCCATGTCCTTTTCCGCCTGCCGGATGAGTTGACCGAGTGTGCTCGGCGATCGGCCTCCCGGTTTGTCACGCGTGTCGCCCTTCTTCTGCCGCTTGGTCTGGGTCGCAGCGGTGGACGAACCGGCCGTCCGATTCTGTTCACGGTGTTCGTTCCAGGCATTGAAACCGCCGGGCCAGCGGGTGGCGTTGCCGTCGCCGTCGACCACCAGGGCATCGGCCGCCACCCGTCGCATGAACGTTCGATCGTGGCTCACCACGATGAGCGCGCCCGGCCAGTCTTCGAGGAAATCTTCGAGGGCTCGCAACGTCTCGAGGTCGAGGTCATTGGTCGGTTCGTCCAGAAGCAGCACGTTGGGCTTGGACGCCAACAGCTGCATCAGCTGGAGCCGACGACGCTCACCACCGGACAGGGTGTGCACCTCGGCCCACTGGGCGTCCTTGTCGAACCAGAATGATTCGAGCAGCCGGGCGTCGGTCCAGTCCGGTGAGCGATTCGGTCCGGCCACGACCTCACGAACCCTGGCTTTCGGATCGAGTTCCACTCCGGTCTGCGTGAAGTAACCGACCGACACGGTTGTTCCCCAGCGGACGGTGCCTTCGGATGGCTCGGCCACGTTCGCGATGAGGTTGAGCAGGGTCGTCTTCCCGGATCCATTCGGGCCGACGATGCCGAGCCGCTCACGGGGGTCGAGTTTGAAATCGACGTCGGAGAACAGGCGGCGTCCATCGGGAGTGGAAGCTCCGAGGCCTTCGAGTTCGATGACGACGTCGCCGAGCCTCGGGGTCGGATAGTCGAGGTGGAGTTCGGATGGCCGGGCTGCACCCTGAGGTCGGTCGGCGATCAGTGCCTTCGCCGATTCGATACGCGCCTTGGGCTTTCGGCTGCGGGCCTTGGCCCCTCGGCGCAACCACGCGAGCTCCGACTTTGCCAGGTTGCTGCGGACGGCTTCGGCGTCAGCAGCTTGATCGGCCCGTTCCGACTTGGCTTCGAGGTAGTCAGCGTAGGTGCCCTCGTGAACGTAGGCACTGCCGCGATCGAGCTCGAGCATGCGAGTGACGAGGTGATCGAGGACCTGGCGGTCGTGGGTGACGAGCAGCAGGCCGCCTCGATACGACGCCAGCCGCTCTTCGAGCCAGGTGATGCCATCCACGTCGAGATGGTTCGTGGGCTCGTCGAGGATCAACAGGTCGCTGGGTTGCACCAGGGCACGGGCCAACCCGACCCGCTTGGTTTCGCCCCCCGAAAGCGAGTCCGTTGACCGCTCGAGGTGCTCACCCATACCCAGACGTGAGAGTGCGGCTTCGGCTTCCCATGTTTCGGCAACCTGTTCGCCGGCGGACTCGGCCCAGCCATTGCCCGTGACCGCATCGATGACCGATCCCTTGGGGAGTGGGGCTTCCTGGTCGAGCGCGGAGATCCGAACGTCTCGGCCCGGGCGCACCTCCCCGGATTCGGGGACTTGTCTTCCCGAAAGAACCCGAAGCAAAGTCGACTTGCCCGTGCCGTTGATTCCGACGATGCCCAAACGATCGCCGGTCGACACCGTCACCGACACGTCGGTGAACAGGGGACGGTCAGGACGGGAGACGGTGACATCAACGGCGTCGAACAGGATCACGACGCCCGAGGCTACGAGCTGGCGGTGGTTTGCCATTCCTCCGAGCGGCCGGATGGCCCGAGTAGGATCCCGTGGTGTCCGGCATTCTCAGCGATCTCGACATGAACGCACCGCGGCGCCGAAAGCCCACGTGGCCCACGATTCCCGCCACCAAAGGCTTGGTCGTGCGCCATCGCTCGACGGGATACGTGGGTGCGGTGACCAAGTGCAACGACGAATGGGTGACGATTCTCGACCAGAAGGGTCGATCCCAAACCGTCCACAACGAAAAAGGGGCGTTCTCGGTCGGAGGACAATCGGTCACGCTTGCCCCGGCCCAGGCCCCCGAACCACCGAAAACGCCGGGTGTCACTGCTTCCGGCAGTGTGGCCCTGCCCAGAACCAAAGCCCGTGTGGCCCTTCCGAGCCGGATTCTCGTCGAGGGTCTGCATGACGCCGAGCTGGTCGAGAAGGTTTGGGGCGACGACCTTCGGGTGGAGGGAGTCGTGGTCGAACCGCTCCACGGCGCCGACGATCTCGAGGCGGTCGTCCGCGAATTCAGTCCAAGTCCGCAGCGACGACTCGGCATTCTCCTCGATCACCTGATCGATGGCACGAAGGAGTCCCACATCGCCCAGGCCATCGCCCATCCCGATGTGTTGATCACTGGCCACCCGTACGTCGACGTGTGGCAGGCCGTGAAGCCCGAAGTGCTCGGCATCAAGGAGTGGCCGGTCATTCCGAAGGGCACCGACTGGAAAACCGGCGTCTGTCAGGCCTTCGGGTTTGCCGGCCCCTCCTGGGAAATGTGGAAGACGATCCTCGCTCGGGTTTCGGACTACCGAGATCTCGAAGTCGGGCTCGTCGGCGCCGTCGAAGAACTCATCGACTTCGTCACGCCACTCCCTCGAGAAGACTGACTCGAGAAGACTGACTCGAGAAGACTGGGCCCGGCGCCCGAGCCCAGGGTCGTTGTCGGTCGCTCAGCCCCGTCGGGCGGGACGCTGACGCACCACCGGGCTCGCAACGGCCAGGCCCCGGCTCACCTCGAGCGGCAACAGACCGACCTGCGGCGTGTCCGGGGCGGTGGAGGGAATGAACCATGAGGCGGGGTCGATTCCGTCGGCGGGTAGCGGACGGTTGAACAAATAGCCCTGCATGATCTGCACACCGAATTCCTGAAGCGCCGTCACCTGATCGTGGTCTTCGACCCCCTCCGCGACCACCCGGAGATCCAGGGCACGAGCCATCGCCACGATCGCTTCGATGATCGCCCGGTTCGAATCTCCGTTCGACATCTCGGTCACGAACACACGGTCGATCTTGAGCGTCGAGACCATGTCGAACTGTTTGACGTAACTGAGCGATGACTGGCCGGTGCCGAAGTCGTCGATGGCCAGCGAAACGCCAAGGTCACGAATGCGGTTGAGCACGCTCAATCCGTCGAGATGGTCGACGATCACGTCTTCGGTGATCTCCAGGACGAGCTGGCTGGCCGGCAGGCCCGACCATTTCAGGACCTCACCGACGAGATCGGGGAAATTCGCATCGATGAGCTGTTGCTCGGCGATGTTGACACTCATCTTCACGTCTCGGGCGTTGGGGTTCAGATGGTTCCAGACGGCGGCCTGGGCCGCCGCTTCTCGCAGCACCATCTCGCCGATGCGGGCCATCATCCCGGTTTCTTCCGCTACGTGCAGGAACTCTCCTGGACCGATCAGCCCGCGTGTCGGGTGATTCCATCGAACCAGGGCCTCGAAGCCATAGAGCTGCCGGGCTCCGACGTCGACCAACGGTTGATAGAAGACCAGGAACTGCTCCTCGTCGAGGGCATTGGTGAGATCCCGTTCGATGTCGAGACGGTCGATGACCTGCAGACGCTGGACCTCATCGAACAGCGCGTATCCGGACCGGCTGCGTTTCGCCTTGTACATGGCGGCGTCGGCATCACGAACGAGGTCTTCGGAACGGCGGTTCTCGTCGGGTCGGGCAATGGCGACGCCGATGCTGGTCGAGATTCGCTGTGATCCGCCGAAGAGCGAGACCTTCTTCTCGAATGCCTTCAGGATCTGCTCGGCCACGGCCAAAACCGACTTGTCATTCAAGAGGTCCCGGACGACGATCACGAATTCATCGCCGCCGAACCGGGCGACGAGATCGGAACCTCGCACGGCCGACGTGAGTCGCTCGGCAACAATTCGCAGCACCTCGTCACCGGCCTCATGCCCCATCGAGTCATTGATGACCTTGAACCGGTCGAGGTCGAGGAAGAGCACGCCGACGACCGAGTCGTTCTTCTGCGCCTTCTCCAGCGATCGTTCGAGCTCTTCGAACAGGGCGTTGCGATTGGGAAGATCGGTCAGCGGATCGTGTGTGGCCTCGTGCGAGGCCCGGGCGAGGACCTCGGTCGTCGCGCCCGAACGGAAGCTCTGAAGGAGCGCTCCGACAGTGCTGGCCATCGCCCCGATCGCGCCGGAGCTAGCCACCAAAACGGTTTCTCGTTCGCTCAGCCCGATCGCGGCGGAAATCGCAACCACCCACAGGAAGGCCCCCGAGAGTCCAACCACGAAGACCTGGCTGGGTGAGAGCGCGAGACGAGTACTTTTCACAATCCTCACTACGGCCGATCCGCTCGCGACTTGAGCCCCTCCCCCCGAATCCGCGGATCCCTCAGCTCCCCGACTGGGGCGCCGATAGGCCATTGGGCCGACGCCGAGCCCGCCGTCGCAACCAAACTGTCCGAAACCTTCCACGTCCTCCCAACTCGAGAACCGTGATCCCCGACCACACTCCTCCCCAGTCAACGAACCCAGCCCGAACCCCCGACCTGGGGGTCAGCCGCCACGCCCAGATGGCCGAGGCGTTCGAGATCTTTGCCGCCGGCATGGGTCCGTTCATCGACGCTCGGATGCAGGAGTATTTCGCTGACGAGATCTCCTGGACCGAGACCGCCGCCAACCGCATGGGCCGACCGGCCGAACACGGGGCCACCGATCCGCTGTTCCAGCTTCTGGTCCTCCGACGTTTTTGGGGGCCGGTGTTCGCCGAGTTCTTCGGTGGCGACGTCCGAAAGCTGGTCGATCAGTTGATCGAGGCCCGCAATTTGTGGGCCCACATCAACCTTCCCGACGACACGGCCTATCTCGACCGCATTTTGCTCTCGATCGAGCGCTTGCTGGCTCCGGTGAGCCCCGAGGACACGAGTGAACTCCGCCGGATCCGGACTCGACTGCGAAATCCGAGCGACGGAGACACCGCGGCAGCGCCGGTCGAGTCCGTCGACTCGTTGGTCCTGCGGACCCAACTGATCGACTCCGAGTCCGCCTTCCAAACGCTCCAAGACCAGCAAACACAGCTCGCCACCGAACTCGACTTGGCCCGACGGGCCAGCGCCGGTCGTCAACTGCGACTCTCCGAGGTGGAACGCGAACTTCTCGAAGCGGCCGGCCGCTCGGAAGTGCTCGAGAGTTACCTCGAGGCTGAACGCAACAGTCGGAATCGACTCGAATGGCTGTTCGTCGGGTTCATCGCCGTGATGCTCCTCGTGATGGTCATCCTGGCCGGCTGAACCCCCGAACCTGTTCGTTTTCAGCCGCCGATTCTCACGAGCGAACGGATGAGGTCGGCCACCGAATCGGCACCCTGGGGATGAAGCAGGACCGACGACGACCCAAGATGGCGAAGGAAGGTGACGTGCCCGTCATGGGCACGATCACCGATCCCGACCGATCCATCGGTGGACTGATCACCGTCTGCGCCGTCGGCGAACGACGGTCCGACCACGAGACGACGGTAGTGCTGGCTCCGGTCACCCGTGAGCTGTCGCTGGTATTGCACCATCCGGTCGAAATCGACGGCTCGTTGGTCGGTCCGAGGGTCCGACGAGTTCGACGTGATGGGCTCGAGCGGTGACTCTTCGATTCCGACGGTCAGCGGAACCCGATCAGGAAGCAATGCACCGAGGTGTTCGGCGAGCACGCTCCCCGACCCGGCACCGATGAGACCGGCCTGGTCGATGTCGAAATGGTCGAGCAGATACACGAGGTCATCGAGATATTGCTCGACGCTCGTGGCCGGGGCCAGCTCCGAACTTGCCGCTCGCCCTCGCAGATCGGGAGCGAGGGCGGCAACGGCGGTGGGCAATCGTGTGAACGTACGCTCCCAGATTCGCGAGTCGCTGGCCGCGTCGTGGAAGAAGACGAACGCGGCGACGGCTCGATCCGACACGTTTTGGCAGCGAACATTCAATTCGCCTCCGGCGACGTTCACGCCAACAAAGGGTCGAAGCCTGCTCACCGCCCAGACCGTAGCGAGCGTCCGTCGACTCCGGCCCGAGCCGAATCGATCGCCAGGGTTCGATGGTTGGATCGACGACTGGTGGGTAGTCCTTCCGTCATGGCCAAAACCACCATCCAACCCACATTCACCTTCCCCAACGGGACCTCGGTCAACCGACTCGGCTACGGAGCCATGCAGATCACTGGCGACGGTGTCTGGGGCGAGCCCGATGACCCTCAGGGTTCCAAGAAGGTACTCCGGCGGGCGGTGGAGCTCGGTGTCGACTTCTTCGACACAGCGGACTCGTACGGTCCAGATGTCAGTGAACGCCTCATGGGCGAAGAGCTCGCCGACGACACTGACCGGATCATGATCGCGACGAAGGCCGGACTCGTTCGCCCTGGACCCGGCAACTGGCAGCCCAACGGTCGCCCGGAGCATCTCAAGGCAGCTTGTGATGGAAGCCTCGAGCGGCTGAAGCTCGAGCGGATTCCGCTGTATCAGCTCCACCGCATCGATCCCGATGTGCCCGTAGCCGAGTCGATCGGGGCGATGCTCGAACTGCGAGAAGCCGGAAAGATCGATCAGATCGGAGTTTCCGAGGTGACGGTCGATCAACTTCGTGAAGTCCAGGCCATCACGCCGATCGCAAGTGTCCAGAACCGTTTCAACGTCGGCGATCGAGAGTGGTCCGACGTGGTCGATGCGTGCGAGGCCGACGGCATCGCCTTCATCCCGTGGTTCCCGATGGGCAGCGGCGATCTGGGTGCGGCCGGGAAGGTGCTCGACGAGGTTGCGGCCGACCACAGCAGCACGCGCCATGCCGTCGCGCTCGCCTGGTTGCTGCACCGTTCACCGGTGATCATCCCCATTCCCGGCACCTCGTCGGTCGACCACCTCGAGGCCAACATGGCGGCTGCGGCGCTTGCCGAGGCGATCACCGCAGACGAGTACGAGCGCCTCGATCGCTCCGCCTGACCACGGAGACATTCACGCCAGCATTTACGTCGTGATGGTCATCGCTTGTAGGTTCTCGCCCGGACGCAAGCACGGAAGCAAGCACGGAGGAAGACCAGCATGGAACTCAAGCTCGACGGAAAGACGGCCCTCATCACCGGAGGATCGCGCGGCATCGGCAAGGAGATCGCAACGAGCTTTGCCGCCGCCGGCGCTCAGGTCATGATCGTTGCCCGCAAGGCCGACGTGCTCGAGCAGGCGGCTGCCGACATCGATGAAGCCTCCGGACGATCGGGCTGTCAGTGGATGGTGGGCAACACCGGCGACATCTCCACGGCCGAATCCATCGTCACCGAAACGATCGAACGTCTCGGAGCCGTCGACATCTTGGTCAACAACGCCGCAACCAATCCCTACGCCGGCCCGATGATCGATGTCGACCTCGGACGTTGGGACAAGACCATCGCCGTCAATCTCACGGGACCGCTGCTGTTGACCCAGGCCGCTTGGCGGTCGTGGATGAAGGAACACGGCGGTGTCGTGATCAACATCTCGTCCGTCGGTGGCCTGATGACGAGTCCCGTCCTCGGGGTCTACGACCTGACGAAGTCGGCCCTCATCCACATGACCCAGCAACTGGCAGCCGAACTCGGTCCGAAGGTGCGGGTCAACGCGATCTGCCCCGGTCTGATCAAGACCGACTTTGCCCGGATGCTCTGGGAGGGCGAGCAGGGTGACATCGTCGCACAGACCTATCCGCTCAAACGGCTGGGCGAAACGACGGACATTGCGAACGCTGCCCTGTATCTCGCAACCGAGGCCGGCAGTTGGATGACCGGTCAACACCTGGTCCTCGACGGTGGCGGACTCGTCGCCTTCAAACGTCCGGGCTGACCACCTTCCGATCACCATCACCGACCCAACCGGATACAGCCCAGCCGGTCGCAGCCCAGCCGTACGCGGCGCGACCGGACGTAACGGGCGATCGTGGGCCACACTGTGGGCTTGCGCGATTCGCTCAAACTCGGACGTATCGCCGGCATTCCGATCGGCGCAAACTGGAGCATCATCGCCGTCGCGGCCTACCTCGCGGCCAGCCTGGGTGTGGTCGCCCTCCCGGAGTGGTTCCCCTCGTCGGACACGCGGAGCCATGTGGCGGTGGCGATCGCATCCACCATCCTGTTTTTCCTCTCCATCATCTTTCATGAACTGGGGCACGCCCTGTTCGCCCGTCGACATGGCATCGAGGTGGACGGCATCACGCTTTGGATCCTCGGCGGGTTCGCTCGCCTTCGCCAACAGGCTCCGACACCAAAGGCTGAGTTCCAGGTGGCCGCAGCCGGTCCGGCCGCGAGTTTCATCCTCGCCTTCGGTTTCGCCGGCATCGCGATCGGATTGGATCGCTGGGCCAACGCCCAACTCATCGCCGGCGCGCTCAGTTGGCTTGCCATCGTCAACGCACTGATCGCCGTGAGCAATCTGATTCCCGTCTCGCCGCTCGACGGGGGACGGGTACTCACTGCTCTGCTCTGGTGGCGCAACGGCGACGCCGAACACTCGAGAGTGCTCACGGCCCGAGCCGGGCTGGTGTCGGGGTTGACCATGATCGGTGGCTTGACCGCGGCTTATCTGCTCTCCGACCGGGTGGAAGCCTGGTGGGCGGTTCTCGGGGTGGCAACCGGAGCGTTTCTGGCCCACGGCGCAATCGAGGAAATCCGTGGCGCGGTGATCCGTCGTCGGTTGGATTCCACCCCGACTCTCGTGCTCATGGCCGTCAACCCGCCGCCCGTTTCCGACTCGCTCACGGTCAGCCAGTTTCTGGCCCAACTCCGGGATCAACCCGACAATCAAGCCCCCGCCTGCCCGGTCGTGCGCTGGGACTACGAGCCCATCGGCTACGTCGCTCCCGGACCGCTGCGTTCCATCCCGCAGGAAGAGCAGAGCTGGATGACGCTCGGTGCTGTGATGACGCCGGCACCGCAGGTGGCTCGGGCCTGGACCAACGAGACCATTGCCACGGTGCTCGATCGGATGACCGAAGACGGTCATTCACTGATCGTGATTCATGATCCGAGCGACGGGAGGCCTTCGGGCACGCTCACCCGTCGTCAGCTGGATGAGCTCTTCCTCCTCCCCACCTTCTGGGGCCGAGATCGTCCCGTGACGGTGCCGACGTCGTTGCCTCCAGAACTCACACCGATCCGGCACTGAAGGCAAGGCCAGGAACCGGTCCGACGGCTGCGGCAGCACTACTGTCCACGGCGGTGACCGAGCCGATCTCTCCCACAATCCAACCCGATCAAAATCCGCACGTGATTCCACCGTGGGTTCGTAAAGCGATCATCCTCTGGTGGTCGATTCTCGTGGGCCTCTGGTTCGCTTTGCTGCTGGCCCGCGAGCTCCGTGGCTTGCTGGTTCAGCTGGTGTTGGCGCTGTTCATCTCGTTCGCACTCGAGCCCGTGGTCGATCGACTCCAGAAACGAGGCATGAAACGAGGCAGCGCGGCCGGACTCAGCCTGCTTGCTCTGTTGGTGGCAGCCCTGGTTTTCATGGGTTTGATGGGTCAGCTCATCGCCACCCAACTCAGCGACCTGGTCGACGCGCTCCCCGAATACATCACCAGCGCCCAGGCCTGGCTCGAGAGCAACTTCGGGATCACGGTCGAAACCGACACGCTGATCGAACGCGTTCAGAGCGGCGAACTCACTTCCTACGCAAACGACGTCAGCAAGACGCTCCTGTCGGTCGGGTCCACCGTCATCAGCGTCCTGTTCCAGTTGCTCACGATCGCGTTGTTCAGCTTTTATCTCACGGCCGATGGTCCTCGGTTGCGTCGTCTGATCTGCTCGATGCTCCCGCCTGCTCGCCAAGCCGAGGTGCTACGTGTCCTCGAGCTGGCAACGAACAAGACCGGTGCGTACATCGCATCCCGGCTGTTGCTGGCCGTGATCTCGGCCCTCTTCCATTGGACGGCCTTTTCGCTGCTCGGCCTACCGTCAGCGGTGGCCCTGGCCCTCTGGGTTGGCGTGATCTCCCAGTTCATCCCGACGCTCGGAACCTACATTGCCGGCGTCCTTCCGGCGCTGGTGGCAATTGGCGTCGATCCCTTGAAAGCCGTTTGGGTGATCGTTCTCGTGATCATCTATCAACAGATCGAGAACTACATTTTGCAGCCTCGTATCACGGCCCAGACCCTCGATCTGCACCCAGCGGTGTCGATTGCGGCCGTGCTCGCCGGCACAAGCGTGTTCGGAGCACCGGGAGCTCTGCTGGCGTTGCCGGTTGTCGCCACGGCCGGTGGCTTCGTCACCGCCTACATCGAACGTCACCCAGTGATCGAGAGCGATCTCGGCCCCGGGACCAAGGGCGACATCGACGATCCGGATCGACCTCGCATCCGACGAATCTCTCGACTCCTGCCGTTTCTGCGGGGCTTGGTTCGAAAGCAACCACCTGTCTGAGGTGATAGGTGCCGGACGAAGCAGGCCGACCGGGATTATCACGGGCGATTCGTCGGTTGATGGGGTCCATGTCCTCTTCGCAAACCTCCAGTCAGGCCCCTGAGGCCGACTCCATCGAGTTCTATTGGCGGCCCGGATGCCCGTTCTGCATGGGGCTCGAACGTTCGTTGAACAAGGCCGAGATCCCGCTTGAAAAGCGGAACATCTGGGATGATCCCGATGCTGCTTCGTTCGTGCGGTCGGTCGCCGGCGGCAACGAAACCGTCCCAACCGTGCGGATCGGAACCACGTCGCTGGTCAATCCGTCGATGGATGAAGTTGCGGCTGCACTGGCCCGGGAGATGCCCGATCTGGCGCGAAACATGGCCGAGGGTGCACAACCATCTACGTTCGGAAGATTGCTGCAACGCCTCATCGGTGGTTGACTCTCCTCGCGGATCGATGATCCGCAAAAATCCTCGCTCGACTTAAGCGCGCCGTTGGTGCGTTTTGGAACGGTGAGGAACCGCCGCACAATTCAAATGTAGGGAGACGACCGATGTCTGAAGACGCCGGACGCAAGGCTTTGCATGCCTATGTGAGTGATGAAGCCCATGATCGATGGCATGGTTTTGCCGCCGAACAGGGTGTGAGTGTCAGCGCAATATTGGAGGCGCTCGCCCCGGAACTGGATCTGGAAACCAACACGAAAGCGAACGAACTACTGCAGGTCAGACTGGCCGCAGTGGTCAAATCCGCTCGTCAGATCGACGCACAGCGGCGGCGCCGACGTCGCTGATCGTGTGAAGGTCGGATAACGAAGTTTCAATCGAGTGGCCGGGGGCAAGACTGAGGGGTCGAGCCGCCGGCCATTCCGCGTCAGAAGCCGCTGATTGCCCGATTCCACGGCCCATCGCTCGGCTCTGGCAGACTCTCGGCCGTGACCACCCAGGAAGGCCAGATCAGCCTGAGCGATGCTGCCGAACGCTTGGGTGTCCATTACATGACGGTGTATCGATATGTCCGCACCGGCAAACTGGCGGCGGTGAAGCGGGCCGGTCAATGGTTCGTCGACCGCGCCGACGTCGAAACATTCACCGTGGGCTCCGACCCCGGTACCCGAGACGGCAGCCGCCGAGGATCAGCAGGCCAACTGGAAGCCCGCTTGCTCGCCGCTGACGAGCCGGGTGCCTGGTCGATCGTCGAACAGACCCTGGCGTCCGGTGCAGAACCGGCTGAGATCCATCTTCGATTCATCATCCCCGCCATGCACTCGATCGGTGAACGCTGGAACCGAGGAGAGATCTCGGTGCTCGATGAGCATCGGGCCACGGTGGTGGCCAATCGACTCACGGCTCGCCTCGGACCGAGATTCCGGCGACGTGGACGCTCACGGGCAACGATCGTGCTCGGAGTCGCCGCCGGTGACCCCCACGCACTCACCACGGCCATCCTCGCCGACCTTCTGCGGGGAGAGGGATTCGCCGTGATCGATCTGGGCGGGAACACCCCGATCGAGTCGTTCGTCGAGGCACTCGGTCTCGAGGAGGAGATTCTGGCCGTCGGCATCTCAGCCAACATCGACGAAAGCCGTGAAATGGTGACCTCGACCATCTCGGCCCTTCGTGCGCTCGCGCCCGACATCCCGGTGGTCGTCGGAGGTAGCTCGATCCGTGATCACGACGATGCGGTGACGCTGGGGGCCGACCATTTCGCTCCGGATGCCGAGATGGCCCTCGGTCTGTTCAACGCTCTCAACGAATCGCACTGAATCGATCGCACAGAATCGATCGCACAGAATCGATCGCACAGAATCGATCGCACAGAATCGGTGGCGCCAAACCGATCATGTGTCGACTGATCAGCGTTGACTGACCATTCTGCGAACAGACGTTCGGACCTGGTTCGCTCGCTACAGTGTTGCCTCGATCGGGGGTTGCCCCCGGCCAGTGGTGGAACAGCGACGAGAAACAGGCTGAACGCGAATCGTGACCCAGAAAGAGCAACATGGCTTCACAAGGTGAATTGCTGCCTTTTGCCCGGGAAGTCATTGACGTACCGGTATCCGAAGAACTTGGCGAGTCCTTTCTCGCCTATTCGCTTTCGGTCATCACCTCCCGGGCGATTCCCGATGTGCGCGACGGCCTGAAACCCGTCCAGCGACGCATCCTCTTCGCCATGCGGGAAATGCGCTTGTTTCCCGACCGTTCCCACCGGAAATGTGCCGGTGTGGTGGGTGAGGTCATGGGCAAGTACCACCCGCACGGCGACGGAGCGATCTACGACACGTTGGTTCGGCTCGGTCAAGACTTCGCCCGAACGATTCCGCTGATCCACCCCCAGGGCAACTTCGGCAGTCTCGACGATCCGCCGGCCGCGATGCGTTACACCGAGGCCCGCCTCAGTGATGCCGCCATCGACCTCCTAGCCGAGATCGCCGAGGAGACGGTGGAGTTCAAACCCACCTACGACGGTGAGAACATCGAGCCCACCTTCCTGCCGGCGCTCCTGCCCAACCTTCTGGTCAACGGCACCACCGGGATTGCGGTTGGCATGGCCACCAACATGCCGTCGCACAACCTGGTCGAGGTGTACGAAGCCATCAAGTTGGTGATGTCCCAGCGTCGGCCCAAACCAACCGTCGATGAGCTTCGGGCCGTCCTACCCGGTCCCGATTTCGCAACCGGCGGCATCATGATCGACGACGGGATACAAGAGGCCTACGAAACTGGCCGGGGCTCGGTTCGAATTCGGGCCACCGCCGAGGTGGTCGACATCACGCGCTCCCGGAAGGGGATCGTCGTCACCGAACTGCCGTACATGATCGGTGTCGAGCGGGTCGTGGCGAAGATCAAGGAACTGGTCCAGGGCGGCAAGGTCACCGGCATCGCCGATCTCAAGAATCTCAGCGACCACACGTCGGGCTTGCGCCTGGTCATCGAATGCAAGACGGGCGTCAACCCAGAGCTACTGCTGCAGCAGCTCTACCGACTGACACCGCTCGAGGAGACGTTCGGCATCAACAATGTCGCCCTCGTCGACGGCGTGCCCACAACGCTCGGGTTATACGACCTGTGTCAGCACTACATCACCCATCGTCTCGACATGGTGGTGAAGCGGTCGGAGTATCGCCTTCGTCAGCGGCAGGAGCGATTACACAAAGTCGATGGCTACATCATCGCAATCGACAACATCGATCTCGTGGTGTCGATCATCAGAAACGCGGCCGACGGTGCCACGGCCCGAGCCGGCCTGATGGAGCAGCTGAGCCTCACCCACGACCAGGCCGAGGCGATTCTCGAGCTACGGCTCCGTCGACTCACCGCGCTGGCCTACGACGAATTGATCGAGGAGCGCACCACGCTGTTGAGCGAGATCGACGATCTGCAGAAGATCCTCGGTTCCGAGCAGCGGCAGCGCACCATCGTGATCCGAGAGCTGGGCGAACTCGTCGAGAAATACGGAGCTCCGCGCCGCACCCGGATCGTCGCCCCTGACGAGATCAAGACCTTCAGCGAAGCCCAGGTCGACCTGGTCGACGAAATGCCCGACGACCCTTGTCTCGTGAGCCTTTCGGCGTCGGGAATCGTCGGACGGGAGCCTCTCGGAACCTCACGGGCCTACAGCCCGAGTCGCCACGACGTGATCGAATCGGTGATGGTCGGCACGCTGAAGTCCGAGGTGCTGGCGATCACCAGCACCGGGCGCCTGCTCAAGGCGCGGGCCATCGACCTTCCCGAGGTGGGTGGCCGTAGCCGGGGCCGCGAGGCGGCCGACGTCTTCGTGGCCGATCGGGGTGAATCCATACTCACGATCGTTTCGAGCGACGGTGACGAGCACCTCCTCGCCGTCACCGCATCGGGATTCGTCAAGCGCATCGAACGATCGGTACTCGCCGGCGTGAACCACGGACGGCCCGTGATGAATCTCGCCGATCGAGATCGGATCGTGTCGGCCCGCCTCATCAACGAAACCGACGACATCGTGCTGATCGCGTCGGATGGGCAGGCCCTCCGTACGCCGGCTGCGGGCATCAGTGTGCAAGGGGCATCAGCCAAGGGTGTGGCCGGCATGAGCCTGAAGGGCAACGCAAAGGTGATCGCTGCGGGCCCCGTGGCCGAGGGTTCGGTGGTGATCACGGTCACCGACATCGGCACCGTCAAGTCCACCACGGCCGACGAGATTCCGGTGAAGGGTCGGGGCGCCGGCGGCGTGCGGCTCACGAAGTTCAAGGACGAGCAACGCATCGACTACGGCTGGATCGGCCTTCCCGAACGAATCGTCGCGATTGTCGGCCAGACCGACGCACCGACCAAACCCGACAACATTCCTGATCCGGTTGCCGTTCGCCCCACTCGCCGCGACGGCAACAGTTCGTCCTCCACCCGACGGATCCTGTCCATCGGCACCCTTCGCTGGTAGCACCCATGGCCAAACATTCTTCAAATTACGACGCGTCGAAAATTCAGGTCCTCAAGGGGCTCGAGGCGGTTCGAAAACGCCCCGGCATGTACATCGGTGGCACCGGCAACGATGGTCTCCATCACCTCGTGTGGGAGATCATCGACAACTCCGTCGATGAAGCGGCGGCGGGTTTCGCCTCCCACATCGACGTCACGCTGCACCGGGATGGCTCGGTGGAGGTGTCCGACGACGGCCGAGGCATTCCGATCGACAAGAAGCCCGATGGGCGTACGGCGCTGGAGGTGGTGTTCACCGAACTCCATGCCGGCGGCAAGTTCGGCTCTGGCGCCTACAGCGCGTCGGGTGGCCTGCACGGTGTCGGTGCTTCGGTGGTGAACGCGCTGGCGTCGAAGGTCGTCGCCGAGGTCGATCGTGACGGAGCAACCTGGCGTTTGTGCTTCAACGAACGCGTTCCCGGCAACTATCTCAAGTCCGGCACGTTCAAGCCCGGATCGCAGCTCGCCAAGATCAAGCAGGTTCCGGTCTCGAGAACCGGAACCCGGGTTCGTTACTGGCCCGATCTCGAGATCTTCGATTCCGAGTCGCGCGTCGAATACGACCGCATTCGAGATCACGTGGCCCGAGTTTGTTTCCTCGTGCCCGGACTCCACATCAAACTCTCCGACAAGCGCGGACAGGGACGTGAACCCGAGGAGTTCGTTGCTGCCGGGGGCCTCGCCGACTACGTCGATTACCTGTCGATCGGCGAGAACATCACCGACATCGTGCAGATCCACGACGAGGCCTCATTCGAAGAACGCGTCCCGGTCGACGGCAAGATGTCCATGGTGCTTCGTCCCTGCACCATCGACATCGCCTGCCGGTGGGTGAAGGGCTACGAATCCACCATCGTGAGTTTCGTCAACACGATTCCCACCTCCGATGGCGGCACCCATGTGCAGGGCTTCGAGCGTGCGCTCACCAGGGTCGCCAACGAAGTTCTCCTCGCCGACATCAAGAAGCTGAAGAAGTTGGTCAAGGGGGGCAACGACAAAGCCCTGCCCACCGATGTGCAGGAAGGCCTCGTGGCTGCGGTGAAGGTCACCTTCGCCGAGCCGCAATTCAAAGGGCAGACCAAACAAGAGCTCGGTACGCCGGCCATCCAGAAGTTGGTCAACGAAGCTGTACGTGCCGGTCTTGCCAACTGGATCGACGGCGGCGGCAAGAAGGTCCAGGTCAACGCGCTGCGAGAGAAGATGGCGCAAGCCATCCTCAACCGGGTGCTGTCGAAGCAGCATCTCGACGCCCGACGGAAGGCCTCGAGTCTGTCGTCCAACGGCATGCCAGACAAGCTGGCCGACTGTCGGCTGCATGGCCCCGACAGCGAACTGTTGATCGTCGAAGGAAACTCGGCTGCGGGCCCCGCCAAACAAGGTCGGAACTCCGAGATCATGGCCGTGCTTCCATTGCGGGGCAAGGTCGTCAATGCCGGTAAGGCCAGCCTGAAACAGGTGGTCGACAACGTCGAAGCTCAGGCGCTCATCACCTCGATCGGTGCCGGTTCGGGCAAAGATTTCAACCTCGCCAATTGCCGCTACGGACGCATCATCATCTTGTGCGATGCCGATGTCGACGGCAGCCACATCCGCTGCTTGTTGCTCACGCTTCTGTATCACCACATGCGTCCGCTGCTCGAGGCCGGCATGGTCTATGCCGCCCAACCGCCGCTCTTCTCGGTGAAACATCGGGGCGAACAGATCTACGCCTACAGCGACGATGAGCGGGAAAAGCTGCATGCCGATCTGGGCCTCGCCGACGACAAGCGGTGGCAGCGGTTCAAGGGTCTCGGCGAGATGAACGTCGACGAGCTTCGCGACACCACACTCGACCCGTCCACCCGTGTGCTCAAACGGATGACGATGGCCGACGCCGAGCAGATCGTCGAAGCGGCAAAGCTGTTCGAAGTACTCATGGGCAACGACGTGGCCACTCGCAAGGACTACATCATCGACAACTCGAGTCTCATCGACTCCGAACTACTCGACATCTGAGCACTCGGGCTCGACGCCTACACAGCGATCGACGCCAACCCCAACCGGAAAGGCGCCGACTGGTCACCAGTTGGCAGGTTCGAATCATGGCTTTTGGACAAGCATCGGGTCCCCCCGCATCACGCAATCAGCTGGCCGAACTTCTCGAGCTGCTCGAGCAAGCGGGTCACGCCGACTTCAAGGACGCCCGCTACCCGATGGGCTTCACGCAACGACAAGCAGGCGGCAAGTTCACGAGCGACGAGGCGGCGGAGTTCATCGAAACGCTCCAAGCCGATGAATCCGACAGCGGTGAATCCGGCAGCGGTGAAGCTGGCAGCGGTGAATCTGGCAGCGGTGAGCCGACGCCCGTTGTCGCCCCCAAGAAGACATCGACGGCAGAAAAGGCTCTCGGCAAGTTCTCCGACCAACAACTCGCAGCCGAGCTCCAACACCGAGGTTGGATCGTCGCCGAGCCCTGAGTCAACCAGCTTCGTCCGATTCTGGAGTCGTCTACCGTCGATTTCGGCGGTAGACGACTCCAGAACGGGCAACGCCGAGTCCGACACGCCGTGTCGCGACGTCGACCGCCAACGTCAGGAGGCGAACATCGACTGGTCGCTGCCCACGATGGCGAGGTGCTGGACGGCGCGGGTCATCGCCACATACAGTCGCCGAAGTCCGTGCTCACTGTCGATGACCAGTTCGGGCCGCACCAGCACCACCGCGTCGAACTCGAGACCTTTTGCCCGATCAGGATCGAGCAGGGCGATCGCCTCGGCACCGGGCAGTGCTCCCCCTACCCGGCCCACACCGATCCGTTCGAGGTCGTGAGCGGCAAGACCTTCCTGCAAACGGTCGAGGTCGGCTTCCACCCCGATCACGGCGATCGATCGTACGGTCTCGGGCAGATCGGCCAGGGCGGCCTCCACCGCAGCGACGAGGCGATCCAGCTCGGAGCCATCGCCTTCGCTCGGATCGAACCATTGCGGCGTCTCGCCGCCGGGGCGGATCGACACGGCGGGGGTGACCGAAGGTGCGGCCCGCGACAGCAACCGATTGGCCACGTCGAGAATGGCCGCAGGAACCCGGTATCCGACGGTGAGCTCGGCTTGCCGAACGCCACCATCGATCGAGAGGTGCTCCCCCGCTTCTTCCCACGACGACATTGCTCCGGGCGCCGTCGCCTGCGCCAGATCGCCCAAGATCGTCATCGACCGGCCAAGAGCACGCCGGCCGAGCATGCGGAGGGCCATCGCCGAATGGTCCTGCGCCTCGTCGACCACCACGTGGCCGTAGGTCGCCGGCACCCCACTCACCAGCTGCGTCGCCTCGTCGATCAACGGAAGATCGGCCGCCGTCCAGGGTTCGTCGGAGGCTTTCTTCGCGCTGCTTCGATGGAGCTGCTGCTGCTCTTCGCCGGTGAGCAGTCCAGCCGCTGCAACCTTGCGTTTGGCCGCCGACCCGAGCAGCTCCCGCACGATTCCGGCGGCCGACATCATCGGCCACATTCGGTCGAATTCCTTCTTGAATGTGGGATCATTCCGGATGGCGGCAACGAACGAAGGCTGGGCTCCGGGATCGGCACCCCGTCGAGCCGAATAGCTGGTCCACGCCTCTTGGAACAGAATCGTTCGAAACACATCGCGCCCGGTGTTGTACGGGATCGAGCGATCGAGTGCCCGCTGCTGGAACTCACCAACCTGGTCGGGGGTGAATCGAATGACCGACACGCCAGATCGCAACTCGAGATCGGCTAATGGCGGCTTGACCTTCGATCGGATCAAATAGGCAATCACTGCGGCCAACCGGGCGTCACCTTTGAGCGCGATCAGCTCATCGGAGTCGACACTGCGAATTCGATGCTTACCCGAGAGCAGACCGGTGATTGTCATCTGGATCACCGACGTCTCACCAAGCGAAGGCAGCACGTCGGCGACATAACGGAGGAACACCGGATTGGGTCCGACAACCAGCACTTTGTTGTCGTGGAAGAAGTCTCGATGCTGGAAGAGCAGAAAGGCGGCTCGGTGCAGACCCACAGCCGTTTTGCCTGTGCCGGGCCCACCCTGCACGACCAGGAGCTCCTCCCGCGGAGCACGAATGATCTCGTCCTGCTCGGCTGCGATGGTGGCGATGATGTCGCGCATCTGACCGCTTCGAGACCGGTCGAGGTCGGCGAGCAGTGGATCGGGAAGGCCCCCACCGGCATCAGGATCGGTGAGATCCTCGTCGAACACCGCTTGCAGTTCGGTGCCGTCCACACTGAATCGACGACGACGTTCCAAGCCACACGGATCGACCGCCGTTGCTCGATAGAAGGCGGCGGACACCGGCGCCCGCCAATCGACGATCACGGGTTCGCTCCCGACATCCTCCACGTGGCGACGTCCGACGTACCAACGCGCTCCCGGTTGGCCGACTCGGTGTTGTTCCTCGTCGATCCGACCGAAGCACAACGGACCCGTCCCAGCCTCGAGGGCGGCCCGACGTTGTCGCAGTTTCGCTTCGGCCACTCGAGCATCAACCGTGTTTTCGTCCCGAACAGCGCGGGCGGCGATCTCCTGCACTTGTTCGGTGTGCCGCTTCATCTGGGCGAGACAGGCATCGGCTCGCACCAACTGCTGTTGGTCGATCAGGAACTCAGGATCGCCGTCGCCGTCCGATGCACGATTTGGGAACTCCTCGACTCGGGACATAGGGCCGACGAGCCTAGTGTCGGATGGGTCCTATTCGCTTTCGACACGGTGGAAGATCGCCAGCATGGCCGACGCCCAGATGGCAACCGTGATGCCGGTGATGAGGCCAGTGACGACCTGACCGCCATAGAACGAGGCGGCGTTGGTGCCGATGACGTCGGCGATTCGAATATTGCCCGCACTGTCAATCGGTTGTGCCCCCGACGTCCATTGCAGGGGTGCCGAAAAGATCGCACCAAGCAACTGCATGGCCACCACCAACGTGGCAAGGAGGATGAACCGGCCGAGAAGAGCCCAGGTGAGCCCTCTCGTGAGCCGGACGCTGTTGCGAATGCTGCCACCTGGCCGCCCGAGCGACGACCAGGTGAGAGCCAGGCCTCCCCGCACCCACATCTGGATGTAGAACAGGAAGAGAAAGGGTGAGAACAGCAGTCCCAACGCCGGAACTGCGGCGCCGATCAGGATGCCGACCATGTTCGCCAGCGCCGTGAGCGCGAGGAACGCCAGGGTGACACCGATCAGTCGTGGCGAACGTTGCACTGCCATTCGCAGCGACTCCCGCCAGCTCGACGGATGTTCGGAGCGACGCGACTCGAGGTGGCTCGTTGCCCCACCGAAGATCAACACGTTGCTGATGACGATGACGACCAAGACGAATCCGAGTTGCACGCTCTGCCCCGTCGACAGACCTTCGACGCCACTGAAAACTCCGTCGCCATCACGGACCAGCTCGACATCCCGCAACGAGTTCCAGAGCAGCGGAGCCGATACGAGTGTGGCCGACAGGCTGATGACCACCAACAGGGCGAACAGCTCGCCGAAACCAGCCACGACCGACCTGGTCGACTCGGTGAGCAACGAGCCGACGTCGCCCAGTCGCCCTCGTCCGGTCTCAGCCGGGGTCGAGCCCGGCGGGGCGGGCGGCGGTGGAGGTTCGGCCCCTCCCGATGGAAACGAGGGCGGATGTCGTGGTGGTGGCGGCGGTGGCGATTGATCAGTCACGGAGATCCTCGGGCGATCGCTCGTCGAGGTCGACAACGACGCCGTAGTGATCGGAGGGTACGACCCAGGAGCTCGCCGGCCGACCTGGAGACGACGGTCGAGGTTTCGTTCCGAAGAGCGTGGCGGCCAAGGGGTTGCCCGTGGGTTTGGGGCGAGGCCAGGAAACCATCACGTGATCGAGACGCCGCCGTGGCCACTGGGCATTCTCCGAGTGCGGGTTCTCACGGCACCACGTGTGCCCAGGTCCGTCGCCGATGGCCGCCCAGCAATCGGTGAACACGAGCCCTTCGACGTACGGGGCACTCAGCCCGGTGAGTCGACGAACCTCCTCCGCTTCGGCCACGGCGTTGAGATCGGCACCGATGATCGCTGGCTGAGGGTCCTCGTTCTCGCCTCGTAGCTCCACTACTCGGTCGACAATGGCGCTCAGTTGCTGCTGCCGAAGATCGCTGGCGTCGTAGCGCCACTCGAGATGAGTGGAAATGACCCACCACGGTGTTGCGACGCCGGGAAGGTCGATCAGAGCGAACAGGGCCGACCGGTGGCTCGGGGCGCCGTCAGCTCCCGGAAGAACCAACGTGAACGACTCGAGAATGGGCCAGCGAGACAGTAGGGCGTTACCGAAACGATGGGGGGATCCGTCGTCCTTCCTGGTCCGAGCGACGAGACGCCCGGTCTTCTCGGCCAGGACCTCCGCCTGATCCGGGCCGTCCTTGTCACTCCACACCTCCTGGAGACAACACACATCGGCATCGAGCTGAATGAGTTCGTCGGCGATCGGGGTTTGTCGTTCTTGCCATGGGCCGAATTTCCACCACAGGTTCCAGGTTGCGACTCGCACCCGGAGATGGTGCCACGGCGGGCCGAGAAAGCCCGCCATCGGTGGCCCAGACCCGTCCGTGGCTTCCCTGTGACATGTGTCCGGCGTGCCGATTCCAACCGCAAACCCCTTGAACCGCCGAGAGTTTTAGTGTTAAATCAGTTTTAGCACTAAATGGCTGGGCAGGACGAGAAGGCCAGGCAACCGATCCCGACACGGGAACCGACCGATGAAGGAGTCCCCATGGATACCGAGTTCACCAATCACCCCGAGACCGACATGTCGTGGCAGGACGAAGCCGTGTGTTCCGGGGCGATGCAAGTCTTCTTCGGACCCGAGGCCGAACGCCCCGAACGCCGGGTCGAGCGGGAAGCGTTGGCCCGCACCTACTGCGAATCCTGCCCGGTGATGCTCCCCTGCCGCCGCAGCGCCCGCCTGAACCACGAGCACGGAATCTGGGGTGGCGAGAACGATGAACAACGAGCAGCTGCCGGCTACGCACCACGGAGCCCGAGCCGGCGATCGGTCATCCTGGCGAGGGACAACGCCCGCCAGGTCACGAGCGGAGCCCGAGCCGCCATCGTCGATGACAACATCGCTGTCGCTTCTTGAGTCGGCGCCGCGCGATTCTGCGCCCCGTCTCGATCGCACCCTCGGCGATCTCGGGGCACACTCCCGGCATGGATCAACGACACGATGCACTCCTGGTCCTCTCGTTCGGTGGACCAGAAGGACCCGACGATGTGCTCCCCTTTCTCCGCAACGTCGTGCGTGGTCGGAACGTCCCTGATGAGCGCTTGGCCGCGGTGGCCGAGCAATACGCACTCTTCGATGGCGTGTCACCGATCAATCAACAGAATCGCGCCCTGATCAGTGCCATCGAGACGGAGTTCGAGGCCTCGGGCCTCGACCTCCCGATCTACTGGGGCAACCGCAATTGGCAGCCCTACCTCGAAGACGCCGTGCAACACATGGCCGACGACGGCGTCACCTCGGCGCTGGTGTTCGTGACCTCGGCCTTCGGCTCCTATTCCGGGTGTCGGCAATATAGAGAAGATCTGCTGCGGGCCGGTGAGGCGGTGAGCAATGCGCCCGGACTCCAGAAGCTGCGGCTGTTCTACAACCACCCCGGCTTCCTCGAGCCGGCGTCTGGGCGTGTCCAAGCCGCCGTCGACCAGCATCGCCAATCGAATCCCGATTCTCCTTCACCACGACTCGTGTTCACCGCCCACTCGATTCCGATTTCGATGGCCGAGAACTGCGACTACGAATCGCAGCTACGGGAAGCAGCCGACCTGATCGCAGCCGCGATCGACGGTCACGCCACCGACAGTCATACCGCCGACGGTCCTGCCTGGGACCTCGTGTTCCAGAGTCGCAGCGGACCTCCACAGGTGCCTTGGCTCGAGCCCGACATCGGCGACCACCTGCATCGACTGGCCGCTGATGGGGTCAGCGACGTGGTCGTGGTTCCGCTCGGTTTCATCAGCGACCACATGGAGGTGATTTTCGATCTCGACACCCAGGCGGCAGCCATCGCCGAAGCGCTCGGTACACGAATGACGAGGGCGGCCACGGTGGGCACGCATCCCCGTTTCGTCTCGATGATTCGAGAACTCGTCGAAGAACAAATCAAGGCCGCACCGAAACTCTCAATCGGACCGTCAGGGCCCTGGCCCGACTGCTGCCCTGACCGACACTGTCTGGGCGATGGCAAGACCGGTGGTCGGCCGAGATCGGCGCAGTCGGCGTAGTCGGGACCAGAGTCCAGCCACCGAGGATCAGAGCCCGAAGCGGGTCTGTCCACGGGTTTGGCGCCACGCCTCGATCGCTTCGCCCGTCGGCGTCGAGGCCGGGCCCGACACGAAGGGCCACAACTCTTCGGCGATCTTTCGCCAATTCGCCGTTGCCTCGAGTTGGGCGAAGAGGCCCATCAGCCCGAGCGTGATGCGCTGCAACACCACGAATGACGGCGGTACGTTCAGCGACTTCATCAGGTCGCCGTGTTCGGTTCCCTTGTCGAATATCTGGGCCACGCCATCAGCCGCATACGCCTGATCGATCGTGACCAGGTCGTCGACCATCACATAGCGATAGAAGAAGTTGAAGTATTCCTCGACCTCTTCATCGCTGAACGGCGCGCCAGGGGCCAGGAGGCCGGCATCTTCGACGATCGTTCGGAATCGAGCATGATCCCGCTCGATCACCATGGCCGTGAGGAGATCCTCGAACAGCGCCGTTTCCTTTGGTGTGAACCGCTTGACCAATCCGAAATCGAGGAAGGTGACCTTGCCGCCCTTCTCGAACAGGTAGTTGCCGGGGTGAGGGTCGCCGTTGAACGCGTGCAAGCGATAGATGGCACCGAAGGAGAAGCGGAACAAGGTCTCGGCCGCCAGATTGCGCTCGTGTTGATCCCAGTTGACGACTTCGCTGAAGCGTGCGCCCGTCACGAGTTCGGACGTGAGCACCCTGGCCGAGCAGTACTGATCGACCACCTTGGGTACCGAGATGAACGGGTGTCGATCGAAGAACGAGGCGAAATAGCGCTGGTTCTTCGCTTCGGCTTCGTAGTCGAGCTCCTCGATCAGGCGCTCTTTGAGTTCGTTCACGATGGGCGCCGGATCCAGGCCGGGGAAGAAGGAAGCCAGAGATCCGAAGATCCAGTCGGCGTTACCCAGGTCGGACTCCATCGCCTCGGCCACACCCGGGTATTGGACCTTCACGGCGACGGCTCGATCGTCGTGAGTGAGCGCACGATGCACCTGGCCGATCGAGGCAGAGGCGATCGGAATCGGATCCCACTCGGCGAACAATTGATCGGGATGCTGGCCCAACTCACGCTCGATCTGCTGGGCCGCCAGCTCGCCACTCATCGGCGGGGCGTCGTGTTGGAGGGAGGCCAACGTGGAGCGAACGTGATCGGGAAGACCGGAATCGATGTAGCTGGCCATTTGGCCGATCTTCATGAGCGCCCCCTTCATGTTGCCCAGCTCCCGGGTGACATCTTGGGCCGTGCGGAGCTGAAACTCGGTGACGAGCTCTTCCTTGCGCTCGGCCGAGGCGAAGGTGGACCTGGCCTTCTGAACCGCATACCGACCGCTACTCCTGGCTCCGACCTTGGCCAGACGGAGATTCCGGGCCGACATCCTCGAGTTACCGACCGCCTGAGATGCACCACGCATTCTCTGGGCGATCGCCGCGAGGACACCGCCGAAGACGATGGAAGAGATGAGAAAGCGGGGGGACCAGATCGGCACCAGGCAAGCGTAGGAGTGCGGGGTGACAGCGCGGCGGCCGCTCGACATCAGAACGGCTGAAACCGCTAGCGTCGGCGCCGTGATCGGTCGGCGCCTCAACGAAATCGAACTCGATTCCTACCGCCATCTCCCCCGCTCACTCGCCCACCAGGTTCGCATCATTTCCGTGCCTGCTCTGCCCGGCGGCTACCTGGGAATCACACTTCGCAACGTGATCGTGCTCAGCGAAGATGTTGCGAACGACGGTAGTAGTTCTCTGCTGGCCCACGAGCTGGTCCATGTTCAGCAATGGCACGCTGACGGACGGGTTCGTTTTCTGGTGCGGTACGTGAGGGACTTCACCCGCGGTTTGGCCCGCACCCGTTCGTGGTCGTCGAGTTACCGAGCCATCCGCCACGAGGTCGAGGCCCGAGAGTCCACCACTCGATGGCAGCGGTCGCGGCAGGCGGGCCATCAGTGACGGTTGGCGAACTACTCCCGCCTCGGCCGGCCCGTCTCAGCCGGCCAGGTTGGCGAACTGCTCCCGCAGCTCTCGCTTCAGGATCTTGTTCGAGCCCGTCTTCGGAATTTCGGCAACGAATTCGATCAGTCTCGGAAGCTTGTAACTGGCGAGATTCGCTCGGGCGTGTGACTCCACATCGTCCCTGCTGATCGCCGCTCCCTCATTCGTGACGATGACGGCAAGCACCGACTCGCCCCATTGGTCCGAAGGCACACCGATCACCGCTGCTTCATAGATGTCCGGATGACGTTCGAGTGCCGCCTCGATCTCCGCCGGATAGATGTTCATGCCACCCGAGATGATCATGTCCTTCTTGCGATCGCAGATGAAGAGGTATCCCTCATCATCGCGGTAGGCCACGTCACCAACGGTGTGCCAGCCACCATCACGGTGGTCGGCCTCGAACTTCTCCTCGGCCTTGTAGTACGAGTCGAACACCGACGAAGCACGAACGAAGAGTTCACCCGGTGCGTTCGGTTCGGTCACGAGCTTGCCCTCGTCATCGAAGAGGGCGACCTCGACGAGAGGAGCCGGCAGGCCGCAGGATCCGGGCTTACGCAATTGATCGGCGGGAGCCAGAACCGTGTTGACCCCCATTTCGGTCGAGCCGTACACCTCCCACAATGACTCCGGCGGAAAGTGCTCGACGTAGGCCTCCTTCAGTGCGAACGGCCAGGGGGCGGCATTGGCCACCATCACCCGCATGCTGCCCGTGTCGTACTTGCCCTTCACTGCTTCGGGCAGATTCACGATCATCCGAATCGGGGTGGGAGCCGAGAAGGTCGACGAGCAACGATGCCTGTCGACGAGGCGGAGCCAGTCTTCGGCGTCGAACTTGTGCTGCAGGACAACCGTGTTGCCCATGGTGTGAGCGATGGCCGCAAACCCACCAGGCCCCGAGTGATACAGCGGGCCGCAGGTGAGGTAGACATCGTCGGACCGTAAGCCGAACAACCCGAGCAGGGCCATTGACTGCTCGCGACCCGTCGCCGTGTGACGCACTGCGCCCTTCGGGTTGCCGGTGGTGCCCGACGTGTAGATCATCGTGCCGGCCGTCGACGGATCGCGACCAGGCTCGTCGGGTCCACCGAGGAAGTCATCGATCGGGGTCTGAGAGTCGTCCACCGGGTCACCGCCGAAGACCACGAACGAATGAACATTCGGCACAGCGGCCCGAACCCGGGCCAGGAGCGGCCCGAACTCGATGTCGGCGAAGATGACGACGGCATCGGAGTTGTTGATGACGTACATCGACTCGTCGTCGGTCAGCCGGTAGTTGAGCGGCACCGAAATCGCACCGGCCTTCCGGGCTGCGTGGTAGAAGGCCCACACCTCCAACGAATTCTGTCCGATCCACATCACCTTCTGTCCCGGTTCGATGCCGCAGGCAAGCAGCCCGTTGGCGATCCGATTCACGAACGTGTTGAACTCGGCAAAGGTCTGGGATCGGACCGACTCACCGGGTCGATCGTCGATGATGGCCACCTTCGTCGGCATCGTTGCCGCATGGGCGGCGAGATAGTCCTGGGTACCAGCGTTGGAGTCGGCCGGGCTCGAGTCGATCGGAGGCATGGCGCAGTTTCGGTCACCAGCGGTCGATCCACCAAACGCGCCACCTCACCGTCGGGGGCCCATCGGTCGGGGTCGTCTGTCGGGGTCGTCTGTCGAGGCCATCTGTCGAGGCCATCCGTCGAGGCCATCCGTCGAGGCCATGTTGTGGCGTGATCGGCCGGGCCATCTGTCGTGGCGATGCCCGATTTCGATTCCATTGCTATCGAAAGAGATTTCCCCCTGATCTGCGCATCGCCAAATCCGTCGACTATCGTCTCTGCGGCTTACAAATGTAAGCGCTTACATGACTTGCATCACCGGCAGGTTGCCTTCGCCCCAACTCGTTGTGGTCGGGGGCATCGTTCGGCGTCGTGGGTTTTGGGGAGACGTCCGGCGCGGCCGGACGCTAGACGATTGAAAGGGTTCACCCATGCGGCTTTCGCAATGGAAGACCTTGCTTGCTCTGCTGTTTGCCTTCTCTTTGGTGGCAGCAGCGTGCAGTGGGGACGAAGAAGCAGATCCAGCCAGTTCGGACACGACCGCAGCAGCGGACACCACCGTTGCCGACGATGCAACGACCGACACCACCGAAGCAATGGCCGACGACGCCATGGCCGATCTTTCCGGAACGGCTGTCTCCATCACCGGTCCTGAGCGTTCCGAGGCCGAAGCGGGAGCGATCCAGCAGGTCATGAACGACTTCGGCGCCGAGCACGGCATCGAGATCACCTACACCGGATCAGCCGACTGGGAGTCCGAAGTCAACATTCAGGTCGACGCCGGCGCTCCGCCCGACATCTCGATCTTCCCCCAGCCCGGAAAGCTCGCCGACTTCTATCGTGACGGCAAGCTCCAGGCGCTCCCCGACGATGTGAACGCCACGGTCAACGAGAGCTGGACCGACACCTGGACCGTCTTCGGCAACGTTGATGGCACGCAGGTCGGCATTCCGGTGAAAACCGACATCAAGTCGTTGGTCTGGTACAAGCCCGCAGCCTTCGAGGCCGCTGGCTACGAAATCCCCACCACCTACGACGATTTCATCGCGCTCACCGAAACGATGATCGCCGACGGCGAGACACCACTCTGTGTTGGTATCGAGTCGGGCCAGGCAACTGGCTGGCCCTTCACCGACTGGGTCGAGGAGTACATGCTCCGTTTCGAGGGTGCCGACGTGTATGACCAATGGGTCAACCACGAGATCCCCTTCAACGACCCCGCCGTCGTTGCGCAGATGCAGGCCGTGCTCGACCTCTGGAACACACCTGGCATGGTCTACGCCTCTGGCGGAACCATCTCCTCCACGGCCTTCCAGGCCAATGGCGCGCCGCTGGTTGCCGGCGACTGCATGATGCACCGTCAGGCATCGTTCTTCTCCAACCAGTTCGATGAAGGCACCGCCTTCGCCGACGGTTCCGAAGACGCGGTCGACGTGTTCTACTTCCCGTCCAACGACGGCGCACCCGTCCTGGGTGCGGGCACCCTGGCCGCCGCCTTCCGTGACGCTCCCGAGGTCTGGGCCGTCATGGAATTCATGGCCACCCCCGAGTACGCCAACGCCCGTCAGCAGGCTCAGCGCGAGCTGAACGGTGGCGACCTCTCCGGCTTCCTCACCGCCATCAAGGGCGTCGAGCTCGATTCCTACGCTGGCCTCGAGCAGAGCATGATCAACAGCCTCACCAACGCTGACGTCGTTCGCTTCGATGCGTCCGACCTCATGCCTGGCGATGTCGGTGCAGGTACGTTCTGGACCGAAGGCACCTCCGCCGTCAATGGCGAACAGGATGCTCAGCAGGCTGCTGACAAGATCGAAGCCTCCTGGCCTGCCTGATCATCTGAATCACCGCAGTGTGTTCACCGCAGCGTGGGTGAGTGCAGTGTGAATGAGTGCAGTGTGAATGAGTACTGAAGAGGCGCCGGTTCACACCGGCGTCTCTTCGCGTTTGTGAGGGTGCGATTCGGGGTTCGACCGGCCTCAGCCTGCGGCGCAGAAATGTTCGTGGAATACTCCCTTGCCGAGGACCGCTGGGGACGAATCAAAGGGGAATGATGGGCAAGCTATTCGTGACCGTTCTGAGCGTGGCGGTCGCTGTCGGGGTGTTCACCGGCCTCTGGGTCGGTGTCAACCTGATCTTCGATCAGACCACGAGGAACTGGAGTCGGTTCTCGGCCCTGGCCGGCGGCTTGGTTGGATTCATCTTCTTCTCGATCATTCACGGCAATCGGCTGATCAAGAACATCGGCGGCATGGAGAGCGCCCGCGACGCCTTGACGTTCGGGAAGGACACCCGAGAACCCACCACCTTCCTGGGCGACATCGTTGCCCTTTTCTGGTGGGCCATTCCGGGAGCGCTCATCTTCGCCCTGGTCGGCTATCTGTTGTCCAAGGCCATCGACCCCAAACGTCGCATGATCATCGGCGTCGTCGCCGGCCTCGTCGTCAGCCTGATCGTCGCTCTCGAGTTGAAGACCATCTACCGCCCTCGTCTGCAGACCGCGCCGCTGATCGCCTGGCCCGCCGTTCTGGCCATCGTCGGCTACGGCTACGCCACGTTCAGAAAACGTCGCCCGCTACCCACCACCGCCACCTTCGCCGCCATCGGCTGGGTCCTGGGCGGGATCGGCTCGGCCAATCTCGGCGGAGGCCCGCTGAGCGAGACCTTGCTGGCGATCGTCATTCCCGGCGCCCTCATGGGCTTTGCGCTCGGATCGACGAGACACCCAGACGGCGTGGCCCGCACGATCATCGATCAGAACTCCCGGGCCTGGATCTTCATGGCTCCGGCCATCCTGTTCATCTCGGCCACGTTGGTGCTGCCCGGCATCATCACCTTGATCCTCTCGTTCCGAGACGATGACGGTGACGGATTCGTCAAGGCCGACAACTACAGCGGCGTGTTCCGAAGCAACGGCTCGTGGAACGAGGACAACTTCGACCTCACCAACTGGTCGAATTTCTTCACGTCCCGCCTGCTGTGGTTCGGTCTGCCCTTGTTGGTGATCGGTGTGCTGCTGGCCATGGCGCAGGGCCGACGAACCGGCCGGGTCCGCGATTGGACGCCACAGTCGGGCGGCGTGGCCCTCGCCGGAATCATCCTGCTCTTGTTCGGGGCCTTTTCCGTGCTTCGGGGCACCGTCTTCAACAACCTCTGGTGGGTGTTCGCCGTCACGGTGTTCGCCACGGCGATGGGGCTGGCCGTCGCTTCCTGGTCTGACGGGGCCAAAGGCGAACGAATCGCCAAGAGCCTCATCTTCATGCCGATGGCCATCTCGTTCGTCGGCGCCAGCATCATCTGGCGTTTCATGTATCGCAGCCAGAACTTGAACAAACCGCAGACCGGCGTGCTCAACTCCGTGTGGGCTTGGCTCGGATCCAAGACGGCCGGTGCCGCCCCGGCCTCCGGTGAGGCCACCGATTACGACCCCGAGCGCTTCAACAACCTCGGCGTCGGAATCCTCGACTTCGAGTTCTTCAACTTTCCGGCCAAGTGGTTGTTCGTCGCCGTGTTCGTTGCGTTCGCGGCCTTCTTCACCCTGAAGGCGATCAGGTCCTACCCGGTTCACAAGGAAGCAGGTGCCGTCGGTTGGGGGCTTGCCGCCTTGATCCCCGCCTACCTGGCTGTGCGAACGGCCGTGGAGGGAATCGGCGGCTACCGGATCGTCGAGGATGCCAATGGGATTGCAACGGGTCAGGTGCTCCCCAATCCGATCACGTTCCTCGAGACCGGCCCGTTCAACAACTTCTGGTTGATGGTGGTCATGCTCTGGATCGAGACGGGCTTCGCCATGGTGATCCTGTCGGCCGCCATCAAGGCGGTTCCGTCGGAGTACATCGAAGCGGCCAAGATCGATGGTGCCGATGACACCCAGGTGTTCTGGCGAATCACCGTGCCCCAGATCGCTCCGACCATCGGCGTCGTGGTCACCACGATCATCGTCCGGGTCACCAAGGTCTACGACATCGTGAAGGTCATGACCGGCGGCAACTTCGACACCGATGTGTTGGCCAACCGAATGATCAGTCAGTCGTTCCAGTTCGGCCGCTCGGGAACGGGAGCCGCACTGGCCATCCTGCTGTTCCTCTCAGTGCTCCCCGTCATGGTCATGAACATTCGTCGCATGCAGAAGGAAGCCGCCTGATGACCACTGCCCAAACATCCTCCAACGGTCTCGCCGGCAGGATCTACGACTTCCTGCGAGAACTACCACTCTGGATCATCGTGGTGATCTGGACGATCCCGACGTTCGGCCTGTTCGTCAACTCGTTCCGACCCAAGTCGGGTCAGCGAGGACTCGGCTGGTGGCAGGCCCTCACGGCAGGCAACGAGCCACTCAGCGCGGCCGATCAGAGTGCGGTGAACCTCGAGAAGCTCACCCTCGAGAACTACGAAGAGGTGTTCTCGGCCAGTTCCACCGCCAAACTCAGCGATTCGCTGCTCAACAGCTTCTCGATCGCCATTCCGGCAACCCTCATTCCCATTGCCGTTGCCGCTTTCGCTGCATACGGCTTCGCCTGGATCGACTTCAAGGGTCGCAAATCGCTCTTCATCATCGTGGTCTCCCTGTTGGCGATCCCCCTCCAGGTGGCCCTCATCCCGCTCTTGAAGCTCTACATCGGCGGCGCTCACCTCACCCTGCCGTTCCTCGAAAAGACCATCACGGTGTTCCCCGACTTCGATCTGGCCGGAACGGCTACCGCCGTCTGGCTCACGCACACCGGATTCTCCATGCCGTTCGCCATCTTCCTCCTGCACAACTACATCAGCGGTTTGCCTCGGGATCTGTTCGAGAGTGCGCGAATCGACGGTGCCGACCACTTCACGATCTTCTGGCGGTTGGTGCTGCCGTTGTCGGTTCCTGTGTTGGCCGCCTTCGCCATCTTCCAGTTCCTCTGGACCTGGAACGACTACCTCATTGCCGTCGTCATGCTCAGCTCGAACGCCGAGGCGTTCCCCACCACGATTCGTATCGCCAACCTGGCGGGCGACTTCGGCCGGAACGAACACTTACTGGCTTCGGCTGCGTTCGTCCAGGCCTTCGTGCCGCTCTGCGTGTTTTTCGCCCTCCAACGGTTCTTCGTACGAGGAATCCTTGCCGGTTCGGTGAAGGGCTAGCTCCGTTTGTCGGCGACCTATCGGCTGGAGTTGCTGAATCGCGTCTACCCGCCAGAGGTGGCCGCCGCTGTCTCGACCCGGCTGGAGATCGCGCTCCAGGCCACCACCTTCCGGCCACCAGCGGGGACAACTCCCGACGCACCGGTCTGGCTGATCAGCTATCCCGACCAGTTCCAATCCGACGAGCGATCACCGCTCATCGAACTCGGCCGGTTCATCGACGGCCCCCTTTCAGGCCTGGTTGACGGCGTCCACATCCTTCCCTTCTACCCATGGAGTTCCGACGGTGGGTTCTCGGTGAAGGACTACGACCGGGTCGAACCGGCCTACGGCTCCTGGGCCGACATCGAATCGATTGCGGCCACGAATCAAGTGATGTTCGACGCCGTGATCAACCACATGTCGACCGAGGGCGACTGGTTCCAGAAGTTCCTCGCCGGCGATGAGGAATTTCGAGGTTTCTTTCGAACCGCCGACCCCGAGGCCGACACCTCATCGGTCGTGCGGCCCCGCACCCATCCACTGCTCACACCGTTCCGCAACGGTGTGGGCGAAACCATCCACGTCTGGACCACGTTCTCGGCTGACCAAGCCGATCTCGATTACGCCAATCCCGAGGTGC
The DNA here is from genome assembly GCA_037969565.1 of Acidimicrobiales bacterium. Classification (GTDB taxonomy): domain Bacteria; phylum Actinomycetota; class Acidimicrobiia; order Acidimicrobiales; family SZUA-35; genus SZUA-35. The sequence continues at coordinate 2,161 of JBBKXQ010000147.1, read as the reverse complement.
TGCTCCGGGTCATCAGCTCACTCATCGATTACGTCCGGCACGGAGCCACCGCCATCCGACTCGATGCCATCGGTTTTCTCTGGAAAGACGAAGCCACCACGTCGATCCACCTGCCGCAGACCCACGACGTCATCAAGCTGATCCGTTCGGCGCTCGACGACGTGGCACCCGGCACGATCCTCATCAGCGAAACCAACGTGCCCCACGAGGAGAACATCTCCTACCTCGCCCTCGACACATCGAACGAGCCCGAAGTCGAGGCGGTCTACCAGTTTCCTCTCGCGACGCTGGTCGCCCACGCCGTTCTCACCGGAGACACCACGGCCCTCGTTCGGTGGGCCAAAGGCATCGACGAGTTGGTTGGCCCCGGCCACTCATTTCTGAACTTTCTGGCCTCGCACGACGGGATCGGGGTCCGACCAGCGGAGGGGCTGCTCGACCCCGAGGCCATCCAAGTGTTGGCCACGGCCTGCCAAGAGTCGGGTGGGAAGATCTCCTACCGCTCCCTGCCCGATGGCTCCGAAACTCCCTACGAGCTCAACACCACCTGGTTCGATCTGATGACCCACGGTGTCGACGAGGCCACGGCCATCAAACGACATCTTGCCACCCATGCCGTGATGCTGGCGCTGCCGGGCATCGCCGCCATCTACGTCCACTCGTTCGTCGGTTCGAGCAATGATCGAGACGCCATGATCGCCAGCGGACACAACCGGGACCTCAACCGTCGGAGGTTCACCGACCTCGACGCACTCCACGCCAAACTCTCCACCCCGGCCGGCCGCGAACGGCAGGTACTCGACGGGCTGCGAGCGTTGATCGCCGCTCGCAACACGAGCCTCGCCTTCCACACCGAAGGCCAGTCGACGATTCTCGACGCACCCAATGGCGTGTTCGCGATCCAGCGGGACCACGATGGCCACCGAGCGATTTGTCTGGTGAATCTCAGCGAGGAACGGGTCGAGGTTCCGGGCCACGGTGAACTCGACCCCCTCCAGACGCTGTTCGTGCTCTGAACCCGACCCGCGCTCGAAGCGCCGTCGTTCGGCCTCCTCCCCGATCCGACGCACTACTCTCGCCGACGTGCAACGCTTGCTTCGGGTTCTGTCCATCTGCCTCGTCGTGATCGTCGGCAGCGCTACGACACTCATGGGCGCCGCGTCGGCCCAGACGCTCAGCTCCATCGCTGACGCCGTCGATCGGGATGGGTTCTACTCGGAGCAGGAAATCACACCCGTGGTCGCCGACGCGATCGAGCGGGCCGGCGACAGCAACATCGGGTTCGTCTGGCTCGACCAAGAGGGTGGCGACGACACGCGAGGTGTCGCCGAGGGGATCCTGGCCGAGTTGGCAACGCGAAACTCGGCGATCCGGACACTGATCGTTCTCGACAACTCGGCCGTGTGGGTGCAGAGCCTCGACCTCGATGGAGCAGGTGCGGCCGATGCGGCTTCTGCCGACTTCGCCCGGGGAGCCGTCGGCGGCGGAATCGACGCCGTGATCGCCGAACTCGACGGATCGGCGCAGGGCAGTGCCACGTCGACTGATGCGCCAACCGAATCATCGACCGACGTCGCCGTGAGTACCGACCAGGCACCGTCGTCGTCGGGCGGGGGCGTTCCCTGGTTGTGGATCCTGATTCTCGGCGTCGTCGCGTTCTTTGCCTTCCGCTGGCTCAGCGGACGGCGCCGCACCCAGAAGGCCCTCGAAGGCGCCATGGCCGAAGACCGGGCCGAGATCCGCGAGCAGCTCAAGAACAACGCCGACCACGTGATCGATCTCGGCGAACAGATCGCCAAGGCCGACGATGCGCTGCGGCGTATGTATGAAGAAGCGGCGCAGGCCTACCAAGACGTCAGCATGGGCATCGACGACGCGTCGACGCCGGCCGAGATCGACGCCCTCGACGACAAGATCGATCGTGCCGAATGGCAGTTCCAGGTCATCGACGCCCGACTCCAGGGTCGCACACCCCCGACCGAGCCCGACTGGGACGCTCCACCACCTCCCGCCGATGGCCCGGTCTCCGGCCCAGGCGGCCGGCCCGGTGCACCCGCTCCACCCGCTCCACCCGGGGCCGACCGTCCGGCAGGACGGCAGCCGGTGCCGCCGTTGGGCGGCAACAACCGAATCCCAGCCCCGACAGGTTCGCCCTCGAGCT
>JBBKXQ010000146.1:0-20418 GCA_037969565.1 Acidimicrobiales bacterium | reverse complement strand
GTCCACAGCGGATGCAGGCCTCCGAAGAGGGCAGCGACGATGCCGTTGTAACCGGCGGAACCGGTGAAGCCGGCGGTGGATCCGTCGGCCGCCATCCGCTGGCCCTCGCTGCCGAAGACGAGAATGGCTCCAGCCAGTCCCCCGAGCGCACCCGACAGGGAGAGGGCGTAGGTGATGTTCCGCCGCACGTCTATTCCGGCAGCCCGAGCAGCGTTGGGGCTGTGGCCGACGGCGCGCAGCCGAAAGCCGAGGGGTGTACGCCAGAGCAGAACGTAGGCGCCGATGGCGGCGACGATCGCGATCGGCACCCCGAGATGCAGGCTGGTGCCGGGGATGATGGTTGGCAGCGCCGCGTTGTCGGAAAGTCGTTCGGTCTGGGCGACCCGTTGGCCGCTTTCGACCTGTGCTGGGTCGATGAGCGGGCCCCGCAGGAGATAGTTCATCAACTGCAGCATCACGAGATTGAGCATGATGGTGCTGAGAATCTCGTTGACGGATGCGTACGCCTTGAGTGCACCGGGGATTGCTCCCGCGATGCCTCCGCCGATGAGTCCGGCGATGAGGACGAGCGGGAGCAGGAGCGGCCGCGGGACGTCGGGAAGGGCAAGGGCAAGGATGGTGGAGAGAAGTGCACCGGCGACGATCTGGCCCTCGCCTCCGATGTTCACAACCGAGGTGCGGAAGGCGATGGTGATGCCGGCGCCGACCAGAACAAGCGGTGTGGCCCGAACAGCAGTGGCTGCGATGCGGTCGCCGGAACCGAACGCGCCATCGATCATGGCCTTGAGTCCCTCCCACGGACTTGCTCCGATGGCGAGCAACATGATCGCTCCGAAGAGGAAGGCCACGAATGCAGCGAGCAGAGGCACGGCCGCACCGAAAACACGCTTCACCTGCTGATCTCCCCATGTCGTCCAGCGACGCTCGATGTGGCGCCGGTGCTGCGAGAAGAAAACCTAACAGAATGTTGAAGGAGGTGACGCAGAAGTTCGCACACGAAACACAGCGTTCACGTCGCGATCGCTCCGAAGTATTCAACATTTTGTGGAAATGGACTAACGTGGGACCCGATGACCATGGTCTCCTCCACCACCCTTCGGATCAATCTCGATCGACTGCTGGGCCGTCTGGCCGACCTGGCGGCCATCGGCGCCATCGAGGGCACATCGGGCTGCGCCCGCCTGGCGCTCACCGATGAAGACAAAGCCGGGCGTGACCTCGTCGTCACGTGGATGCAAGACCTCGGACTGGCGATCACCATCGACGGAATCGGCAACGTTGTCGGGGTGATGGCCGGCAAGACCAGCGGTCCTCCCGTGATGTGTGGCTCGCACATCGACACCGTTCGTACCGGCGGGAGGTACGACGGCAACCTCGGTGTGCTCGCCGGCCTGGAGGTGATGGAAACCTTGCTCACGTCTGGCATCACGCCCTACCGCCCGCTGGCCGTGGCCTTCTTCACTGATGAAGAAGGGGCTCGCTTCGCCCCCGACATGCTCGGCAGTCTGGTGTACGTCGGCGGCCTGGCCCTCGAAGAGGCCTTGGAAATCGAAGCGATCGACGGAGCAATCCTCGGCCCCGAACTCCACCGCATCGGCTACGCCGGCCCTGCCCCGCTGCCCGGTCTGGTGCCCCACGCGTTCATCGAACTCCACATCGAGCAAGGGCCGGTCCTCGAAAGCGAGGGCCTCACCATCGGGGTCGTCGAAGGAGTGCAGGGCATCAGCTGGCAGGAGGTCACGGTCACCGGCCAGAGCAATCACGCCGGCACCACCCCAATGCACCTGCGGCGCGATCCGGGCTACGTGGCCGCGGCCTGCGCCGCTCAGCTTCGCCATCTCGCACTCGATCTCGGACACCCTCAGGTCTGCACTGTCGGACGAATCGAGTTCGCTCCCAACCTCATCAACGTCGTCCCGGCCTCAGCCACGTTCTGCGTCGACATCCGCAATACGAACCAGTCGATCCTCGCCGAGGCCGAACGACGGTTCGCCGCCTTCCTGGCCGAAACGGCTGCCGCCGAGAATTGCTCCGTCGAGGTCCGCACCCTGGCTCGCTTCGAACCCGTGGACTTCGATCCTCGCATGATCGATTTGGTCGAACACACGGCCATCGGGCTCGGGCATTCGGTCAAACGGATGCCGTCCGGAGCCGGCCACGATGCGCAGATGCTGGCCCGGGTCTGCCCCACCTCGATGATCTTCACCAACAGCGTCAACGGCATCAGTCACAACCCACTCGAACACACCGCACCGGCTGATCTCGAGGCTGGGGCCAACGTATTGCTGCAGGTGATGCTGACGCTCGCCAGTGAGGAAGGACCGTTCCAATGACGCAGGGAATCACCATCGAGACGGCGGCGGGCCCGCCTCTCACGCCCATGTCCCTCGGCGATCTGCTCGGACGGATCGATCACGAGTGGCGCACCCGCAAGAAGATCTTCGACCTGCCGAACGCTCGAATCTGGACTCCAGATCCCGATATCGATCTGGGCTTCGACTTCCTGGGCCGACGCTGTGCCACACCGATCGGCCCTGCCGCCGGACCCCACAGTCAACTGGCTCAGAACATCGTGTTGTCGTGGCTCGGCGGGTCGCGTCTTTTCGAGCTCAAGACCGTCCAGATCATCGACGATCTGGAGATCAGCCGTCCGTGTATCGACATGCTCACCATCGGTTACAACATCGAGTGGAGCCAAGAACTCTCCGTTGCTCAGAGTCTCACCGAATACGTCAAGGCATCGATGTTGCTCGAGATTCTGCGACGCTGGGAGCCGCTGGCGCCGTTCATCGGCCAAGATCCCGGCCCTCACGTATTCGACATGAGCGTGGGCTATGACCTCGCTGGAATCTCGTCGCCGAAGGTCGCCGCCTTCATCCGAGGGATGCGAGACGCATCCGACGAGATCGCTGCGCTCAGGTCAGAGATTGCCGGTCCTTTCGCCGAGTTCGCCGACCTCGATTTCAACATCCACATCGCCGACACGCTCACCTTGTCGACCTTTCATGGCTGTCCGCCGGAGGAGATCGAGTCGATCACGAAACATCTGATCGACGAGCACGACCTCGATGTCATCGTCAAGCTGAACCCCACCCTGCTGGGCTACGAAGCGGTGGCGGGGATCGTCAACGACGAACTCGGCTATCACGACGTCTCGGTCAAAGAGGAGGCCTTCGCCTCTGACCTCCAGTTTCCACGAGGCGTGGAACTGATCGGCGAGCTCAACGAGTACGCCAAGGAGCGTGGTCACCGGTTCGGCATCAAGCTCACGAACACGCTCGTTGTCAACAACGAGAAGGGTTGGATGCCCGACGAGACGATGTACCTCTCGGGGGCCCCGCTCCACGTACTGGCTTCGACGCTCCTCGACACGCTCGCCTCCGCTCTTCCGGGTGTGCTTGCCGTGCCCGGCAGCGATGGCGATGTGATGGTCAGCTTCTCGGCTGGTATCACCAAGGAGAATCTCGCCGACTCGATCGCCATGGGTGTCAACCCAACAACCGTGTGCTCCGATCTGCTCAAGCCGGGTGGGTATGGACGTCTCGCTCCGATGTTGAAAGCACTCACGAGCGAGGTCCGGGAATCAGGCCACAACGACCTCGTCGGTTGGAAGGCCAACCGGCAACGCGCTGCGGTGGCCGCCGGTTTCTCCTCGACCGCGGCCGAGCACGTTGCGAACATCCGGGGCGAAGGCATCGAGTCGTATCACCTGCGGGGCAACGAGAAGCTGCCACGCGTGGTCGACAACGATCTCGAGATGTTCGGCTGTGTGGCCTGCAACTTCTGCATCACCGTGTGTCCCAACGACGCGTTCTTCAACATCAAGAGCGCCCAAGATCACATCGAGGGTCGCCAGCAATACCTGCTCCTCACCGAGCTCTGCAACGAGTGCGGCAACTGCATGACCTTCTGCCCCGAAAACGGCGACCCGGCACAGATCAAACCGAGGCTCTTCACCGATCCCGACTTGTTCGCCCAACGTTCGGGCCAAGGTTTCCTGCTCGACAACGGTGTGGTTTCGGCCAGCCGAGAAGCCGACGACGCCACCGTCGCCACCATCAACGAACTCCTTGGGTCCGACGAGGGACTTCCGCTCGCCACGAGAGGTTTGCAATGACCAGAACCATCACGATCGGTGCCGGGCAGCTCGGGCCGATCGCCAGGGACGAGTCGCGGGAAACGGTCGTCAAACGCCTCGGAGCACTCCTCCGGCAGGCGGCGGCGGCGAATTGTGATCTGGTCGCTTTCCCCGAGCTGGCGCTCACGACCTTTTTCCCGCGTTGGTTCACCGACGATGTGACCGGTCACGACGCGTACTTCGAAACCGAGATGCCGTCGCCCGACACACAGCCACTGTTCGACGAGGCGAAGTCGCTCGGTATCGGGTTCTCGCTGGGATATGCCGAACTCACGCCACCCGACGCCGATGGCGTCGTGCGCCGATTCAACACCACGATCCTCGTCGACAAGTCGGGCACGATCGTCGCCCGATTCCGCAAGGTCCACATCCCCGGACACGAGAACGATGAGCCTTGGCGACCGTTCCAGCATCTCGAGCGTCGCTATTTCGAGGAATCGCCAGAGGGGTTTCCGGTGTGGCGGGCGTTTGGCGGAATCGTCGGCATGGCCACTTGCAACGACCGTCGCTGGCCCGAAACGTACCGAGTGATGGGTTTGCAGGGGGTCGAGTTGGTGCTGATCGGTTACAACACGCCGATTCACTACGCCCCGGATCCCGGTCAGAACGCTCTGCAAGGTTTCCACAATCATCTGTGTATGCAGGCCGGCGCTTACCAGAACGGCACCTGGGTGGTGGGGGTGGCGAAAGGGGGCACCGAAGAGGGCGTCGAGTCACTGGCGCAGAGCTGCATCATTGCTCCGTCGGGACAGATCGTGGCCCAGGCCGTCAGCACCGGCGATGAGCTCATCACGGCGGTCGCCGATCTCGACTGGTGTGCTCATTACAAGAACACATTGTTCGATTTCGAGCGCTACCGCCGGCCCGAGCTCTACCAACGAATCACCAATCAGAAGGGCGTGATCGCACCGCCCGAGGAATCACCCACATGACCGACTCACTCGAACGAACCGACGCCCAGACCGGCTCGGGTTCAACAGATCAGATCGACTTCGTGCTCAACGGCACGGCCGTGTCGCTTTCCGGCCGGCACGAACACTTACTCGCCGCCTTACGGGACGAAGCGGGTGTGTTCTCTCCCAAAGACGGCTGTTCACCGACCGGTCAGTGCGGTTGCTGCACCGTTCTGGTCGACGGCAAGGCGCGCGTGTCGTGCCAGACCTCGCTGGAGAAGACGGCCGGCGCCGAGGTGGTGACGCTCGAAGGAATCGACGAGGCGGAGCGAGATCGTATGTCGGCCACCTTCGCCGCCCACGGAGCGCTGCAGTGCGGGTTCTGCACACCAGGCATCATGGTGCGAGCCAAGGCGATGCTCGACAAGAGTGGGTCCGATCTCACGAGAGACAAGGCATCCCGCCTTCTCGGGGCTCACCTCTGCCGCTGCACGGGCTACACCAAGATCCTCGATGCAGTCGAGGCGCTCGCGGCTGGAGAAACCCCGGTTGCGTTGCTGCCCAGGGGAGTCGGAAGCCGCGGCATCAAGTACGAGGCGGCCGCTCTCAGTCTCGGCGATCGTCCCTTCATCGACGACATGGTTGCCACCGATCTCGCTCACGGAGCCTTTCATCTCGCTGCACACGCTCGGGCTGATGTGCTCGCCATCGACACATCGGCGGCCGAGGCGGTGCCTGGAGTCATCCGAGTCCTCACCGGCGCCGACGTGCCGGGTGAGCTCCGCTCGGGGTTGATCCACAAGGACTGGCCCGTCTTCATCCCGGTCGGCGGGCGCACCAGCTACCTGGGTGATGTGCTGGCGATGGTCGTGGCCGACGACCGACCCACGGCTCGAAAAGCGGCGGCGATGGTCGAGGTTCGTTACGACGTGCTCCCGCCGATGACCAATCCGGCCGAGGCGGTGGCCAGCTCCGAGAATGCCGTGTGGGAACTCGACGGCAACGTCCTCTCCACCAGCACCTACGCCCGGGGCGATGTGGTCGCCGCCCTCGAGTCGGCCGCTCATGTCGTACGGGAAACCTTCCAGACACAGCGCATCGACCACGCCTTTCTCGAACCCGAATCCACCCTCGCCCTTCCCGTCCCGGCCGGCGAGCCCCTGCCTCTCACCAATCCCACCTCAGGTGGTGACGCCGTCGACTTCGAGCGGCTGATGGTCTACTCCGGGGGTCAAGGGATCTGGGACGACCGCAACGACATCGCTCGGATTCTCGACGTGCCGATCGACACCATCGTCACCGAACTCGTGTCGAACGGTGGGGCGTTCGGAGGCAAGGAAGACATGTCGAATCAGGGGCAGACCGCCCTTGCGGCCTGGCTGCTGAAGCGGCCGGTGAAAACCACGTTCTCCCGCGAGGAAAGCTTTCTCGTTCACACGAAACGGCATCCGATTCGTATGGATTACGAGGCGGCGTGTGACGCCGACGGCAAGCTCACGGCTCTGCGGGCGAGGATGCTCGGCGACTCCGGTCCATACGCCTCGGTGGGTATGAAGGTGCTCGAGCGGGCCGCCGGCCACGCTTCGGGTCCGTATGTCGTCCCGAACATCGATGTCGAGGCCGTCGCCGCTCGTACGAACAATTCGGTATGCGGTGCGTTCCGGGGGTTCGGGGCCAATCAAGCGCAGTTTGCCATGGAAGGGGTTCTCGATCGGTTGGCCGAGATGGTTGGCATCTCGGGCTGGGAGATCCGCAATCGCAATGTGATCACACCGGGGGTGGTGTGGGGGCCGGGTCAGATCATGGACGACGGCTGTCTCGGCGCCCAGGCCTGTCTCGACGCGGTGAAGCCGGGTTACGACGAGGCCATCGCCGCCGGAAAGTCCGTCGGCCTCGGCCTCGGGCTGAAGAATTCCGGACTGGGCAACGGGTTCAAGGAGATCGCTCGAGCCGTTGTGCATTTCCGGTCCGACGAAAAGATCGAGATACGACACTGCTGGACCGAGATGGGCCAGGGCGTTCATACGGTTGCCCTCCAGGTGGCCGTCGAGGAGTTGGGTGTCGAGCCCGAACGAATCGAGGTGATCGTCGACTCCACCCGGGAGCTCGGTGCCGGCCAGACCACCGGAAGCCGAGGAACCTTGATGGGCGCCGGCTCGGTGGCGGACGCCTGCCGTAAGGCGGTGGCCGACGGGTGCAAGGTGGGCGTCGACTACGAAGGGGAGTACCGGATCGAGTGGACCAACTCGATGAACGAGGGGCTCGTCAATCCGATCATTCATTCCACCTTCGGGTACGCAGCCCAAGTCGTGATCATGGATCCCGACACCGGCCTGGTCGAGAAGGTGATCGCAGCCCACGACGTCGGACGGGCCGTCAACCCGCTGTTGTGCGAAGGTCAGATCGAAGGGGCCGTGCACATGGGGTTGGGGTACGCCTTGAGCGAGGGCTTTCCGTGCGACGCCGACGGGATGCCGCTCAACATGAACCTTCGCAGCCTCGACATCATCAGACCCAAAGACATGCCGGCGGTCGAAGTGATTCTGGTCGAGTCGCCAGAACCGAACTCGCCCTACGGCATCAAAGGGGTGGGCGAGATCGGACTGGTTCCAACTGCCGGCGCCGTCGCCGCCGCCATGCATGCCAGGGATGGCGAGTGGCGCAACGAGCTCCCATTGGTCAACGAAGCCAACCGAGAACGGGCCAGCGCCTGGACTTGACGATCGCCGGTGCGACGAGCCGCTGCTACGGGTGCGGGCGCCGGTGTTACGAGGCTGGCTCTACAAGTACGAGGTCATTACAAGTACGGGGTCATTTGCAGCCGCGCATCGGGCCGCTCTGGTCGCCGGCGCCGTCGGGAGCCTGCCCGGGGGGAGCGGTGTGGGGGTGTTGTACATCGCCGGAACCCTTGCCTGGTCGGAGACCGAGAGGGTCGAGACCGGGTGCGGCTTGATGGGCGTGATTGTCGTCGCCGTAGCCACATCCAGGTCGAGGCGTCGCCGCGTTGGCTGGGGCAGCGACGGCCAACGCCATCGTGACCCCGACGATCGATCCGAGCATTTTGGTCCGTCGTTTCATCGTCATCTTCATCGCCATCTCCGGACGTCACGGCCGGAGATTTCCGACGTTTGGGTGGTGTACCCACTCACGGACTCGGGAAACTGTCCTCGAGAAAGGTCGGCCGTGTGATGCGGAACGCAGCTGCAGTGTTCAACATTTTGTAGAGTGTGGAAATGACGCTCGCCGATACTGCTCCGACCTCTGACGGCCTGGCCATCTTCGGGGAATTCGCCCCCGACGGCCGACAGGCGTACAACAACGCGGTATCTCGATTCCGGGAGAACAACATCGTTCTTCCCACGTTCGCTCAGCTCCGCCATCCGTCCACCATCTCGCAATCGATCCAAGATCAACTCAGCCACGTCGACAAGGATGCCGCCGATCCCCGCAACCTCTTTCGGGTTCACTGGTTCAACGAGCATGCCGACGGCCCGGGGGAGAACCATCCCGGTTTCGTCGAGGTCCCCACCCACGTCGAATTGCCCTCCGAACTCACCGGCGTCGACGCCAGGATCGTGCTCGCCTTCGGGAATCGCTTTCCCATGATTCGGGCCCACAAGGTGCTGGCGGCCTACTCGTGTCTTGCTGCTCGCCTGGTCACCGGTCGGTTCGACCCCACCGCCAACCGCGCCATCTGGCCCAGCACCGGCAACTACGCCCGAGGCGGCATCGCGATCTCGAAGATCATGAATTGCCGCGGTGTCGCGATCCTTCCCGAGGGTATGAGTCGAGAGCGATTCGAATGGCTCGAGCGGTGGACCACCAACCCCGCTGAAGACATCATCAAGACCCACGGCACCGAGAGCAACGTCAAGGAGATCTACGACGCCTGCAATCGACTCGCCCTCGACCCGGAGAACGTCATCCTCAATCAGTTCAGCGAGTTCTCGAACCACATGGGCCACTACGCCGTCACCGGTCCGTCCCTGGAAAAGGTTTACGAACACGTCACCGCAACTCGACCCGGCCGCCTTGCCGCCTTCGTCTCCGCCTCGGGCTCGGCCGGCACCCTCGGAGCAGGCGACTACCTCAAAGACCAGCACGGATCGAAGATCGTGGCTGTCGAAGCCCTCGAGTGCCCCACGATGCTCTACAACGGCTTCGGTGATCACAACATCCAAGGCATCGGCGACAAGCACATTCCCTTGATCCACAACGTCACCAACACCGACATGGCCGTGGCCATCAGCGACGAGGCAACGAACAAGATCGACGTCCTCTTCAACACGCCGGCCGGGAAGCGGCATCTCGTCGACCGAGGCATCCATCCCGATCTCGTCGAGATGCTGGTCGATTTCGGCTATTCGTCGATCTGTAACACGTTGGCGGCAATCAATGCGGCGAAGGTCTGGGGCCTCGGCTCCGACGACGTCGTGATGAGCGTGGCCACCGATGGGTCGGATCTCTACAACTCCGATCGCGAACGAATCATGTCCACCCACTTCGGCTCCGGGTTCGACGAGGCAGAAGCGACCCAAGTCTTCGATGAGTTCCTGGCCGACGTGCAGACAACGCACGCCATGGAAATGGGTGAGGTGGAGAAGAACCGGGTGTTCAATCTCGGCTACTTCACGTGGGTGGAGCAGCAGGGAGTTGAAATCGAAGACTTCGAGATTCGACGAAGCCAGGATTTCTGGAACGGACTGCGACCCCTCGTCGACAAGTGGGACGGCATGATCGACGAGTTCAACGACGCCACCGGCGCCAGTCACCACTGAGAATGGGCAACGACTCGTCGATGAATCCGTTTCTGCGTTTCCGGGAGCTTCTCGACTCCTACGAGCCGGTGCGCCAGGGTCAGCTTCGAGACGAGCAGTTCGTCGACATCGTCGAGCGCCTCGACAACGCAATCGCGGAGATCGAGGGTCACGGCTTCCTGGAGACCCCGATCCATGACGGCTCGGCGCTTGCCGCCGCAGCCGGCCTCGACATCGAACTCGTCATCAAATCCGAGGTCCACAATGTCGGCGGCTCCCACAAGGCTCGCCATTTGATGGGTGTGGCCATCCACATGCTCGTCAGCGAGGCGCTCGGAGCTGAGCGCTCCGAACGATTGGCGATCGCCAGTTGCGGCAATGCCGCTCTGGGCGCCGGAGTCTTGGCTCGGGCACTCGACCGGCCGCTCGAAGTCTTCGTTCCCACGTGGGCCGACGAATCAGTCGTCACCCGCCTCACCGAACTCGGGGCCGAGATCAATCGCTGCGAACGACGAGCGGGCGAGACGGGCGACCCGGCCTACCTCCGTTTCACCGAGGCGGTGGCTTCGGGTGCTCGAGCGTTCAGCGTGCAAGGCACCGACACACCCAGCACCTTCGACGGCGGCCGCACGCTCGGATGGGAGCTGGCCGAACAGGTCGACGATCTCGATGCCATCTACATCCAAGTCGGTGGGGGCGCGCTCGCAACCTCGGTGTCGTTGGCGCTACCCGGAGTTCGGCTCCATCCGGTGCAAGCCGAAGGCTGTGCCCCGCTTCGCCGGGCGTGGGACCTGCTCGCACCAGATTTCGATCTTGAAGCAGCCGCCGTTCAGCAAGAGCGGTTCATGTGGCCCTGGGATGATCCGCACAGCGTGGCCTCGGGAATCCTCGACGACATCACCTACGACTGGTTGCCCCTGCTGCGCCAGACCCTGCTCACCGGTGGCAACCCGATCGTTGCCTCCGAAGCTGATGTGGTGAGGGCCCACCAACTCGCTCACGAACACACGCGTGTGCCGGTGTGCGCCACGGGGGCAGCCGGGTTCGCCGGGGTACTGTCGTCGCCCCCAGCAGGCCGAGCGAAGGTTGCGGTGTTGTTCACCGGTATCGAGCGGTCGACCTCACCGGGTTCGGATCAGCAAATTTTGGTGTGATGGGCTGCGACTGGGGGAGCGGCAATGATGTGGCTCGTACCCCGCCGTTTGGCTTCTTTCAGTGCGGCTCGAGCGCCGGTGGCAAGTGAGATCTCACCACAACCCGATGCAACGCCGATGGACACGGTCACGGCTCGGCCGTCCGCCGTGATGACCCCGTCTTCGCTCAGTCCGTGCTGGACGCGAAGCATGGCGGCCATGGCCTGCTCGGCGGTTGCCCCTGGCATGAGCACGTTGAACCCGCCTGCGAGCGATCGGTAGACGATGTCGGTCGATCGGATCCGGGCCGATATCGCTCCGGCGACGGCAACGATGGTCTCGTCACCGACGGCGTGCCCGTAACGATCGTTGATCTGGCTGAGGCCGTCGATTTCGACCAGTCCGAGGGCCACCGTTTCATCGTCGGCCAACGAACCCAGATCCCGATCCAGACGTCGGCGATTGTGCAGTCGCGTCAGTTCATCGACGTCGATCGGTGCGATCGCTTCCTCGCTGGGCGACGCCGCGTCGAGCGCCGATCCGCAGATCGCAGCCAATTGCCGCAGCATCTGCGAGTCGACCTCGGCGAAGGGTGCGGTGCTGGAGCGGGCGACCAGAATGGCGCCGGCAATTTCGCCCCGCACTCTGACCGGACAAGCCGCAACGGCAGCAGGCCCGTTGAGCAAGGCCGGGTCGGCGGTCAAGACTCCATTGAACGACGTTCCGGCGTCGAGCACCTCGGCAAGTTCGCCTGCCACGATCTCCGAGCGAACAAAGAAGTCGTGGTCGCCGGCCGAGGGAAACACCCGGCGTCGACCTGGCACCGAAGGGATGAAGGCTGACATCTCGGCCTTCATCAATCGGTGGGCGTCGTTCGCCGTCATCGTGCGGATCAACACAGTCGAGGTGACGGTCCTCATCCGTTTGCTGGATTCGATCAGTTGGTCGAGAACGAGCGGGGCCGACTCCGACCCTGAAGGGCTTCGCCCTGCCCTTGGCCCGAGCGTTGCGCGGCTCATGTTGCTTCGCCGATGCCTCATTCGCGTCAATCCGACAGTGATGAGCGCCACCGAGACGAGGAACGAAAGCAACAAGCTGAGCATTGGACTTCCTTCGGCATGTTCGCCCCGAAACCTGGAGCGCTGTTGTCCATTTTGGTTGTTCGGGATGGGGTGTTCGGGTCGGTTGGATCGGACGGAGATTGCGGAAATGAACGTGGCGAGAATGCGGGGATCGGATTCAGTGAGCTGCCGGGGCCAGGACGACCCGATTTCGGCCGGATCGTTTGGCGGCGTACAGCGCCTCGTCGGCGGTGAGGGTGAACGCTTCGTGGTCGGTCATGGTGCCGACGACGATCCCGGCGGAGATCGTGACACGTCCGAGCGGTTGGCTTTCTCCGCCCGGAATCGCGGCCCCTTCGATGGCGGCGCGAGCCCGCTCGGAAACCGCGACAGCTTCTTCGGTCGAGGTGCCGGGCATGATCACGGCGAATTCCTCGCCGCCGTATCGATAGACCAGATCGGTGGCGCGGACCGAATTCTTCAGGGCTGACGCAACGCGTCGTAGTGCTTCGTCGCCAGCCTGATGGCCATTGGTATCGTTGAACTGTTTGAAGTGATCCACGTCGACCATCGCAAAGGCCACCGATTCCGACCCCCGTAGCGCGGAGAGATCCCGATCGAGCTTCCGTCGGTTGTGCAGCTGCGTGAGAGCATCGACGTCTGCGTCGTTCACTGCCGCCCGGTGTGTCTCGGCCGCGGTGAGGGCCGACCCCGTGATCGGCGACAGAAGATTCAGGCTCTGCAACGTCGAACCGTCGAACGGGCGCGAGGCAGGACGAAGAACCACGATGGCCCCGGCAACGGCTCCGTGGGATACGACGGGTGTCGCAGCCAGAGCAACCGGTAGCCGTGCAATGGACGGATCATCTTCCACGATGGCGCACGTCGCCTGACCAGTCTCGAGGACTCGCATGAGCAAGCCACCACGGATCACTCCGTCGTTGAAGTGAGCCGGTGGTGAGGCCTCGACGAACCGAGCATTTCCCGACTCGGTCATCAGGAAGGCGCAGGCCTCGGCTTCGGTCAGCCGCATTGCCTCGGCAACGGTGATCCGGAGAACCTCACTCGTGTCCAACGCCTTGGTCATCCTCCGACTCGTCTCCAGGAGATCGTTGAGACTCGTGGGCGATTGCGCACCCGCGGCGGAAGGTGGCGTGACGTTGACGGCTGGAGAGCCCGGCTCGAATGGGCCGAGATCGTTCGCGCTGCCGGCTGTGCGCCGTTGCCGGAGGCCGAAGTAGCCAGCCACCAGCATGAGCAGCAACGTGGCAACGCCGATCGCCAACCACGGTGTCACCGCTTCTGGTTCGAGCTCGGGCGTGATCGCTGTCGCATTCTCTTCGAAGGGGCTGTCGTCGAGGGGGCTGTTGTCGGGCGTATCGGAGACCGGTTCCTGGGACACGATGGCCGTGTCCCCTGCGCTCTCGACCGTGATTTCGGTGCCAATCTCCGGCGTCGCAGCGAGAAAGCGCAAACCGGCACGCCGATCGTCGAGCTCGCGTTCAGCGGGCGCTTCGCCACCCCGTGACGCCAGATCGTCCAAGGCGAAGAGCCAGGGACCGGGATCCAAGAACCCGGTCTCGCCTCGAAGAATGCTGTCCTGGGCCCCGTCATCGAGAAGGTTCAACGCGATCGCCACCTCGTCGCTCAGGGCAACACCATCCTCTTGGAGGATGGTGAAATAGAGCTCATTCGCCTCATCAGCGGTGATCAACGCCTCGATGAGTTCCTCCCGCGTCTCGGCCGCGACGAACCAGATGTCACTGATCTCAGCAACGATCGGATCGCTCGTGAACGCACCGAGTTCGTTGAGCAGGTCGATCTCCTCGACCACGAAGATCTGTGCATTTTCGAGGAGTTCGTCATTGCTGCTGACATGGCCCAAGGTCGGCGCGAAGCCGACGACCAGGGACACGAATACAGGCGACAACCACGAGATCATCTGTCTCCATCGGCCCGATTCACCCGAACTGGAGAGACGAAGCGTCGGTCTTTCCCGACCGACATTGACCGATTCTGCCGAAAGTCCTCGACTTCCTGCTAGATCGGGAGTTCGCAAATCGGTCGCAGCCTCTTCGAGGCAGCATGGGGCCGGACACCAGACTCAGAAAGGCATGTCATGGCTGAAATCACTCTTGGAGGAAACCCGGTTCACACTGGTGGCGAGGTTCCCACGGTCGGTTCGACGGCACCGGATTTCACTCTCACCGGAGGCGATTTCGGATCGATCACGAAGTCGGACTTCGCCGGTAAGAATCTCGTTCTGAGCATTTTTCCGAGTCTCGACACGGGTACTTGTGCCGCAGGGGTCCGGGCCTTCAACGAGCGGGCGGCGGGGCTGGAGAACACCGTCATTCTGTGCGTCTCGGCCGACCTGCCATTCGCCCACGCTCGTTTCTGCGGAGCCGAGGGTATTGAAAACGTGCAGTCGGCATCGACATTCAAGAACCCTGAGTTCCTCCAGGCGTACGGTGTCTCGATGGTCGACGGCAAGCTGCAGGGCCTTTGCGCCCGTGCGGTGGTGGTCCTGGACGGCGATGGCACCGTCCTCCACAGCGAACTCGTGAGCGAGGTCGGTCACGAGGCCAACTACGACGCCGCCATCGGTGCCCTGGGCTGATCGATCAGCCCATCACCCAACGGGCGATCGAGGCTTCGCCCGGTTGGTGCGCGGTCGCCCCAACCAATCGTGGAGTCGGTCGGGCGCGGTGCGAGCCCAGGTCTGGTTGTCGGGTCTTCGGATTCTGAGTGTTCGGCGTCCGATGGCCTATCCTCGGCCGCCATGGCTGACGTGACGATCTTCCACAACAAACATTGAAACTCTTCGGTCAATGCCGTGCGCATTGCAGAGGAACTCGGCGTCGAATTCGACACGGTCAACTACATCCAAGATCCACCCGATGCCGAAACGCTTCGATCGCTCATCAGCAAGCTCGAGGACGAGCCCACCGCCCTCGTCCGTCGTGATTCGATGTTCAAGAAGCTCGAACTCACCGAAGCCGATGTCCAAACCGTCGACCAGGTCGTCGACCTGTTGGTGAAGCACAAGCAGCTTCTCCAGCGGCCGCTCGTCGTCACCCCCGAGAAGGCCATCATCGGACGGCCCAAAGAGCGCGTTCGAGATCTGCTTTCTTGAAGCCGACTTCGCAGCCCGACCGGATCAGCACCGCCGGTTCAGACCGTCGGTTCGGCGCTGCGCAGGAGATTCCAGCGCACCGTCCACGACACACAGAGCAATAGCGTCAGCCCGGCTCCGATCAATACCGATCGAGCGAGCGCCGACGGATCCTCGTGGTGCACTGCGATCACCGCTGCGGTCAAGGAAATGCCGATCGTGGCGGCGACGGCGGCGCCGTTGTCCCGCAATGCGACGTGATACACGAGAATGAGATTCACGAGGGAAATCGCCATCATCGCGGCGCCGAGCACCGGCAGCAGATCGGCATACGCGATGTATTCAGCGCCGACCAGGAAACGAATCGTGACGTCAGGATTGAACACGAAGACGCCCAGTACGAGAAGTGCAGGAATGATCAACAGGACGGCCGATTGTCCGAGCGCCCTGACGTTGGCCGCTGGCGTTGCCGACAGCTTGACCGAGCTGATCAACACGGCCGCCACCGATGCCGTGAGGAAGAACAGGATTCGTCCGATCACGGCCACGCCGGTGTACAGGCCGGCGTCTTCGGGCGAGAACGCGAACTTTGCGACGATGCTGTCGCCGTTCACCAGAACAGAGATGATCAACGCCACCCATCCACTCAGCAAGGCGAAGCGGGCGTGGGGCCGAAGCGCAGCGAGGCCGTCGACACCGACCCGGAGTCTTCGAGTTGACGACCGCAACAAGCCATCCCGACGGCACAGACTCGTCGCGGTCAGCGCCGCCAGGGGTGTGGCGAGCACCAAACCAGCCGTGGCCCCGGTGCTGCCAAAACCGAAGGCAGCGAGCGATGCAGCCAGAACGAGACGCGAGGCTGACCCCATGATTTCCACGATCGAATAGCCGACGAAGTCTTGTTCGGCCTGGAGCAGGCCGGCCCGGGAGGTCCGGATTCCGCCAACGGCGATGAGTGGGGCGAGGAAGAGAATCGGTAACCGAGACTCGAGCTGAAGCGCCTCGCTGATCACTCCGGAGAAGGCAACAACCAACACGGCAACGGCGAAACCGACCCGCAGCAGCGCCGATTCGAGTGCCTCGATGAAATTCTGTCTGGCGTCGGACCGGTCCTCGTTGCTGATGACGTTGACGACCAAGACCTGGATCACGGTGAAGAAGACCATGAGCTGAACGGCCAGCGCGCTCAGAGCCTGGACTTCACCGAATTCAGCGACGGAGAGAAGCCTGCTCAGAAGCGGGTTGAATGCGTAATTGAGCACCGACGCAACGATCGATCCGGCAAAGAGGAGCGCGTTGTGTTCGACGATCTTGCTGCCGTTCGCACGCGTCGAACCCATGGAAGACGAGGTGGTTGCAGAACGCGGCACAGCGGTCCTGTCGGCCGACTCGGTTACAGGTTGAGATCTGAAATATGGTGCGGGTCCGCACCCAACTGGTCAGAACCTCGGAGACCGAAATGACTGAAGAGCCAACTGTTGGCGGTCCGGTTGATCGAACGGCTGAGTGGGATGCCATGCGGGGTAAACATCTCCGGCCCTCGGCCGAGCGTCCGCCCTCGTCTGCGCGTGGGGTCCATCACGTGGCGCTCCTGTCCACCGATGTCGAGCGAACGATCCGCTTCTATCAAGACGTCCTCGAGTTTCCGTTGACCGAATTGTTCGAGAATCGTGACTACGAGGGCTCCACCCATTTCTTCTTCGACATCGGTAATGGCAACTCGCTGGCCTTCTTCGATTTTCCCGGTCTCGATCTCGGCAAGTACGCAGAAGTGCTGGGCGGCCTTCACCATCTGGCCATCTCGGTGCCCGAGGATCGCTGGCAGCTGCTCCGCAGCCGGCTCACAGATGAGGGCGTGGAGCTGCTCAACCTCAGCGATTCTTCGCTGTACTTCAGCGGGCCCGATGGAGAGCGACTCGAGCTCATTTCTGATCCCCTCGGCGAGATGTACGGCACGATTCTCGGCTGATGGACCGTCCCGATCATCAGAAAATTCCCCGATCGATCTGGATTCTGCTCGTCTCGAGAGTTTTCGACTCTGCCGCCGCCGCCGGTTTGGTCACCATCATCGGCAAGCAGGTTTTCGACATGACCGGCGACGAGCTGAGCCTCGGGCTGCTCGGACTGGCTGAGTTCTTCCCGACTGCCTTCCTCGCCCCGTTTTCCGGCTCGGTTGCCGATCGCTTCGATCGTCGAATTGTTGGCGCCCTCGGAGGAATCGGCTTCGCTGTCATCAGCGTGCTCCTCTTTCTCTACATCGCCACGGATCCCACCGAGGTGCTTCCCATCTACGCCTTGATGTTCGGATTCGGCGTGATCCGAGCGTTCGAACGGCCGGCTGTGAGAGCGCTTCCCATCGATCTCGCACCGGTTCACCTCGCTGAGCGCATCGTCGCTCTGAGCTCGGTGAGTTGGCAGTCCGGCATCATCATCGGTCCGGTCCTGGCCGGTTTCCTCTTCGCTGCGGCCATCACGCTTCCGTATGTCGTGTTGGGCGTGATGTTCTTCGGGGCCGGTGTGGCCATGATGGCAATCCCGTCTTCGGGCGTGGAACGTCTGGTCACCGACGGGTCCGGGGGACGGCAGGCAATCCGAGATGCCTTCGAAGGACTCCGGTTCATCCGCGAAGCCCCGATCGTCGGGTCGGCCATTCTCCTCGATCTCTTCGCCGTGCTCCTCGGCGGTGCCGTCGCCCTCTTGCCAGCGATCGCCGACGAACGGCTCGGGGTTGGTGCCGTCGGACTCGGATGGCTGCGGGCCGCGGTCGGGATCGGTGCATCGGTGGTGACCCTCGGGCTTGCCTGGCGACCCGTGTCTCGTCAGGTGGGAAGGGTGCTGCTCATTTCGGTCGGTGTTTTCGGATTGGGAACGCTTCTCCTGGGTGTGACCACGAACTTCGTCGTCGCCATGTTTGCCCTCGTGATTCTCGGTGGGGCCGATTCGATCAGCGTGTTCATCCGGGCCACGTTGGTTCCACTCGCCACGCCGGAACGCATGCGGGGTCGGGTGCTTGCACTCGAAAGTGTTTTCATCGGGGCGAGCAATGAGCTCGGGGCGTTCGAGTCGGGTGTCACGGCGAGCCTGTTCGGGCTCGTTGGTGCCGTCATGCTCGGAGGATTCGGCACCCTCGCTGTGGTCGGGGGGTTCTGGGTGTTCTTCCCCGCACTCCGACACATCGATCGTTTCGCCGATGCTCGTCCGGAAAACCGCACCACACCGGTCGCCTGAGCGGGCAGACTCTGGGGATGCGCAGGCACAACCAGATCGATCCCTACGGCGAGGGGCACCAGCTCAACAATCACCGAGCCGCGACCTTCACCGGCAACCGTGATTACGGTGATTCGTGGATTGTTTGTGAGATGGATCCCAAGTGGGCTCGGGACGATCAGAAGTACGAACGGCTCTTCTTCCTCGACGAGGCCACGGCGCTCGCTGCCGGTTTTCGGCCTTGTAATCGTTGCCGCCGCAAGTCGCTGGAAGCGTTCCGAGAAACCTGGAACGAGGCGGTTGATGCCGAGCAGCGCACGGCCCAGATCGACCGGCAACTCCGTGAAGAGGGCACGGTCCGCCGTTCGGCCCCGGCGACCGAACTTCCTGCCGGCGCCATGATCCGATTCGACGGTGACGCGTACCTCATCGTCGACGGTGCCATGCGCAAGTGGAGCTTCGACGGCTACGGACCGCGTGAAGATCTGCCGCCTCGCCGGGTCGAGGTGATCACCCCCGCATCCACGGTCGCCGTTTTGGCCGCGGGATACGAACCGCAGCTCCATCCCAGCGCGTCCTGAACAAATCAGACACGATCTCGCTTCTCGCAAATGCGGTGTTGCCTGGCATGATCGGGCCATGACTGGTGCGCTCGACGGAATTCGTGTTCTTGATCTGAGTCGAGTTCTGGCCGGACCCTGGTGCGGCCAACTTCTGGCCGACCTCGGGGCCGAGGTCGTGAAGGTCGAACGGCCCGGCGTTGGAGACGACACTCGCCAGTGGGGACCCCATTGGCTCCGTAACGCCGATGGCAGCCCCGGTACCGAGTCTTCCTATTACCTGGCCGCAAACCGTGGCAAGCAATCGATCACGATCGATCTGGGTTCGTCGGAAGGACAGAACATCGTCCGTGGCCTGGCCGCGGACTCCGACGTGGTCCTCGAGAATTTCAAGGTGGGCGATCTGGCCCGAAAGGGCCTTGGCTACGAAGATCTGAAGGTGCTCAACTCCGGGCTCATCTACGCCTCCATCACCGGTTTCGGCCAGACCGGCCCCCGAGCCGCGGAGCCGGGATATGACTACCTGGCTCAAGCGCTCAGCGGCGTGATGAGCGTGACCGGGTCGGCCGACGGTCCTCCGACGAGGGCCGGAATCGCCATCTCCGACCTCAGTACCGGAATGTACGCCACCGTCGCAGTACTGGCCGCGCT
Organism: Acidimicrobiales bacterium; assembly: GCA_037969565.1. GTDB lineage: Bacteria > Actinomycetota > Acidimicrobiia > Acidimicrobiales > SZUA-35 > SZUA-35. The sequence goes on along the minus strand of JBBKXQ010000146.1, from coordinate 903 downwards.
GTTTCGTCGCTCGGTGACGGGTCGGGGTCAGTACATCGACGTTGCGTTGCTCGATTCGCAAACCGCGATGCTGGCCAACCAGGCCACAAGCTTTCTGATCGGCGGCGTCGCCCCGGGTCGGACGGGCGAGTGGCATCCGAGCCTGGTGCCGTACCAATCGTTCGACGCATCCGACGGTTCCTTCATCATCGCCGTTGGCAACGACCGTCAATTCGCCACATTGTGCCAAACCATCAACCGCCCTGATCTCATCGATGACGAGCGGTTCGTAATCAACGCGGCTCGGGTTGCTCATCGCGAATTGCTGGTCGCCGAGTTGAACGCCGCACTCGTGCAGAAGCCGAAGCAGCACTGGCTCACCGTGCTTCCCGCAGCCGGTGTCCCGTCGGCATCGGTCAACACGGTCGCTGATGTCTTCGACGAACCACAACTCCAGCATCGTGGTGGTCGGATCGATCTCCCTCACACCACCGCCGGCACCGCACCCGGTGTGGCGAACCCGATCAAGATGAGCGAAACGCCGATCGAATACCGCAACGCTCCGCCACTCCTCGGCGAGCACACCGACGAAGTGCTGCTGAAGCGGCTCGGCTACGACGCAGCCCGAATCGAAGCGCTGCGGGCCGACGGCATCATCTGATCTCGATTGTTGGCCCAATGTTGGACCGATGAGTCGCCGGACCGCCCTGTACTGGACAGCTCGGTACTGGACAGCTCAGTACTGGACAGCTCAGTACTGGACAGCTCAGTACTGGACAGCTCAGTACTGGGACAGTTTCAGTAATGCGACAGCTCAGTACTGCGACAGTTTCAGTACTGGGACAGTTCAGTGGCCAATGCGGCCCGGTACTCAGTGATGCGACGCAGTTTGAGTTCTTCGTAGCCTCGGACCTGATCGGGTAA
>JBBKXQ010000145.1:0-2778 GCA_037969565.1 Acidimicrobiales bacterium | reverse complement strand
CCCCTGCAGCCCTGAACCCAGCAGCGGCCTGACGCCATCGTCAGAGGCGGCCCCCGCCGATGGTCGGCTGCTTTGGCGCGCTTTGCGTGCCGTGGCGATGATTTGCGCTTATTTCTCAGCAGAGACACGTAAAGCGAAAAAAAGCTTGCAAAGCACGAACATGCGTTCTAGTATCAACCTACTGAACTCTTTGGCGGAGGTAGTGGCAGTGATGACGGCGGAGGCGGTGCACCAAGCGATCGACGAGGTCTTCAGCGACCTCGAAGGGCTCGACGTGCTGCTGTCCGGCCTCTCCGATGCCGAGATCCTCGACGGTGTCGAGAAGCTCGCACTGGCCCAAAGCCGGCTCACCACGGCTCAGGCCAAACTCCTCGGGGCCTACGACGGTCGAGATCTCCACGAGCTCGACCAGGCCAAGAGCCCCTCGGTCGCGATCGCCCATCGCACGGGCCAGCCCCTCACACGCTGCCGGAAACGGATCAAACAAGCCCGCAAACTCACTCGCTGCTTCCCCCGCCTGGCGGTGGCGCTGGCGAAGGGCGAGATGAATTGGGACCAAGCCGAACTCTGGTTCGACATGGCCGACGATGTGTTCCTCTGCGATCTACTCCAGGAGCACGAGGAAGCGCTTCTCGCCTGCGTTTGGGACTCAACCCTTCGCCTGATGAAAGAGCAACTCGCTCAATGGCGCGGGCTGGTAGCTCCCGAACAGGAAGATGAGCTCGTCGATCGTCGTCTCAACAAGGTCGGCGCACGGCGCTATCAAGACTACGAAGGCAACGCCCACCTCGAACAGGTTCTCGATCCCGTGCGGGCTGCGTTGCAGAACAGCGTGATCGACGTGGTGCGCGAACGGCTCTTCGCCCAAGACTGGGCCGAAGCCGCCGAGAAGTACGGCGAGGCCCACGCCGGCTCGAACCTACGGCGCACGAACGAAGAGCGGCTGGCCGAGGCCGTGCACCTGCTGATCATGGCCGGGGCCGGCTCTGGTGATGCCTTCACCTTCGGTCCGCCGGTGCGGGCGCTGGTGAAGGTGCTCGTCGATGATCAAACCCTGGTCGATGAAACGGCCCGCCAGCTCGGAATCTCACGGCCTGATCGGTCGATCACCGATCTGAAGAAGCGAGTCTGCAGCCTCGAGAACGGCACATCGATCGCTCCATCCGAGGCCTATCAACTCGCCGTACTCGGCCAGGTGATGCGGATCGTGCTCGACGGCAAGAACATCCTCACCAATGTCGGAAAGCCCAAACGCTTCTTCAAAGGGGCGTTGCGAGAAGCCATCTTGGCCAGAGACCGAAACATCGGGTGCGATGTTCCGTCGTGCATCGAACCACTCAGTCGATGCGAAATCGATCACGTCGAAGAATTCTCGAGGGGTGGCCCCACCGAGCATTGGAACGGCAGTCCCAAATGCAAACGTCACAACCTGGCCAAACAAAACGGCAGGTTCCGATCGATCCGTGATGCCGGAGGACGAGTCCGCACCTACCGGCTCGACGGTTCCGAGATCACCTAGCCGCCAGCGAGCGTCGCGGACATCACGTTGTTACGTTGCCGTCGTGACTGCACCACCGACGGGGACGAAGAAGCTCTTCACGGCCACGTCGGCGGCCAACGACGGCTCGTTCGCAGCACAGGATTGGACGCTCTTCCTCGCCGTTGCGGGCATCTGGGGATCGTCATTCCTGTTCATCGCGATCGGCCTCGACGCATTCCCTCCGGGATTGATCACGTTGCTGCGTGTGTCACTCGGCGCAGTGGCGCTCGCCGTACTCCCACGCCGCCACGATCGGATCGCGCCCGAGGATCGCGCCAAGCTTTTCGTGCTGTCGGTGCTGTGGGTCGCGGTCCCGTTCACACTGTTCCCGATCGCCGAGCAGCACATCAACTCCGCGGTCACCGGGTTGCTCAACGGCGGCACACCGATCTTCGTGGCAATCGTTGCGACCGTGCTGCTCGGCCAACCCCCGCGTGGTGCGCAACTCGTCGGCATCGGGGTGGGCTTCAGTGGCGTCGTGCTCATCAGCGTGCCGTCGATCGGTGATGGCTCCAGCCAGGCGCTCGGTGTCGGCCTCGTGTTGCTCGCGACCGTCTGCTACGGCTTCGCCCTCAACCTGGCCGGCCCGATGCAACAACGGTACGGGTCGATGAACCTGATGGCGAAGATGCTCGCGCTCGCCACTGTCTGGACGCTCCCCTACGGCCTCTGGGACCTCGGTGACGCCGACTGGCAACTCGGCCCGCTCGTGGCCGTCGTCGTGCTCGGTGTTCTCGGTACGGGCGTGGCGTTCGCGATCATGGGCAGCCTCGTCGGCCGAGTCGGTTCGACGCGGGCGAGCTTCATCACGTACCTCATCCCGGTGATCTCGCTCGGCCTCGGCGTCGCGTTCCGCGGCGACACGGTGGCGCCGCTCGCCCTCGTCGGCATCGTGTTGGTCGTCGGTGGCGCGTTCCTCGCGAGTCGCCGATCAGACGGAGACAAGATCACCTAGAAACGGGGCCGAGATCAACGGCCACGAGGGTTGGCGGTTCCCACGAATCGTTCCTGCTTCAGCGCTGCCTTTCGCACGGGTTGCAGCGTGCGACCGACGAGCCACCAAGCGGAAGGCCTCTTCTCCCTCGGGTGGATCGGCGATGGCCACTCGGAGACGCCGTTGTCGGCAGCGTCGACCGCCAGTCGTGGAGTCAGTGCCAGCTGAAACTCAGTGCCAGCTGAAACTCAGTGCCCGGTGAGGGCCTTGACCACGGGGGCGAAGCCTTCGAGATCTCGGATCA